>JANORB010000163.1:0-11734 GCA_031415135.1 Methylibium sp.
CTGCGCCGGGCACGATGGTGTTTTGCGAGCCCTCACCCCCACCCTCTCCCAGAGGGCGAGGGAGTCAATTCAAAAAACTCTCAGCCTCTGAGGGCCGGCACAACGAGCTCGCTGTAGCGCGCCAGCACGGCGTCGGCCGTCAACAGCTTGAGCGGCTCGGCGATGGCCTGCGCGACCAGCAGGCGATCGAACGGGTCGTTGTGGTGCATTGCCAACCTGGCCACCGCGGCGGCGTGCGACGCCCGTACCGGCAACTCGATGAAGCCGCTCAGCTCGATGGCGGCGACAAGTTCGTCCGGATCGGCTTCGATCTTGCCAAGACGCGCCTTGATGGCCACTTCCCACAGGGATGCCGCCGACACGTAGACCTCGTCGGCCGACTCGATAAGCCGGCGAGTCGCGGCCTTGAGCAACGGGCTGCCAGCAACCGCCCACAGGAAGATGTGCGTGTCAAGCAAGAGCCGCATCAGCGGCCTTCGAAGCCGGCCAGCACCTCGTCGGGCAACGGCGCGTTGAAGTCCGGCGATAGGCTCACCCGGCCCTTGAGAACGCCGAACTTGATGCGGCGCCGGGTGCCCGCCAACTGCGTGATGCGCACGAGCGGCTTGCCGTTGCGGCTGACCACCACGTCTTCCCCGGCCGCGGCTTTGTCGACCAGTTGGGAGAGGCGGGTCTTGGCTTCGTAGATGTTGACGGCGTCCATGGGCGGGTTCCACATGCAGGGTGAAAGTAGACCAAGTCTAGTCTGGCTTGAACTGCCCCGCAAGCCGACCACGGACCCCGCTACTTCAACGCCTTGAACCGCACCCGCTTCGGCCGCGCGCCCTCTTCGCCCAGGCGCCTCTTCTTGTCGGCCTCGTACTCTTGGTAGTTGCCGTCGAAGAAGACCCACTTCGAGTCGCCTTCGCAGGCCAGGATGTGGCTGGCGATGCGGTCGAGAAACCAGCGGTCGTGGCTGATGACCATGATGCTGCCGGCAAATTCGAGCAGCGCGTCTTCGAGCGCGCGCAGCGTCTCCACGTCGAGGTCGTTGCTCGGCTCGTCGAGCATCAGCACGTTGCCGCCCTGCGCCAGCGTCTTGGCCAGGTGCAGGCGCCCGCGCTCGCCGCCGGACAGGCTGCCCACCAGTTTTTGTTGGTCGTTGCCCTTGAAGTTGAAGCGGCCGATGTAGGCGCGCGAGGGCATCACGAACTTGCCGACGATGATGTTGTCCAGCCCGCCCGACACGTCTTGCCACACCGTCTTGTCGGCCTCCAGAGATTCGCGGCTCTGGTCGACAAACGCCATCTTCACGGTCGGGCCGATCTTGACGGTGCCGCTGTCGGGCTTTTCCTTGCCGGCAATCATGCGGAACAGCGTGGACTTGCCCGCGCCGTTGGGGCCGATGATGCCGACGATGGCGCCGGCCGGCACCTTGAAGCTCAGGTCGTCGATCAGCACCCGGTCGCCGTAGCCTTTGCTGACGTTGATGAACTCCAGCACCTCGTGGCCCAGGCGGTCGGCCACCGGAATGAAAATCTCGTTGGTCTCGTTGCGCTTTTGGTAGTCGATGTCGCTCAGTTCCTCGAAGCGCGCCAGGCGCGCCTTGCTCTTGGCCTGGCGACCCTTGGGGTTCTGGCGCACCCACTCCAGCTCCTTTTTCATCGCCTTGGTGCGCGCGTCTTCGGTCTTCTGTTCCTGCTCCAGGCGCTGCTCTTTCTGGTCCAGCCAGGTGGAGTAGTTGCCCTTCCACGGGATGCCGGAGCCGCGGTCGAGCTCCAGAATCCACTCGGCCGCGTTGTCGAGGAAGTAGCGGTCGTGGGTGATCGCCACCACGGTGCCGGGGAAGCGCGCGAGGAACTGCTCGAGCCAGTCGACGCTTTCGGCGTCCAGGTGGTTGGTGGGCTCGTCGAGCAGCAGCATGTCGGGCTTGCTCAGCAACAGCCGGCACAACGCCACGCGGCGTTTTTCACCCCCCGAGAGTTGGCCGACCACCGCCTCCCAGGGCGGCAGGCGCAGCGCGTCAGCGGCCAGCTCTAACTGCAAGTCGGTGTTCTCGGAGCCGGCCGCGGCGATGATGGATTCGAGCTCACCCTGCTCGGCGGCGAGTTTGTCGAAGTCGGCGTCCGCGTCCGCATATTCGGCGTAGACCTCGTCGAGCCGCTTCTTCGCGGCCAGCACACCGCCGATGCCTTCTTCGACCGATTCGCGCACGGTCTGGTCGGGCCGCATCACCGGCTCTTGCGGCAGGTAGCCGATCTTCAGGCCGGGCATCGGCGTGGCCTCGCCTTCGATGTCCGTGTCCACGCCAGCCATGATCTTGAGCAAGGTGCTCTTGCCCGAACCGTTCGTCCCCAGCATGCCGATCTTGGCGCCGGGAAAGAAGCTGAGAGAAATGTTCTTGAGAATCTGGCGCTTGGGCGGAACGATCTTGCCCACGCGGTTCATCGTGAAAACATACTGCGCCATGGTTACAGGGCCCTCCGTGAGTGCAACGAAAGGAGGACGCCGAAGGCGTGCAGGTGTTTCGGTAAGACGTACTGAGCCATGGTGTCGGTGTCTGCGGAAGTGGTGAACACGGCACGCCACGCATCGAGGCGCGACGGAGAGGCGTGATTGTCACCGGTTCGAGGCGGAAGCGTCGAACCTGCCGGTCAAGACTCTGTGAGCGCCGAGCCGATTGTCGCGAGCCGCTTTGCCATCCGGCTGAATGCCGCCCGTTCGATGCCGCACAGCCGGGCCGCAGCGCTGATGTTGCCGCTGGTTTGCGCCAGTGCTCGTTCGACGAACCGGCGCTCTACGTCAACGATGGCGAGCATCTTCTGCTGGCGCAGGCCCAATCGGTCCAGCGTGGAGTTCGCGCCCCCCAGCCGGCCCAGCGATGGCGACGCCTTGCGGATATCGTCTGCCTCGATGTTCGATCCCGCGCGCAGCAAGTGCGCCCGCAGCAGCACGTGCTCCAGCTCGCGCACGTTGCCCGGCCAGGAGTGCCGAGCCAACAGCTCCAGCGCTTCTGCGCAAAGACACTTGCGATCGCCGCCCGCCGTCAGCGCCGCCTTCTCCAGAAAGTGCGGGACCAGCATGGCCAGGTCCGAGATTCGGTCTCTCAACGGTGGCAGGTCGATTGACAGCACGTCGAGCCGAAACAGCAGGTCCTCGCGAAATTCACCCCGCTTGACGAGGTCGCGCAGCCTCACATTGGAGGCCGCCACGACTCGCACGTCGGCATGGCGTGTCTGCTCCTCCCCGACCGAGCGGAACGACGCATCCTGCATAAAGCGCAGCAGGCTGACTTGCCCGCGGTGCGGCAGCGCCTCGACCTCGTCCAGAAACAGCGTCCCGCCCGCCGCCTGGCGAATGAGCCCGCAACGCGCGTGCGACGCGTCGGTGAACGCCCCGCGTGCGTGACCGAACAACTCACTTTCGATGAGCGCCTCGGGCAGCGCGCCGCAATTGACGGGAATGAACGCACCCGCCCGGCGCTCGCTGAGGTAGTGGATGGCATGCGCGGCAAGCTCCTTGCCCGTCCCCGTCTCGCCGACGATCAGCACCGGCGCCCGCAGCGGCGCAAACCGGCAGATCAACGCCATCGCCTCTTTGAGGGCCGGCGACCCGCCGACAAAGTTGCGGGCCAACTGAGAATCGACGCCGGTGTCTGCCATGTCAATGGCCTTCCCGTTGTTCTTGTTCGATGGGTGCTCCGGAAGAAGCACCAAGCTGATTCCAGTTGGGCCTGCTGTCCGTGAGCGATCAGCGCACACCTTGCTGCTTGCAGGCTTGCCCCGACCTCCCAATCATGTAACCATCGGTACACGCCGTCACGAACGAGTGGCGAAAGTTCCCCGAAAGAAGTGCGATAGGCGCAGGCGTGAGTGGCCCGCGTCCCAAAGAGCAGCGCCGAGAGGGAATCCGATGAACGACAGCCTGCGGCAGCAGCGTGATGTGATTGCGTTGGGCAGCTTCACGATCGACCTGCAGCGTGGAGATCTCTTCGATTCGCGTGGCCAGCGCGTGTTGTTACGCCGGCAGGCGCTGGACGTGCTGCTCGAACTCGCGCGGCACGAAGGGAATGTGCTCACCCGCAAGGCCCTCGCAGAGGCCGTCTGGAAGGGCGTGCGGGTCACCGACGACAGCCTTGTGCAGTGCGTCGTCGAGATTCGGCGTGCGCTTGGCCGCGAGGCTGCGGCGAAAGTCAAAACGGTGCCTCGGCGTGGTTATGCGCTGGAGTCGGGTGCAGGGCAGCCAGCAGTGCCGCCTGCGCTGGCCGCGCACAGCGGTCTGGTGGCTTCGCTGGCATCCACCTACTTTCCGGGGTTGCCCTTTGTCGGTCGGGGCGCTGAGCTGGACGCGCTCGTCACCCGGTCCGGCCGGCCCGGTGCCCCTGGTTGCCTGGTGCTGATCTTGGGTGAGCCGGGTATCGGCAAGAGCCGCCTGGTCGAAGAGGCCGCGTGCGCGGCGTCAACCGAGGGCGCAGCGGCGCTGTTGTTGAAGTGTCACGAAATCGAGTCCGGCATCGCGTACGGGGCACTGAGCCAGCTCATCGATCGGCTCGTGGCTCTGGCAAACGACGACGAGCTGCAAACACTGGACAACATCTCGCGCGCTGAACTGGCCGCGCTGGTGCCCTGGTGCGCCGCCCGGCTGGAGCCGCTGGCGCAACTCTCGGAGACCGATGCCGGCCTGCGGCAAGCGCACCTGCGCGCGGCACTCGTCGCCCTGTGCGGGGCCGCCGGCGCCCGGCAACGCCTGATCCTGTGCATCGACGATGCGCATTGGCTCGACGAGGCCAGCGCCGTGACCCTGTTTGCAGTGGCCGAGGCCGCGTCGCGGAACCACTACGCTGTCTGGGCAACGTTGCGCCGCGACGAGATCGCGCGCAGTCCGAACGCCGAGAGACTGGTGCACGCGCTGCAGGCGCTTCAACACACCAGCCGCCTGGAGTTGGGGCGCCTGAAGCCCGAGGAGGTGGAGAGCATCGTCGCGCAAGTCCATGCCCACCAGGCAATCGACGCCAGGCAGGTGGACTGGCTCGTACGGGAGAGCGCCGGCAATCCGTTCTATCTGCGCGAGCTGATGCAGGCGAATCTGGGCGCGGGCGACGAGCCGATGCTCGCGCAAGACGGAGTGGGCGTGGTGGGCGGGGTCCGCATCCTGCCGCCGGGCATCCTCGACGCGGTGCTGCGCCGCGCGCGGCATCTCTCCCACGATGCGCTGCGGCTGCTCGAAGCCGCAGCGGTGCTCGAACAGAGCGCCGTCTTCGACGTGCTTTGCCGCGTTGCAAGGCAGGAACGCCACATTGCGCTTGAAGCGCTCGAAGCCCTCATGTCGGCCGGCTGGCTCGTCGAAGACCGCGAGCAGGGCCGCTACCTGTTTGCACACGACAAGCTGCGCGAGGCCATCGGCGCCTCTCTTTCAGCGGCGATGGGCAGCACCTTGCATGGCCGCGCGGCACATGCCCTGCTGGACCAGGCCGCGCAGCGCAAGGCCGCACCGGAGCACGCCGTGGTGGCCGCCCACGCGCAGCATGCGGGCCAGGATGCGCTCGCCCGAGAACAGTTCGCGCTGGCGGGCGATGCCGCGCGCGGCATGTTCGAGTTGCGCCGCGCCGAAACGCTGTACACCCGGGCCTTGAGCTTTGAATCCGGCCCGCCTGACGGCGGCGCGGCGGGTGCGCAGATGGCGTTGCTCGAAAAGCGCGGAGCCGTGCGCAGCATGCTGGGCGCCGCCGCCGAGGCAGAGGCCGACCTGCGCAGCGCCATCGCACTGGCCCAGAGCCACCAGGCTGGCCCGGCCGCGGCGGGCAGCGGCGACGCCGCGTACGCTACGTCGCTGCGCCTGCACATCGAACTGGGCGTGTTGCTTCAACGGCACCACCGTCTGGAAGATGCGCTCGGCGTGCTGGGCCGCGCCCTCGAACTCGCCTGCGCTGCGAAGGCCGAGGACGCGATCGCAGCGGCGCATTGCTGGCTGGGCGACGTCGAATGGATGCGCGAGCGCAACCGCGCTGCACGAACCCACTTTGAAGCCGTGATGGGGGTTGGCGACCCTGCCAGCTTTGCCATCGCGGCAGCGCAGACCAAGGCGCTGTTCGGCCTGGCGCAATGCGCCGGTATGAATGCCCGTCCGGCACGCGCCGACACGCTGCTGGATCAAGCCTTTGCGCGCGCCCAGACGACGGCGCAGTTGTTCTTCGAATGCGCCTGGAACGTCTTGAAAGGCTGGATACGAGTGGGCGGGCACGGCATGGGCGAGCCCGAGGCCGCGCGCCAGCACTTCGAGCGCTGCCTCACTTTGTCGCGCCAGACAGACCTGTTCTGGTACGCCGTGCCCTGCAACATCGGCATCGGCGTCGTGCATGCGACCTTGCGCCGGTTCGACACCGCGATCGAGCACTTCGAGGCCGTGCTGCGCCTGCCTGTCGATGCCCACAACGACCGCTGGCGTCCGTCTGCAGGCGTCTGGCTCGCGTCGTGTCATCTGGACCGGGGCGATGCTGCCGCCGCGCTCGACGCTGCGCGACAGGCGCAACGTGCGCTGAAGGACGCCGGGCCGTTCATGTTCGCCGCCAAGCTGCCTGCGCTCATCACGACGGCCATGGTGCGCCTGGGCCGCGGCCACGAATGTGACGACCCGCAGCCTCTGATCGAACAAGCGCGCCGCAACGAGATCGGCTACGTCGTGATTGTGGCGCTGGAGGCTCGGGCCGAATGGCTGTACGCACGCGGAGACAAGTCGCAGTTGCTTCTGTGTGCCGATGAACTGCTGCGCGAAGCCGACGATCGCGGGTTGCCGCAGGCGCGTGCCGCCGCGGCGCACTGGCGCGCCCGAGCGCTGGCTGTGTAGATCGGCACACGGCCTGTGTGCAATTGCACACAGGCAGGTTTCACGCCGTAGAGCCGCGGCTGCGCCCCTCGCATTCCCTGTGTCGATCGCCGCACAGGCGGCATCGACGGTGCTGCGCGTCTACCAATGAAATCAATGCCTTAGCGCAGGTTGCGCGGTTGGCACGGTTTACGCATTGCAAATGCAAACGCGTCTGCTCAAGGCTGCAAGCAAGTGCAAAGAGATCGTGCCCTCAGCGACCAATTGGCTGCGACGATCTTGCGCTACCTGGCGTCGTGCCCCAACGCGTGCGACACCGCCGAAGGAGTTTGCCAGTGGTGGATACCTCAACAACGCTACGTCGAATCGACGCACGACGTGATCGAGGCGCTGAAAACCTTGGTCGAGCGCGGACAAATCGAGGCGCACAGGACCGACGACGGGCATCTTTTATATCGAACGTTGCGTTCGTGATAGGCAAAAGGAAAAGCGAACGATGCGCCTAAACGCTGCTTCGGAGTCGAGTGTTGCAGACGCGTATTCGAGAACTGAGCGACTGGCTCGGTGGTACGTGTTAGAGAGAAACACACATTTCAAACTTGGAGGAATTTATGGCCACTGGTGTGACACCGCTAGTTCAGTTCTCGCCCGAGCAGATGCGCAGCATTTCTGATCTGCCAAGCGCAAAAGAAATCAAGACCGTCTTCCCGAAACGGGCAGCACCAGGTGCTGCAGCAGCGCGGGCAACGATGAAGCGTTGGCAGGAGAGCCAGCCTGTGCCGGTAGCACCGCGGAACCCAGAAGTGAAGATTGAGGCGGTAAGCCCAACGCGGGCGAACTTCGCGAAACTGCGGGCGGTTGCCGAAAGCGACGTTGCGCTGGCCGAGCTGATGAAACAAGACTTGGACGACAAGGCACTATTTGGCAGCTTGTATTCTGCACTGTCGACTATTGGGTACATGCGGATGCAGGCGGAGTACAAGCGCCGAAAGGCAAGCGGACGTGATCTCCAAGAAACCGAGAAGGTGTGGAAGAACCACGTGAACCAAGCCCAGGCAGCATTTGCAGCGAGCGGCCAAAGTGTGAAGCCGGCCGATCTCGACCAGTTCGTGCAGGAGTTGAATGCCAACAAAGCGACGCTCAATGCGGTGTTGAGAATAGCGAAGAGTGCAGCGGGCGATGACGATGCTGTGAAATTCACGGCAAAGTCGAAAGTGACCGCATCGTTTGTTGCCGTCGCTGAACGCGTAATTGATTTGCCTCGAATCGTTACGCCAATTGCGGGTCTGTGCGATGGGCCGCTGAAGCAAGGCTCGTTTACCAAGCACTTCGCCCGCTCGTTGTCATTGAGCGTAAGGATCAGGTACTGGTGCCCCAAGTGGAATGACTGGGACCGAATGTGCACCAAGACGGTAACGCTTGCAAGCATTTCGTTCGACGTGGGCGTAAACGTTGGCTACAAGATCAACTGCTGTGGTGCCACCGCTTGGGGTCAGGGGTACGCCCAAGCGTGCGCAACTATCGTCGGATTCAGCGTATGCGCAAGTTGTGTCGCGACCATCACGGCAGTGGCCGGGGTTAGCCGAACGCCTGCCGGGAGCGGTTGTTCGTACGGCCTCGGCATCAATGCCACCCTCCAGTGCAAGTTTGCGGGCGCAACAATTCTCTACCTTACATGGCCGTTTGGTTGGACCGTAACTGGCCCTTGTCCGCCAGCTGGCGCCTGCGCTTGATTGGAGTTCGGTTGCATGCTCGCTCTGTTTACGTGAGCCGCGCTCGTCATCGGGGACAACTGACTTCTCAACAAGAACATGCAACCTCTTCCCACCGAAAGTTCGCCGGTTTGGCTCTTGCTCTGCGCACTCGCCACTTGGCGCATCACTGCGTTCGTGTGCTACGACAGCGGTCCGTTCGAATTGGCGACGCGTTTGCGACGGATCGCGGCAGCGGCTGGCCTCGTTCGGCTTGTCACGTGCTTTCATTGCATGAGCGTTTGGGTGAGCGTTCTGATCGTCTCAGCGCTGTTTGAATGGCACTGGCAGACAGCAATTGTAGTGTTGGCGGTATCCGGAGCCGTCTCCATTTCCGAACGCATGCTTGGCGGCTCAATCGATGGGCAGACTGATGGAGGGGCAAGTGAATAGCGCTTGTTGTGGCCAGCCGGTCAGGCGCCGCCAACGTGCTCCTACCTCATCTCTGCCGCCGAACCCTAAGGTCATTCGGGGAACCATTTTGCTTTACCTCGGCGGTGGGTCACGCGAGATACGTGGACCGGCCACGAACTTGGTGTACTACGTGTCGGAGCATCGCCGAAAGTTCACTGTCGATGGGGCCGACGCTGCGCCGCTCCTTCGTCAGCGGGAGCTGATACTTGCCCCATGAACCACCAAGTTCCGAACGAATTGACCGCGCCAGCGGCGCACGCGCGCGGTGAGCATCTCTTGGTGCGTATTCAGGATGCTGAGTTGCAGCCGGAAAGCAGAAGCTACAGATCAGCTGAGCGACGACCATGCCAACCAGAAGATGCCAGCCAAAAGCAAAAGCGTTCGAAAGCGCATTCCAAGAAATTCGAAGCGCACCTTCTCGACGTGCAGGCGCTTGATCTCTTGGGCAGTCTCGTCCGCATTCTGCGGCATGTCCAGGGCTGGTGGAGGCCACTTCTCTCGAGTCTTGGGCTCAGTCATGATCTACCCAGTTGTTGGGGAACTAATCATGAACTTGCGTTTGGCTATCGCGGGCCGGCTTCACGGTATTCAGGCTTGGAGAACACTGTCCCGACGCTTCGTGAGGCTGGTAGCGTTTGCGGCCACTCCGAGTGCAGATCACGATGCTGACCAATCGACTAACCGTTCATGTTTGCATCCTTCACGCTGACCGGCTGAAAGGTTCCGAACCGTCGTCGCTATTTTTCGACGCATTGAACTACTGGAAAAGGCCGTATACCTCATCCCCAATGTTTCTGTGTACCACTTTGGGGTCTGGGTCAGGCTCAACAAGGAGAACATTAAAAGTGCGCTTCCGCCCATGCGACTCAAGTTCAACCGCCATCCTTTTGGTGAATCCTTTGGCGCCTGTTGGCAATTCTCCTATCCGCCGCGTACTTGACATTCCGGTACGGATATGGCTGTCCCGAAGCATTCATGGTGCTGCGTCAATTCCCCCCCGCCGCTCCGCCGAGCAGTGGCTAGCAAAACCGAGTGGCGTTCGGCAACCCTAAAGCGAGCGGCGTCAGTTTGCTGGACCTGTTCTCCAGTTTGCGGTGAATTCCGACAGATCAATAAGCTGATGGAGTATCTACGCGTTGAACGACGTGAAAGATTTTGGCGCTTCCGGAAACGGCATCTCAGATGACCGTGCCGCCATCCAATCCGCCATCGACGAAGCTGTCGCCCACAACAAGGGCGGCATCTTCTTCCCCGCCGGAACCTACCGCGTCTCCCGCGTCACAACACCCGGCGGCCGATGGTCGCTGGACCTGAACAGCGCGCGGGACTTCGTGGTCATGGGCGAAGGGCCGAAGTCGGTGCTGAAGCTCATGGACACGAGCGCCACCACCGGCGACTGGCACGTCTTCATCCTGCGCAACGACTGCCGGCGGGTGACCTTCTCGGACCTGGTAGTCGACGGCAACCGCCTGGGCCTGACCAGCCCCGACGAACAATCGCACGGCGTCGAGGTGGAGGGCGGCACCGAAGACCTGCTGATCGACCGCTGCATCCTGCGCGACTGCTTTGGCGACGGCGTGCGTCTGCTGGGCCGGGACGCGGTTGGCAAGAACGTCAAGCGCGTGCGCATCACGAACTGCCTGTTCCAGGCCAACAAGCGCTCGGGGCTGGGCATTCAGCGCGCGCTGGAGCAGATCGTCGTCAGCCACTGCATGTTCGACGCGACGGTGTCGGACCAGGACATCGACTTCGAGCCGTCCGGATCAGACTCGCCGACGGACTTGGTGATCCAGGGCTGCCTCATCAACCACACCAACGCCTCGGTGGCCGTGAGCCTGAGCGGCATCGGCGGGGCGAGCCCGCTGCTGCGCTGCAAGTTCACCGACAACATCGTGCTGGGCGGCCCGGTGTTCTGCACCGACGTGGACCAGCTCACTGTGCAGAACAACGTGGTGGTGGTGCCCGACGTGGGGACCAAGAACCGCGTTCCGCTGCAGGTGCAACGCGGCGGCGAGTCGCTGCTGGTCAGCGGCAACCTGCTGGTGAACGAGTGCGCGGCCACCGAGGCGGTGCTGTCGTTGAGCGAGGTGAACCAGCGCCAGGTGTCGCGCGCGCTCGTGGCCGGCAATATGTGCCTGACCCGCGCGGGCCGTGGCATCCAATGCCTGTCGAGCGACGATGTGGCGATCCAGGGGAACATGGTGGTGGCCACGGGGCTTTGCGCGGCAGGCATCTTCGTGCGGTCTGAATCGTCCAACGTGGACGGCATCTCGGTGCGCGACAACGATGTGACGGTCAAGGGCGACGGGGCTTGGGAAACCGGCATCCGGTTCGCGGCGAGTGCGCCGAACCCGATTGGGCATGTGTCGGTGATCGCCAACTCTGTCAAGGGTGCGGTCGAGGGCATCGTGTTCGGGGGGCCGAACTACACGCAGACACCGGTGTACGCACTCAACCGGATCGACCCGGCGGTGGTGTCGCCGCTGGGCAATGGCGGCAATGTGGGCTGGGTTGCAAAGTAGTCCGCCAATCGCCCCCCAAACGCGGTCCAGACGATTCTCTGACCGCGGTGATCTCGATCCGATCCAATTCCGATACCATGAAGCTGGGGATGCGCCGGTGCTGGCCGAACGCGCCGCCATCGAAGGAATGTCTTATGAACGCGTTGGATGATCAGGCGCGCACAGGCGGCCAATGAGCGGCGCCCAGTTGGATTTCATATGGGATCCGGCCAAGGCGGCGTCGAACATCGCCAAACATGGTGTGTC
>JANORB010000164.1:0-3886 GCA_031415135.1 Methylibium sp.
GATTCTTTTCACCTCGCTAAAGACCGAAGCCGAACTGATGCGGCTGCCGATCACGATCTGGCCGAGCGCACCGACGCTGAACAACTTCGTGCGTGTCTTCACCGATCAACCGATCCTGCTGTTCCTGTGGAACAGCTTTGCCGTGGCGGTGCTCTCGACCATCCTCTGCGTCGTGGTCTCGGCGCTGGCTGCCTATGCACTGGTCAGACTGAAACTGCCGGCCCCGAACCTGATCCTCTCTGGCCTGCTGGCTGTTGCAATGTTTCCGCTGATCTCGCTGATGGTGCCGCTGTTCTCGGTGATGCGCGATCTCTCGATGCTGAACACATGGTGGGCACTGATCTTTCCCTATGCGGTGCTCTCCATGCCGGTCTGCACGCTGGTGCTGATCTCGTTCTTTCAGGACATCCCGCGTGATCTGGAGACCGCTGCCATGATCGATGGCTGCACAAGGCTGGGCGCGCTCTGGCATGTGGTCGTGCCACTGGCGGCGCCCGGCGTGTTCACGGCAGGCATCCTGTCATTCGTCAATGCCTGGGACGAGTTCCTGCTGGCGCTCACACTTTCGCCACGCGTCGCCTCACGCACATTGCCGGTTGGCATCACGCTCTATCAGGGCGAGTTCTCCTTCCCCTGGCCGATCATTTCGGCAGCCCTCATCATCGCCATCGTGCCAGTCTGCATCCTGATTGCCGTGTTCCAGGAGCGCGTGGTGGGCGGGCTGACGCAAGGTGGATTGAAAGGTTGAGGCGATGGCGCAGAAGATCCAGAAAATTCGGTATGGCCTGATCGGCTGCGGCAGCATGGGCCGCGAACACATCGAGAACATCTTGGCGCTGGACGGCACGCAGGTCACGGCCCTTGCCGACCCGCATGGCGCCAGCATGGACGCCGCGCTGGCCCTGCTGGCCGATGCCGCACAAGCCCCGCAGGTGTTCGACAACGCCGTTGACCTGCTGGCCAGCGGCCTGTGCGACGCGGTGGTGATTTCGACGCCGAACTTCACACACATCGAGATGATGCGCGAGGCGTTGAAGACCGACCTGCACATCCTGATCGAAAAGCCGCTGGTCACCCGCATCGACGACGGCATCGAGATGATGAGACAAGCCGAGGGCCGCCAGGCGCTGGTGTGGGTGGCGCAGGAATACCGCTACATGCCGCCGGTGGCCGAGATGATCCGCCTGGCGCATGCCGGTGCGGTGGGCCGGCTGCACCAGGTGGCGATTCGGGAACACCGCGAGCCGTTTTATCCGAAGGTCGGTGACTGGAACCGCTTTTCCGCCAACACCGGCGGCACGCTGGTCGAGAAGTGCTGCCACTACTTCAACCTGATGGACCTGGTGCTGGGCGAGCGGCCGACCCGCGTGTTCGCCTCTGGCGCGCAGCGCGTGAACCACCTCGACGAACAGTACGAGGGCCGCACGCCCGACATCCTGGACAGCGCCTACGTGATCGTCGAATACCCGAGCGGCGCGCGCGCGCTGCTCGACCTGTGCATGTTTGCCGAGAACTCGGTCGACAACGAACACATCACGATCGTCGGCGACGAAGGCAAGCTCGAATCGCTGCTGCCCGCGCTGACCTTGCGCCACGGCCGGCGCGAAGACTGGGGCACGCGCAAGGTCTGGGGCGAGCCTTCCGGCAGCGGCCGCGGCGTGTCGGTGCGCCGGGTCTGGGACACGAACATCAAATACGCCGGCCAGCACTTCGGCGCATCGTTCATCGAGCACCAGAGGTTCGCGCATGCGCTGCGCAACGGCCTGCCGGCCGAGGTGACGCTGGAAGAAGGCTTGCGCAGCGTGGCCACCGGCCTGGCCGCGCAGCGCAGCATCGCCACCGGCCAGGCGGTGGCGATGCGCGACGTGCTGCCGGCCGGTTGGTGAGGACGGGCTTAGGATGGCGCACCTGCGAGGGTGGCGCCGACCGGCGCATTCGGCGCAGCCAGCCCACAGCCTCGGAAGCGACATGACCGGAACCGCCACGCCATCGTTTGAACTGCATGCCGGTGCCTTGCGCCTGGCGTTGCGCCCCGACCTGGGCGGCAGCATTGCCGGCCTGTGGCACCGCGACACGCCGATTCTTCGCAGCGTCGAGCCGGCCGCGCTGGCCACATCGCGCGCCTCGGGCAGCTACCCGCTGGTGCCCTATTCCAACCGGCTGGGCTACCGCCACTTTCGCTGGAAGGGGCACGAGTACACGACCCAACCGAACTTCGAGGACAACCCGCATTCGCTGCATGGCGTGGGCTGGCTGCGCGAGTGGGAGATCGTGTCGTCCAGCACCGTCGAGGTGGTGCTGCGCTACCGCCACAGCGCCGATGCGCACTGGCCGTTCGACTTCGAGGCCAGCCAGTATTTCACCCTCACGCCGCAGTCGATGAACGTGCAGATGGTGCTCACCAACACCGCGCCCGTGGCGCAGCCGGCCGGCCTGGGGTGGCACCCGTACTTCCCCAAACGCGAACGCAGCCGGCTGCACATCGAGCTGTCCGACCGCTGGGATTCGGACGCCACGCAGCTGCCGGTGCGCAGGGTGGCGCAGACGGGCATCGACAGCGATGTGGCGCACCTGGACTTCGACAACTGCTTCGAAGGCTGGCGCGGCCCGGCCCGCATTCGCGACGAGAAGTTCTCGCTGCAACTCAGTTCGTCGCTGCCCTACCTGGTGGTGTTCACGCCGCAGGACAAGGACTACTTCTGCGTCGAGCCGGTGAGCCATGTCTCCAACGCCATCCACATGGCCGACCCCGCCGCGCATGGCCTGCGCACGGTGCGGCCGGGCGAGACCATGGACGCGTGGATGAAGCTCGACATCGCGGTGGTCTGATGGCCGGCGGCGCCAGCTCCGAGGTGCGTGTGGCGGTGGCCAGGCAATCGCTGCTGGGCGAATCGCCGATGTGGCACCCGCGCGAGCAGGTGCTGTACTACTGCGATATTGCGGGGCGCAAGCTGCAACGATTCGACCCGGCCAGCGGCGCATTGGCGCACTGGGACTTCGAGACCGACGTGGCCAGTTGCGCGCCCATGCTCGGCGGCCATGTGCTGCTGGCGATGCGCGACGGGCTGTGGCGCTTCGACCCGGCCACCGGCGCCCGCACACGGCTGGCCGAGCCGCCCTACGACACGGCCAGCGAGCGCTTCAACGATGGCAAGTGCGACCCGCAAGGGCGCTTCTGGGTCGGCACGATCTACGAGCCGCGCGATCCGGCGCTGGCGTCACTGCATTGTTTCAGCGCCGGCCGACTGGAGCGCCGGGCCGAAGGCATCACGGTCAGCAATGGCCTGGCGTGGAGCCCCAACGGCCGCACCATGTACTGGTCGGACACCAAGGCGCACACGGTCTACGCGTTCGACTTCGAGCCCGCCAGCGGCGAGATCAGCGGGCGCCGGGTGTTTGCGAGTTTCCCGTTGAAAAACCCCGGCGCCCGGCTCGAAGATTACGGCGGTCGACCGGATGGCGCCGCCGTCGACGTGGAGGGCGCTTACTGGGTCGCGATGTTCGAAGGCCAGCGCCTGCTGCGTTTGTCTCCCGAAGGAGAGTTGCTGCGCGAGGTGGCGCTGCCGGTGCGCTGCCCGACCATGCCGTGTTTCGGCGGGCCCGGCTTGAAGACGCTGTACATCACCAGCGCGCGCGAAAACCGCCCCCCCGGCGAGCTGCTGGTGCAGCCGCTGGCCGGCTGCGTGCTGGCGCTGGACCTCGATGTGCCGGGCCTGCCCGTCAATTTTGTGAACTGAGTTGCGAACTGAGAGAGTGAGAGTTTTTCTGCCGCGACCGTACTTGCTCCCTCGCCCCTTTGGGGAGAGGGTTGGGGTGAGGGGCTGCGCCGGGCACGATGGTGTTTTGCGAGCCCTCACCCCCACCCTCTCCCAGAGGGCGAGGGAGT
>JANORB010000165.1:0-41072 GCA_031415135.1 Methylibium sp.
GCGTCCTTGATGCCGCCGTGGTAGTCGACCACGATCTCGCGCACCGGGTCGTAGTACATCGCGTTGACGGTGAAGTCGCGCCGCGCGGCGTCTTCGATCTGCGGGCCCCACACGTTGTCGCGCAAGACCCGGCCCTCGGCATCGACAACCCGCGTCTTGCCCGCAAGCTCGCCCTTTGAAGTCTTCTCGTTGCCAGTGACCTGCTCGGCCGCGGCGGCGTCCATCACGGCGCGAAAGGTGGAGACCTCGATCACTTCGCTCAAGCCGCGGTCCTGCCGGCCACGCCCGAACACCACATGCACGATGCGAAAGCGCCGGCCGATGATGAAGGCGCGCCGGAACAGCCCCTTGACCTGCTCGGGCGTGGCATTGGTGGCCACATCGAAGTCCTTCGGCCTCAGACCGACCAGCAGGTCGCGCACCGCACCGCCGACGATGTAGGCCTCAAAGCCCGCATCGGCCAGCGTGCTGACCACCTTGACCGCGCGCTCGTCGACCAGGCCCTTGTCGATGCCGTGCTCGCTCTTGAGCACTTCGACGCGCTTGCCCGCGGCTGCGGCGCCCGCCTTCCCGGGCGAACCCAACAGCTTCTCGATGAATTTCTTGATCATTCGAACAGTTTCAAAATTCGCCAGCCGCGTTCATGTGCCATGGCTTCCAGCGTTGCAGTGGGATTGGTCGCCACCGGATCGGTCGCACGCTCCAGCAGCGGCAGGTCGTTGGTCGAATCGCTGTAGACGCTGATCCGGGAAAAGTCTCGCCAGCCCGCACCGCGCTGGGCCAGCCATTCCTCGACCCGGCTGACCTTGCCGTCCCGGTAGCTCGGCGTGCCGGCGATGCAGCCGGTGATGGTACCCCCAGGCCCCCGTTCCAGCCGCACCGCCAGCAATTCGGCAATC
Source organism: Methylibium sp. (assembly GCA_031415135.1). Classification (GTDB taxonomy): domain Bacteria; phylum Pseudomonadota; class Gammaproteobacteria; order Burkholderiales; family Burkholderiaceae_C; genus LGRD01. The sequence goes on from JANORB010000165.1 coordinate 900, forward strand.
CCGAATGCGCGGGCGATCGGAGCGGTGACGAATTCGTTGGTGGCCGTGACCAGCGCCACCCAGTCGCCGCGGGCCTGGTGTTCGCGCACCAGCGCGAGTGCCTGCGGACGCAGGTTCGGCGTGATCACCTCATGCATGAATCGGGCGTGGGCTGCGCCGATCTGGGCCAGGCTGCGCCGGCGCAGCGGTTCGGTGGCGAACTTGACATAGGCGTGGATGTCGAGGCGGCCGGCCTGGTACTGGGCATGGAACGCGTTGTTGCGGCGCCGGAAATCGGCTTCGTCGACCCAGCCCAGGCGGATCACGAACTCGCCCCAGGCATGGTCCGAATCAAGCGGCAGCAGGGTGTCGTCCAGATCGAACAGGCACAGGTTGTTCTGGACCACGCCCGTCATGAATCACCCTCTTCCACCAGCATTTGTTTGAGCATGGGCACCGTGATGGCGCGTTGGGTGGACAGCGAAAAACCGTCCAGGCGGTCGAGCATCGCCATCAGGTGCTTGAGGTCGCGCGCGAAGCGTGTGAGCAGGTGGTCCACGACCTCGTCGGAGAGAAACACGCCTCGGTGGTCGGCCTCGCGGCGCAGCGCCGCGCGCACGCCGGCATCGTTCAACGGTTGCAGCGCGAACACATGGCCCCAGCCGAGGCGGGTGCGCAAATCCTCTCGCAAGGCCAGGTCGACCGGCGGCACCCGGCCGGCCGCCACCACCGCGGCACCCTGGGTCGCGCCTTGCACGAACAGCGCGAACGCAGCCTGCTGCTGGCCCGCGTCGAAGTGGTCGCATTCGTCCAGCACGATCAGGCCCCAGTGCTCGTCGTGCACCCAGGGCGCCGGATCGGCGGCGCTGAACCAGCCGGCGCGCGCGCCGCGCTGCTGGAAGCGCTGCGCCAGCGCCTGCAGCAGGTGCGTCTTGCCGGTGCCCTCGGCACCCCACAGGTAGACCGGCGCACTGGCGGACGAAAGCGCTGCAAGGTGGGCCAGGGCCGGCGCATTGCCGCCCGGCACGAAGTTGTCGAACGAGCGCAACGGCTCGGTGCCCATGGGCAGCGGAATCTGCCTCATCCGCGGTACAGCTGACTTTCCAGGTACAGCACGCGCAGACGCCGAACCGCCACCACCAGCACCGCGCTCAGCGGCAAGGCGATCAGCACCCCGACAAAGCCGAACAGGTGGCCGAACGCCAACAGCGCGAAGATCACCATCAACGGATTCATGCCGATGCGCTCGCCGACCAGGCGCGGCGTGAGGTACAGGCTCTCGCCCACCTGCCCGATGCCGTACACCACCGCCACCGCGACCACCCCGTACCAGCTGGCGAACTGCAGCAGCCCGGCCAGCAACGCCAGCACCAGGCCGATGCCGAAGCCGACATACGGGATGAACATGGCCAGGCCGGTGAACACCCCGACCGGCAGGGCCAGATCGAAGCCGAACAGCGCCAACCCGATGCTGTAGAAAGCGGCCAGGATCAACATCACCAGGAGTTGACCGCGCAGGTACTGGCCCAGCACGGTGTCGCACTCCTGAACGAACCCTTCGACGCCGTCGCGCATGCGCGGAGGCACCATCTCGCGCACCCGCTGCACCAGGTTCGGCCAGTCCATCAACAGGTAGAACAGCACCACCGGCACCAGGATGGCATTGCCGATGATGGCCAGCAAGATGCTGCCGCCGATGCGCGCCGAACTCAGCACCGTCGCCAGCCACTCTTCGAGGTTCGCGTCCAGGTACTTGAGCACGAAGGTCTTGATGCTGGCGGTGTCCAGCGCCACGTTGATGCCGTACTGGGCCAGCCAGGGCGCCAGCCCCTTGTTCAACCGGTCGGCCAGCAACGGGATCTGCTCCCGCAGCAAGGGCAGTTCCTTGGACATGATCGGCACGATCAGCAGCACCAGCGCCAGCAACATCAGGATGCCGGTCAACTCCACCAGCACCACGGCCAGAACGCGCGGCGTGCGCAACCCCACCAGCCGTTCCACCGCCGGGTGCAGCACGTAGGCCAACACCGCGCCCACCAGAAAAGGGGTCAGCACCGGCGCCAGCAGCCAGATCGCACCCAGCCCCAGCACGCCAAGCGCGAGCCAGGTCAAGGATTGGCGTTGAGCGGTGTTGAACTTCATGGGTGACGGGCGGCCGCGCCAAAGGCAATGCGGTGCGGGAGCACCGGCGCAAGGCTGCGCGGATTCTACGGGCCCGCTCCCCCGGCCGGCCGTCTCGCCCGGCGGTCAATGCAGGCGCGCCGGCCCCGGCCCGCCCATGCCGGCCAGGCGTTCACTGATGGCGGCGTGATCGTCCGCGCCATGTGCGTTGGCCAGATAGGCCGCCAGGTCCGTGGCGGCTGATTCGTCCAAGCCGAGTTCGGCGCGCGTCAAGCCGCGGTCGCGCCGCTCCTCCCAGGCCTGCGGGAGCAGCACCACCAGGCGGTCCATCACCGCCAGCAGGCGCGGCCAGTCTTCGGCGGCGCGGTGGATTTCCTTCAAATTGCGCAGCATGCGGGCGAGCACGTCGCGCGCGGGTGCCGCCTGCAAGAACAGCCCCAGCGGGGCATCGAAGTCGCCCAGCAGCCCACGCGTGCGCTTGTACGGCGCCAGCAGTTCGTCGAGCTGCTCACGCGACAGAGAATGCCCGGTGAACGGATCCACCACGACCTCGCCTTCGGGCATGCGCAGCTTGATGAGGAAGTGCCCGGGGAACGAGACGCCCCGGGCCATCAGCCCGATCTGGGTCGCCAACTCGATGTACAAAACGGCCAGCGTGATGGGAATCCCACGCCGGGTGCTGAGCACGCTGTGCAGGTAGCTGTTGCGCGGGTCGTAGTAGTTGTTGACGTTGCCGGCGAAGCCCATGTCCTGGAAGAAGAAGCGGTTCAACCAGCGCAGGCGCTGCACCGGCACGGCGTCGGGCGGAATCCGGCGCTTGAGCTTGGCCGCGAGCATGTCGATCTCTGCCAGCACGGCCTGGGTGTCGAGCTGCGGGAAATCGTCTTGCGCGATGGCCGCAGCCGCTTCGGTCAGCGACAGGCTGGCGTCTTCGGCCACCAGGGTGGCGAAGTATTCGAGCGCGGTGGGTGGCTCAAACTGCAAAGGCGCGGCCATGCAAGCAGTTTAGCTTCGGCGGGCAAACTGGCGCAGTTTCAAACCCGTCGCGATCAGCGTGCCGAAATACAGCACGGCGGCCCCACCGAGGAACGCCGCGAGCCAGCTGATCCGCACCCAGGGGCGCTCGCGAAGTCCGATCCAGTCGATGGCCTGGGCGCCCCAGGCCAGCAACCCGCCCAGCAACACCGATGCCAGCAGCACCCGCAGGAAAAACGCGCCCCAACCCGGCAGCGGAACGTAGGCGCCGCAGCGCCGCAGGCCGACGAACAGCCACGTCGCGTTGATCACCGCACCGAGGCCGATCGACAACGCCAGGCCGGCGTGGCCGATGTACGGAACAAACACCAGGTTCATCAATTGCGTCAACACCAGCACGGCCACGGCGATCTTGACGGGCGTGCGAATGTCCTGCCGCGCGTAGAAGCCGGGCGCGAGGATCTTCACGCCCACCAGGCCCATCAGGCCGACGCCATAGCCCATCAACGCCGTGGTCGTCATCTGCACGGCGAGCGCATCGAATTGGCCATAGTGAAACAGCACCGCCACCAGCGCTTTCGGGAAGACCACCAGCGCCACCGCGCACGGCAGCGCCAGCAACAGCACCAGGCGCAGCCCCCAGTCCAGCAAACCGGAATAGGTGGCGGCGTCGTCCCTGGCCTGCGCGGCGGAAAGCTGCGGCAGCAGGATCACCCCCAGCGCCACGCCGAGCAACGCGGTCGGAAACTCCATCAGGCGATCCGCATACACCAGCCACGACACCGCGCCCACCGCCACATGCGAGGCGATCTGCGTGTTGATGATGTGCGAAACATGGGCCACCGACACGCCCAGCAGCGCCGGCGCCATCTGCGACAGGATGCGCGACACACCAGGGTGCGCCCACGCCGCGCGAACCAAAGCCGGAGCAAGGCGAATGTGCGGCAGGCCCCCGATACGCCGCAGCGCCGGCACCTGGACCGCCAGTTGCAGCACCCCACCCACCAGCACACCCGCGGCCAGCGCGTAGATCGGCTCCAGGCCCCAGCGGCCGAACCACGGCGCGAGCCACCAACCGGCGGCGATCACCGACAGGTTCAGCAGCAGCGGCGTGGCGGCCGGGACGGCAAAACGCTTCCACGTGTTCAGAATCCCGGCCGACAGCGACACCATCGAGATGAAACCGATGTACGGGAACATCCAGCGCGTCATCACCACGGCCGGCTCGAATTGCTCCAGCCCCGAGGCCATCAGCCACACGATCACCGGCGCCGCCACCACGCCCAGCGCGCAGGTCAGGACCAGGGCCCAGAACAACACAGTGGCCACGGCGTCGATCAAGGACCGCGTGGCGGCGTCACCCTCGCGCGAACGGGTTGCCGCAAGAATGGGCACAAAAGCCTGCGAGAACGCGCCTTCGCCGAACAGCCGGCGCAGCAAGTTGGGGATGCGGAACGCCACGTTGTAGGCATCGGTCCACGCGCCGGCGCCGAACATCGACGCCACCATGATTTCGCGCGCCAGCCCCGTCACCCGCGAAGCCAGCGTGAACAACGAAACAACGGAGGCGGCGCGCAGCAAGTTCATGAGCAGCGAGGAACGGCTCGCGCGCGAGTCGGGTTCAGGGAAGGCTTTGGGTCAGCGCAATTATAGGGAGCGGCGTGCGGCGCCCCGAAGACGAGCAGGCCCTGCAGGGAGCGGATGCTATACTTGCGGGCTTCGTTCCACCCCAACACCAGCTACAGCATGGCCACCACCTCCAAAGCCAAGAAAAAGACCGTTCGCATCGCCTCCGGCTTGAAGCGCGTGCGGCAGGACGTGAAGCTCAACGCGGCCAACACCGCGCTGCGTTCGAAGTTCCGCACCGTCATCAAGAATGTGCAGAAGGCGGTTGTCGCTGGTGACAAGGCCAAGGCAGCCGACCTGTACAAGACCGCCCAAACCGTGATCGACTCGGTCGCCGACAAAGGCCTGTTCCACAAGAACAAGGCCGCGCGCCACAAGAGCCGGTTGTCGGCCAAGGTCAAGGCGCTCGCTGCCTGAGCGTTTTTCAGCGCCGACGTAGAAAAGGCTCGCATCGCGAGCCTTTTTTCTTGCCTCGGCGCCTCTCAGGCCTGCTCCGGCAAACCCTGCGTGGATGGCGCGGCAATCACCTGGAGCCGGTTTTCGCGCGCAAAGTTCGTCACAAAGTCCCAGGCCATCGGCTCGATGCCGCGCAAGGCCTCATTGACGATGACACATTTGATGCCCTCGATCGTGCGCGGAACGCAGTAAGGCGAATAGCCGATGAATGCACCGATTCCGCCGGCAGCGCCCGCAGGCCGAAAGCATGACATCGCACCCGCCAGCCGCTCGGACCAATCGCTGGGGCGGAAGGTGTTGCCCTCCAGCGTGACGCCCTTGATCACGAGTTCGCGGGGTTTGGGCGCGGGCATGGGGTGCGGTCGGGGGGTGTGCGTGGGCCATGGCGGATGGTCGTTCCACAAGGGCCGTCGAATCGAAAGAAGGATTGTGTCGCTGTTTTGCTGCAGCGCAGCAGCACCGATGCCGTGGAGGGACGCGTTCATCCCGGCTACATCGGCACTTCCCACGCGCCCCGTAGAATTCGGGGGCGCAGGACGTGACAAATCGGCGCGTGTTGCGGTTTTTTTAGGTGGAATGCCCATGAATGCTCCCGACAGACTGCCCGTCTCCCTCGAACCGCATGTGATGAAGACCTATGGGCGCCTGCCCATCGCGTTGTCGCACGGCCGGGGCTGCTGGGTCTGGGACACCGAGGGCAAGAAGTACCTGGACGGGCTGGGTGGCATCGCCGTCAACACGCTGGGGCACGCGCATCCGAAACTGGTGCCTGCGCTGCAAGAGCAGATCGGCCGGCTGATCCACAGCTCCAACTACTACCTGGTGCCGCTGCAGGAACAACTGGCCGCCAAGCTGTGCGAACTCTCCGGCTTGAGCAACGTCTTCTTTTGCAGCACCGGGCTTGAAGCCAACGAGGCGGCGCTGAAACTCGCCCGCAAGTTCGGCCACGACAAGGGCATCGACCGCCCCGAGATCGTGGTCTACGAAAAAGCCTTTCACGGCCGCTCCATCGCCACCTTGTCGGCCACCGGCAACCCCAAGGTTCAGGCCGGTTTCGGCCCCCTGGTCGAAGGCTTCGTGCGGGTGGCGCTCAACGACTTGGCGTTCATCGAGAACGTGGCGCGCACCAACCCCAATGTCGTGGCCATCTTCCTTGAGGTGATCCAGGGCGAGGGTGGCATCAACCCGGCCACGGTCGGCTACTTGCAAGCCATTCGCCGCATCTGCGACGAGCAAGGCTGGTTGCTGATGCTCGACGAGGTGCAGTGTGGCCTGGGCCGCACCGGCAAATGGTTTGCCCACCAGTGGGCCGGCATCCTGCCCGACGTGATGCCGCTGGCCAAGGGGCTGGGTTCGGGCGTGCCGGTCGGCGCGGTGGTATGCGGGCCCAAGGCGGCGGGCATCTTCAGCCCCGGCAACCACGGCAGCACCTTCGGTGGCAACCCGCTGGCCATGCGGGCAGGTGTCGAAACGCTGCGCATCATGGAAGAAGAAGGCCTGCTGGCCAACGCCGCCACGGTGGGCGCGGTGCTCAAGGCCGGCCTGGAATCCGAACTCGCCGGGGTGGCCGGCTTCGTCGAAGTGCGTGGCCAGGGCCTGATGCTCGGCATCGAACTCGACCGCCCCTGCGGTGACCTGCTCGGGCGTGCCGCCGAGGCGGGCCTGCTGCTCAGCGTCACCGCGGACCGGGTGATCCGCCTGGTGCCGCCGTTGATCCTGGGCCTGGACGAGGCGCGCCAGATCGTCGCCATCCTGTGCCCGCTGATCAAGACGTTCCTGGCCGAATCGCGGCCGTGAAGCCGCCGATGAAACCCGGCATGAGTCTCATCAAGCACTACCTGCAGTTCAAGGACTTCCGCGCCGAGGAATACGCCTATCTGTTCGAGCGCATGGGCATCATCAAGAAGCGCTTCAAGAACTACGAGAAGTACACGCCGCTGGTGGACCGCACCTTGGCGATGATTTTCGAGAAGGCCTCCACCCGCACCCGCGTGAGCTTTGAGGCCGGCATGTACCAGATGGGCGGCTCGGTCGTGCACCTGACCACCGGCGACAGCCACCTGGGCCGCGCCGAGCCGGTGGAAGACACGGCCAAGGTGATCAGCCGCATGGTCGACATCGTGATGATCCGCACCTACGAGCAGACCAAGCTCGAAGGCTTTGCCGCCAGCTCGCGCGTGCCGGTGATCAACGGCCTGACCAACGAATACCACCCGTGCCAGATCCTGGCCGACATCTTCACCTACATCGAACACCGCGGCAGCATCACCGGCAAGGTCGTGGCCTGGGTGGGTGACGGCAACAACATGGCCAACACCTGGCTGCAGGCGGCCGACATCCTGGTTTCACGCTGCACGTGAGCACGCCCACCGGCTACGAGATCGACGCGCGCGTGGCGGGTGTCAGCAACACCGGCTGCGTCAAGGTTTTCAAGCACCCGCTGGACGCCTGCCAAGGCGCGCACCTGGTGACCACCGATGTGTGGACCAGCATGGGCTTTGAGGCCGAGAACGCCGAGCGCAAGCTGGCCTTCGCCGACTGGTGCGTCGACCGCGCCATGATGGCCGCAGCCCAGCCCGATGCGCTGTTCATGCATTGCCTGCCGGCGCACCGCGGCGAAGAGGTGGCCGCCGACGTGATCGACGGGCCGCAGTCGGTGGTGTGGGACGAGGCCGAGAACCGGCTGCACGCGCAGAAGGCGCTGATGGAGTACCTGCTGCTCGGCCGCATCGGCTGAGTTCGACCGAGGCCCATTCGGGCCACCCGGGCAAGGTGTGCGAAAAAACCGACACCACGCGCGGCGACGCGGTGCTACCTTCTCGGCTGCCATGAAAAAGCTCTGGGACATCTCGCCGCCGATCTCGCCCGACAGCCCGCTGTTTCCGGGCGACACCGCCTACTCGCAGCAGTGGACGGCAACGATCGGCCCGGGCTGCCCGGTCAACCTCAGCGCCATCACGCTGTCGCCGCACATCGGCGCCCATGCCGACGCACCGCTGCACTACGGCGAAGGTGCTGCCAGCATCGGCCAGGTCGACCTGCTGCCCTATCTCGGGCCGTGCCGCGTGATCCACGCGATCGGCTGCGGCGCGCTGGTCGAACCACGGCACTTGCGGCACGCGCTGCAAGACCTGCCGCCGCGGGTGCTGGTTCGAACCTGCGAAACCGCACCAACGCAGTGGTCGGCAGATTTTTCAGCCTTCGCGCCCGATTCGATCAGCCTGCTCGCCGGCCTGGGCGTCACGCTGGTGGGCATCGACAGCCAGTCGGTCGACCCGGCCGACAGCAAGCTGCTTCCGAGCCACCACCAATTGCTGAAACTGGGCCTGCGCGTGCTCGAGAACCTGGTGCTGGACGACGTGCCCGCCGGCGACTATGAATTGATTGCCCTGCCCCTGAAACTGATGACGGCCGATGCCTCACCGGTGCGCGCCGTATTGCGTGCCTTGCCCTGAAAGCGCTGTGATGACCACCCGCAAAGACTGCCTGGCGCTGGACGCCAATGACAAGCTCGGCCCCTTGCGCGATCAGTTCACGCTGCCCGACGGCGTGATCTACCTCGACGGCAATTCGCTCGGCGTGCTCCCCAAGGCCGCGCCCGCGCGCATTCAGCAGGTGGTGCAGGAGGAATGGGGCACCGGTCTCATCCGCAGCTGGAACACTGCCGGCTGGATCGACCTGTCGCGCCGCCTGGGCGACAAGATCGCGCGCCTGATCGGTGCCGAGGCCGGCGAGGTGGTGGTGGGCGATTCGACCTCGGTCAACCTGTACAAGGTGCTGAGCGCCGCCATCTCGCTGGTCAAGGCCGACGAGTCGCACCGCAGGATCATCCTGTCCGAGCGCAGCAACTTCCCCACCGACCTGTACATCGCCGACAGCCTGGCGCGCGAGCACGGCCTGGAGCTGAAGCTGGTGGACGCCGACGAGATCGAGGCGCACCTGGACGATCAGCTCGCGGTGCTGATGCTGACCCACGTCAACTACCGCACCGGCCGCATGCACAACATGCCCGGGCTGACGCGCGCGGCCCACGCCGCCGGCGCGCTGGTGGTGTGGGACCTGGCGCATTCGGCCGGCGCCGTGCCCGTCAACCTCAAGGGCGACGGGCCCCCGGAAGAGGCCGCCGACTTCGCGGGCGGCTGCGGCGACAAATACCTGAACGGCGGGCCCGGCGCGCCGGCCTTCGTGTGGGCCCACCCGTGGCACACCGAATCCATGGACAGCCAGCACATGCGCCAGCCGCTGTCGGGCTGGCTGGGGCACGCGGCCCCGTTCGAATTCAAGACCGACTACCACCCGGCCAAGGGCATCCAGCGTTTTGTCTGCGGCACGCCGCCGGTGTTGTCGCTCGCCGCGCTCGAATGCGGGCTCGATGTGTTCTGGGCCGCCGAGGCCTACGGCGGCATGGAGGCGCTGCGCGGCAAATCGGTGGCGCTGACGAACCTGTTCATCGCGCTCGTCGAAGAGCACTGCCTGGGGCAGGGACTCACGCTGTTCACGCCACGCGACAGCGCGCAGCGCGGCAGCCAGGTCAGCTTCTCGCGCGCCACCGGCGGCTACGCCATCATGCAGGCGCTGATCGCGCGCGGCGTGATCGGCGACTTTCGGGCACCCGACATCCTGCGCTTCGGCTTCACGCCCTTGTACACGCGCTACGTGGATGTGTGGGACGCGATGGTGCACCTGGCGCAGGTGCTGCAAAACGGCGAGTGGCGCGAGGCGCGCTTCAGCCAGCGGGCCGCGGTGACCTGACATGACGAGCACCGAAAACATCGTCGCTGACGAAGGCGCGCAGCTCGACTTCAGCCAGGACATGAGCTACGGCGACTACCTGCACCTGGACCAGGTGCTGGGCGCGCAGCACCCGCTCTCGCCCGAGCACAACGAGATGCTGTTCATCGTGCAGCACCAGACCAGCGAGCTGTGGATGAAGCTGCTGCTGCACGAACTGTCGGCCGCCGTGCAGTGCGTGACGCAAGACAAGCTGGGCAGCGCGTTCAAGATGCTGGCGCGCGTCAGCAAGATCATGGAGCAGCTGGTGCACGCCTGGGACGTGCTGGCCACGATGACACCGCCCGAGTACTCGGCCATCCGCCCGTACCTCAGCAGCAGCAGCGGCTTCCAGAGCTGGCAGTACCGGCGCATCGAGTTCATGCTGGGCAACAAGAACGCCGCCATGCTCAAGCCCCACGCGCACCGGCCGGACATCCTGGCGCTGGTGGAAGCCACCTGGCGCGCGCCCTCGCTGTACGACGAATCGCTGCGCCTGCTGGCGCGCCGCGGCCTGCCCGTGCCCACCAGCCACACCGAACGCGACTGGACCCAGGCCTATGTGAGCAACGACGAGGTCGAGCAAGCCTGGTTGCAGGTCTACCGCGACCCCGAGCGCTTCTGGGACCTGTACCAATTGGGCGAAGAACTCACCGACCTGGAAGACGCGTTCCGCCTGTGGCGCTTCCGCCATGTGACGACGGTCGAACGCATCATCGGCTTCAAGCGCGGCACCGGTGGCACCTCGGGCGTGGGCTACCTGCGCAAGATGCTGGACGTCGTGCTGTTCCCGGAAATCTGGAAGCTGCGCACCGATCTTTGAGACCGGTGCGCCCGTTTTGGCCGGGTGCTGTGGCCTGTCGCTGTGGCCTGCATCCGGCCGCAGGCACGGGCTTGAACCACCGGCTCAGGCAGCGATCTTGCGCAGGCTGTCGACGGTCATCAAACACGCGGCCGCCGCCTCGGTGCCCTTGACCACGAAGTGTTCAGCGAAAAACCTGCGGTGTTCGTCATGCTCGTGATAGTGCTTCGGCGTCAGCACCGCACTGATCACCGGCACCCCGCTGTCGAGCTGCACCCGCATCAAGCCCTGGATGACCGCATCGGCGACAAACTCGTGCCGGTAGATGCCGCCGTCGACCACCAGCGCACACGCCACGATGGCATCAAAGCGGCCGGTATCGGCCAGCTTGCGCGCGTGCAGCGGCAACTCGAACGCCCCCGCAACGGCCAGGCAGTCGACCGCCGCCGGCGGTATTCGGTGGCGCGCCATCTCGGCCAGGAACGCGTCGCGCGCACGACCGACGATATCGGCGTGCCACTGCGCGTGGAGGAAGGCAAAGCGCCATCCCGGATCGGCGCGTGATGGGCTTGAGATGCGGAAAGATGCAAGCGCTGGAGAGTCAATCTGATTCATGGTGGTCCTTCGAACAGGTGTTGCCAGAATCAGGGCGCACGGGCACACGCTGCCGCACCGCTTGCGCGGCCGGCAGCGCGAACCACGCGCTCTCTTTCATCCGGACTGTGACCGTCGGCTTCGGATTGACACCGAATCTGCTGACCCCGAATTCCGCAGGAAGCCGGGCGCTCGCGGGCTTGTGCAAAACGATCTGTGCGACCCTTTCGCCATCACCGCCGGTGGGGAGTTTCACCCCGCCCTGAGAACGCTGCGGCGGGCCGGAGCCCGCCGCACATTCATCATAGGGCAGCCCGCCACCCGGAGGGCGCGTTGTGCTTTGCGCGTTGCGCGTCAGCCGAGTTTCACCGGCACGAAGATCTTCTCGCCGTCGCGTTGCACCAGCAGGGCCACGCTCTTGGGCTTGCCTTGCAGCACGCCCTTCACCTGCTCGATCGACTGCACCGGCCGGCCGTTGATGGCCAGCAACACGTCGCCCGGCTCGATGCCGGCGCGGGCCGCGGGACCGCTCACGTTTTCGATCACCAGCCCCTGGTCGATCCTGGACTCGCGCCGTTCCTCGCGCGTCAACGCGCGCATCGACAGGCCGAGCTGGCCGCCTTGCGCAGCGCCCTCGGCATCGGCCACTTTCGCGCCAGCGCCAGCGCCATCGGCGGCACCGAGCTTGACCTCGACGTCCCGGGCCGCGCGGTCGCGCCACACCTTGAGCTTGACCTTCTCACCCGGCGCCGACATGCCGATCAGGCTGGACAGCGTGCCCGAGCGCGTGACGGCCTCGCCGTTCACCGCGGTGACCACGTCACCCGACTTCAATCCCGCCGCTGCCGCCGCACTGTCGGGCGCCACGTTCGCGATCAACGCGCCGTCCGGGCGCTCCAGCCCGAACGACTGCGCCAGCGACTGGTTCAGGTCCTGGATGGTCACGCCCAGCCGCGCATGGCTGGCCTTGCCGGTGGCCACGATCTGGTCCTTGACCTTCAGCGCCACGTTGATCGGGATCGCAAAGCTCAAGCCCTGGAAGCCGCCCGACTGCGAATAGATCTGCGCGTTGATGCCGACCACCGCACCGCTGCCGTCGAACAGCGGCCCGCCCGAGTTGCCGGGGTTCACCGCCGCATCGGTCTGGATGAACGGCACCACCGTGTCGCCGGGGAGCGAGCGGCCCTTGGCGCTGACGATGCCCTGCGTGGCGCTCTGCTCCAGGCCGTACGGCGCGCCGATGGCCAGCACCGGGTCACCCACCTCGAGCTGCCTCGGGTCGCCCAGCCGCACGGTCGGCAAGTCCTTGGCGTTGATGCGCAGCACCGCGATGTCGGTGATCGGGTCCGAGCCCAGCACCTTGGCCGCGAATTCGCGCCGGTCGCTCAGCTTCACGGTCACTTCCTTGGCCTCGCGCACCACGTGGGCGTTGGTCAGGATCAGGCCGTCGGAGCTGATGATGAAGCCCGAGCCCTGGCCGCGAAACGGCACCGACGGGTTGCCGCGCCCGCGCTGGCCCATGCCGGGAATGCCGCGGAAAAACTGGAAGAACGGGTCGTTCTCGGCCCCCGGCGGCAGGCCTTGCTCTTCGAGCGAGGCCTTGTGCAAGCCTTCGACCGTGACCCCCACCACCGCCGGGCCCGCCTGCTTGACGATGGCCCTGTAGTTGGGCACCAGGCCCTGGGCGTTCAGCATCGGCACCGGTGCGGGTGCCGTGCTGGCAGACGGGGAAGCGGCGCTGTCGCCTGGCGCGGCAGCCACCTTGCTGTCGCGCTTGAACAGTTGCGGAAAATCGAAAGCACCGGCGGTGCCCATCGCCACAAGTCCTGCGGCCAGCATCGCAGCGCTCAATGGTTTGATCGTCATGGGAGTCCCTCGTCAAATGGTCGCGGAACATTCCGCATGGACCCGAAGATAGAGCCCGCGCATTAGGGTTCGGTTAGACGACGGTTAAGCGAAAATTAGGGCACCGTTGAATCACCCGTCCATCCCCGATGGCGTTGTCACCGCGCTGAGTGAGCCTCAGCCCGACGCACAGCCGAAAGACGCCTTCGCCAGGCACGTTGCCGGAACAATTGCCGAAGGGTTGTCAATTCCTGCTTCTTTGGCCGCCCCGGCAAGGAAGACAGACGAGTACTTCTCCGCATCGTCGCAAGCGTCAACCTGTGCCTTCCGCCCCAAAAACGTTCGCCCTCCAGCACGGGTTTCCACTGCGGTACTTTGCCAAAGTTTGCCATCACCGCTACCATTCGACCCATGAGCACGATGAACATTTCCCTGCCGGAAGCCTTGAAGTCATTTGTCGATGAGCAAGTGGCGCAGCGTGGCTACGGCACCAGCAGCGAGTACGTGCGTGAGCTGATCCGCAAGGAGCAAGACCGCAGCCAGTTGCGCGCACTGTTTCTGATGGCCGCGGCGTCGCCCGTGGTGGCCGAGATGGGGCCGGACTACTTCGCCAAACTGCGCGCGCGCATCCGCAAGCAAGCGGTGCGATGAGGGCCAAGCCAGTCGCCATCAGACAGGCGGCGGCACAGAACATCGATGAGGCGGTTGACCACTGTCTGCGGGAAGGTGGCGAGCCCCTCGCCTTGCGGTTTGTTGCCGCGCTGGAGGATGCCTACCGCCACATTCGCAACTTCTCCGCGACCGGTGCGCTGCGCTACGCGGCCGAACTCGGCATCGCCGGCCTGCGCTTCTGGCCGCTGAAGAAGTTTCCGTATCTGGTCTTCTACGTCGAGCGGGAAGACCACGTGGACGTTCTGCTGGTACTGCACGGGCAGCGGGACATTCCAGCGGAGTTGCGAGACAGAATCGAGGGAGGCTGACGCTGGCGTCATCCCGTGCGCACCGTCAAGCCCTCGCCCGAAACCTCACCGTCACCCGCAATCCGCCCAACGGCGAATCATCCAGCGCCACCTCGGCGCCATGCCGCTCGGCCACGCTGCGCACGATGGCCAGGCCGAGGCCGGTGCCTTGCTCGTCGCCGAGTTCGTGGGTGCTGCCGCGGCGGTAGAAGCGGTCGAACACACGCTCGCGCTCGGCCGCGGGAATGCCGGGACCGGCGTCGTTCACTTGCAGCGTGGGCACACCATCGGCCCCATGAACGCGCAACTCCACGCGCGTGCCCCGGGGTGAATAGCGCACCGCGTTGTCGGCCAGGTTGCGAGCCAGCATCGCCAGCGCGCCTCTGTCGCCGGTGATCGTGACCGGCGCGTCGGCAAACAGCTCGAACTCGGTGCCGCGCGACTCGGCAAAGGGCACGCTGTCGGCCACCGCCTGGCGCACCACTTCGCTCAGGTCCAGCAGCTGCATTGCCGCCGCAGGTGCACCGGGGTCGCTGCGCGCGAGTGCCAGCAATTGTTCGACCAGCCGCGCGGCGCGGTCTATGCCGGTGGACAGGGTGGCCACCGCCTGCGCCCGGCCGGCATCGTCGGTGGCGCGCGTGAGCAACTGCAATTGAAGCTTCAGCGCCGTCAGCGGCGAACGCAACTCGTGCGCGGCTTCCGAAACAAACGCGCGCTGGGTGTCGAGCGACTGGCCCAGGCGCTGCAGCAGCGCGTTGAGCGCGCTCACCAGCGGCGCCACTTCGTCGGGCAGACCCGCGGTGGGCAGGGCTTGCAGCGACTGTTCGTCGCGCTCGCGCACCTGCGCGGCCACACGGCGCAGCGGCGCCAGTGTCAACGCCGCCAACCACCAGATCGCCAGCGCCATCAGCGGCGCCAGCAGCAGCAGCGGCACCACGCTGCGCAGCGCCGCATCGGCCGCCAGGCGCTGGCGGATCAGGCGCGGCTGCGCGACCTGGATCACACGCTCGCGCGTGGCCACGCTGAAGGTGCGCCAGGTCTGGCCCTGCACGGTCACGTCGGCCAGGCCCAGCAAGGCGCGCGCCGGCAACGCGCTGTGCGCGCGCGAGGCATAGATGCTCCGGCCATCGACGGTCCAGATCTGGACGACAAAATCCAACTGCTCATCGGCCAGCGCGTCGGCCTGTTCGTTCGGCATCTCGCCCTGGTCGCGCAGCGAGAGCGCCATTTGCCGCAACTGGTAGTCGAACAGCGCCTCGGTCTCGGCCAGCACGTTGCGATAGGTCACCGCGCCCATCACCGCCGCGGCCAGTGCCAGCGCGGCCAGCAAGGCCAGCAGCAGGCGCACGCGAATCGAGTTCATGCCGGTTCGTCCCGGGCCGGCGGCGCGGGCTCTGGCGAAGGCACTGCGGCAGCGACGAAGTAACCGACCCCGCGCACATTGCGAATGAAGTCCGCCCCCAGCTTGCGGCGCAGCTGGTGGATGTAGACCGAGACGGCGTTGCTCTCGATCTCTTCGCCCCAGCCGTACAACCGGTCTTCCAGTTGCGCGCGCGACAGCAAGGCGCCGGGACGCACCATCAATGTTTCGAGCACCGCAAATTCGCGCGCCGACAGCATGACCGGCGCGCCGTTCAAGGTGACCTGCCGGGTGGCCGGGTCGAGCGTCACGCCGGCATGCGCCAGCAGCGGCTGCGCGCGGCCGCTGTGGCGGCGCAGCACGGCGCGGATGCGGGCGTTCAACTCGTCCAGCTCGAACGGCTTGACCAGGTAGTCATCGGCGCCGGCGTCCAGCCCGGCCACACGGTCGCCGCGCCCGTCGCGCGCGGTGAGCACGATCACCGGGGTGGCGTCGGCGCGGGCGCGCAGCGTGCGCAGCACGTCCAGGCCATCGCCCGCCGGATCGCCGCCAGCGCGTGCCCCTCCCGCCGGCAAACCCAGGTCGAGCAGCACCAGGTCGAATCGTTCGCTGGCCAGCGTGGTGTGCGCCGCCGCCACATCGCGCACCCAGTCCACCGCATGGCCCTCCAGCCGCAGCGCGCTGCGCAGGCTGTCGCCGATCATGCGGTCGTCTTCGACCAGGAGCAGGCGCATCGGTGGGAGGGTGGGCGTGGGGTGAGTCCACAGAGGGCCGAAAGCATACAGGGCACAGGTTCGCCGCCGCACGGGCGGGATGGAGCGCGCGGCGCGGTCGCGGTATCGTGCGGCCTGTTGAACCGAACCGCCGACCCCATGCCCAAAGTCCTGCGCAACACCCTGCTCTCCGCCCGCGACCTGCTCGTCACCGCGGGCCCGTTCGCGTTGATGGCGCTGGTGTTGCTGGTGCTGGCCTACTGGGTGCTGGACCCGACCCCGCCCAGACAGGTGGTGCTGGCCACCGGGCCGGAACAAGGCGCGTACGCCGAATTCGGCAAACGCTATGCGGCGCTGCTCAAGTCGCGTGGCATCCAGGTCGACCTGCAGGCCACCCAGGGCACGGCGGAAAACCTGGCCCTGCTGCGCGACGAGTCATCGCGCGTCGACCTGGCGTTTGTGCAGGGCGGCGCCGACCTGGACCGGGGCGCGGACGACATCGCCAACGCCGGCCTGGTCTCGCTGGGCAGCCTGTTCTATGAACCGGTGTGGCTGTTCTACCGCGAGGATTCAGCCCAGCGCCTGCTCAAGACACCGACCCTGAACTCGCTGGCGCAGTTGCCCGGCTGGAAGCTCAACATCGGCGCCCCCGGCAGCGGCGTGCCCCACCTGATGAACCGGCTGATCGAGGCCAACGGCATCGCGCCCAAGACGCTGACGCTGTTGCAGCAAGCCCAGACCCCGGCGGTGGTGAGCCTGCTGGGGGCGGAGATCGACGCGCTGGTGTTCGCCTCGGCGCCCGAGTCGCTGATGGTGCAGATGTTGTTGCAGACGCCCGGCATCCGGCTGTTCGACTTTGCCCAGGCCGAGGCCTACTCGCGCCGTTTCCCGTTCATGAGCCCGGCCACGCTGCCGCGTGGCGTGGTGGATCTGGCGCGCGACATGCCACCGGCCGACGTGCGCCTGGTCGCCCCCACCGCCACGCTGGTGGCCAAGGAGGGCACCCACCCGGCCTTGATCCAGCTGTTCGTGCAGGCGGCGCACACCATCCATGGCGAGCCGGGCTGGTTTCAGCGCAAGGGCGACTTCCCCAGCGCCGCCCACACCGAGCTGCCGCTGGCCAAGGAAGCTGACCGCTTTTATCGCCAGGGCGCGCCGATGCTGCAGCGCTACCTGCCGTTCTGGCTGTCGAACCTGATCGACCGCATGTGGGTGGTGCTGGTGTCCATCATCGCCATCCTGCTGCCGCTGTCGCGCGTGGTGCCGCCGCTGTACCAGTTCCGCATCCGCTCGCGCATCTTCCGCTGGTACGCGCAGTTGCGCGGCGTCGAAGATGCGATGGGCAAGCGGCCCCAGGCCGAGCTGCTGAAAGAGTTGCAGGACATCGACAACCGCGTCGAACAGATTGCCGTGCCGCTGAGTTACGCCGACGAGCTGTATTCGCTGCGCAGCCACATCCAGATGGTGCGGCGGCGCTTGTTGTCGCCCGCAGCCGAGCTCACGACGCCGGCATGAGGGACACTCGGATGCTGCCGCGCGTGCTGATCGTCGGCTGCGGCTTTGGCGGCCTGGAGGCGGTGCGCGCGCTGTCCCGGGCGGAGGTCGAGATCACGCTGCTGGACCGCACCAACCACCACCTGTTCCAGCCGCTGCTGTACCAGGTGGCCACCGCGGGCCTGAGCGCCCCGGCCATCAGCGCGCCGATACGCCACACACTGCGGCGCGAAATGAAGCGCGGCAACCTGACCATCCTGCAGGCCGAGGTCATCGGCTTCGACGCCAAAGCAAAACATGTGCTGCTCGATGACAGCCAGACCCTGCCCTACGACCACCTGATCGTCGCCGCCGGCGCCACCCACAGCTACTTCGGCCACGACGAATGGGCCCCGCATGCGCCGGGCCTGAAGACGCTGGCCGACGCGTTCAACATCCGCGCCCGCGTGATCGGCGCGTTCGAGCGCGCCGAGCGCTGCGCGGACGCCGGCGCGCGCGAACCGTGGATGACCTTCGCCGTGATCGGCGCCGGCCCCACCGGGGTCGAGATGGCGGGCACGATGAGCGAAATCGCCCATCACACGCTGGCCCGCGAGTTCCGCCGCATCGACACCCAGCGCACGAACGTGGTGTTGATCGAAGGCTCGGACCGGGTGCTCGGCTCGTTCGTGCCCACGCTGTCGGCCAAGGCCCACCAGCAGCTGCGCCGACTCCATGTCGACGTGCGCCTCGGCTGCAAGGTCACCGGCATCGATGCCGCCGGCGTGACCTACGAACAACAGGGCGAGGGCGGTGTGCAGGTCCACACGCTGCCCAGCAAGACCGTGATCTGGGCCGCCGGCGTGGCCGCGTCGCCGCTGGGCCGCGCGCTGGCGGCCAGCACCGGCGCCACGCTCGACCGCGCCGGCAGGGTGGTGGTGCAGCCCGACCTGTCGCTGGCGGGCCACGCGGAAATCTGCGTCATCGGCGACCTGGCCGCCGCCCTGAGCCACGCACGCCACGCACGCCACGCACGCCACGGCCGCGCCGAACCGACGCCGGTTCCCGGCGTGAGCCCCGGCGCCAAGCAGATGGGCCGCGCCGCTGCGGCTAACCTGCTCCGGCGCCTGCGCTCGCTGCCCACGCGGCCGTTCCACTACGTCGACTACGGCAACCTCGCCACCATCGGCCGCAAAGCCGCGGTGGTCGACCTGGCACTGCCGGTGCTCGGGGCGGTCCGTTTTTCGGGCTTTCCGGCCTGGTTGTTCTGGCTCTTTGCGCACATCTATTTCCTGATCGGGTTTCGCAACCGCCTGTTCGTGTTCATCGACTGGGCCTGGGCTTACTGGACTTATGAACGGCATGCGCGGGTGGTTGCGCAGCCGCCGACGATTGCACTGCCTCCCGCCTCCTAGAATCGGCCGCAATCCCCATCGCCGCGCGACTCGGCTCGAAGCGCGCGCCTGACCTGATCGGAGCCTGCCCATGGACACCCGCACCTCCCCTTTCCGCCTGCGCATCGAAAAAGTTCGCGATGCGCTGAAGGCGCACGCCGTGGCGGCCGTGCTGGTGCCGTCGAGCGACCCGCACCTGTCCGAATACCTGCCCGAGCGCTGGCAGGGGCGGCAGTGGTTGTCGGGCTTCAGCGGGTCGATGGGCACGCTGGTGGTGACGCTGGCCGAGGCCGCGCTGTTTGCCGACAGCCGCTACTGGGTCCAGGCCGAGGCCGAACTGGCCGGCAGCGGCATCGCGCTGGTCAAGATTGCGTCCGGCACCTCGATGCAGCACGTCGACTGGCTGGCCGACACGGTGGCCGCCGGCCAGACGGTGGGGGTCGACGGCAGCGTGCTGGGCCTGGCCGCCGCGCAGTTGCTGCGCGGCACGCTCGACAAGCGCGGCATCGGCCTGCGCACCGACTTCGATGTGCTCGACCAGGTGTGGCCCGAGCGGCCCGGCCTGCCCACCGCGCCGGTGTACGAGCACTGCGCGCCGCACGCGCCGGTGCCGCGCCGTTCCAAGTTGGCGCAAGTGCGCCAGGCCATGGTGATTGCCGGTGCGACGCACCACTTCATTTCCACCGTGGACGACATCGCCTGGCTGTTCAACCTGCGCGGCGCCGACGTGAACTACAACCCGGTGTTCCTGGCCCACGCGTTGCTGGACGAGCGCCGCGTGACGCTGTTCGTGGCCGACGCCAAGATCGACGCCGCATTGCAAGCCGTGCTGGCCGAAGACGGCGTGCACATCGCGCCCTATGGCCAGGCCGCCGCCGCACTCGGCGCGCTGCCTGAATCGGCGGTGCTGCTGATCGACCCGCGCCGTGTCACGCTCGGCCTGCGCGCCAATGTGGGCGTGAAAGTGATCGAAGCGGTCAACCCCAGCACGTTTTTCAAGAGCCGCAAGACGGCGCTCGAAGCCGCGCATGTGCGCGAAGCGATGGTGCAGGACGGTGCCGCGATGTGCGAGTTCTACGCCTGGTTCGAGAACTCGCTGGGGCTGCAGAGCATCACCGAACTGACGATCGACGAACGTTTGAGCGCCGCCCGCGCGCGGCGCCCCGGCTTCAAGGGCCTGAGCTTCGGCACCATCGCCGCGTTCAACGCCAACGGCGCGATGCCGCACTACCACGCCACGGCCGACTCGCACGCCGTGATCGAGGTCGGCGCCGACGGCGGCGGCCTGTTGCTGATCGACTCCGGCGGCCAGTACCTGGGCGGCACCACCGACATCACCCGCGTGTGGCCGATCGGCACCGTCAGCGCCGCGCACAAGCGCGACTACACGCTGGTGCTCAAGGGCACGATCGCGCTGAGCCGCACCCGCTTTCCGCGCGGCACGCTGTCGCCCATGCTCGACGCCATCGCCCGCGCGCCGCTGTGGGAGCATGGCCTGGACTTCGGCCACGGCACCGGCCACGGCGTGGGCTACTTTCTCAATGTGCACGAAGGCCCGCAAAGCATTTCGCGCGCGCTGACCGAGCCGCACATGGCGATGGAGCCCGGCATGATCACGAGCATCGAACCGGGCCTGTACCGCCATGGCCAATGGGGCATCCGGATCGAGAACCTGGTGTTGAACGTGCCGGCACCCACCTCGGCGGCCGGCGAGTTCGGCGAGTTCCTGGAGTTCGAGACGCTCACGCTGTGTCCCATCGACACCCGTTGCATCGAACGCAGCCTGATGCGGCAGGATGAAATCGACTGGCTCAATGGCTATCACGGCACGGTGCGCCAGCGCCTCACGCCGCTGGTGAGCGGTGCGGCGCTCGCCTGGTTGCTGCAAAGGACCGTCGCCTTGTGAAGCCGACCGGCCCGTTGAGCGGCGGCGCGCCGCTGCCCGCAGATGAAGCCGATCGCCTGGCCAGGCTGCGCGAACTCATCGTGCTCGACAGCGCGCCCGAGCCGGTGTTCGACAGCATTGCACGGCTGGCCTCCGAGGTCTGCGGTGTGCCGATCGCGTTGCTGAGCCTGGTGGACGACGAGCGCCAATGGTTCAAGGCGAATGTCGGTCTGGCCGGCGTCAACGAGACACCGCGCGACATCGCGTTTTGTGCCCACGCCATTCATCGGGATGTGGTCTTTGAAGTCCCCGACGCCACGCTGGACCCGCGCTTCGCCGCCAACCCGCTGGTGACCGGCGCGCCCGACATTCGCTTCTACGCCGGCGCGCCGCTGGTGCTGTCGGGCGGCGAACGGGTCGGCACGCTGTGTGTCATCGACCGCCAGGCGCGCCAACTGGACGAGACGCAGGCGCGCATGCTGCAATCCTTGGCGGCGATTGCGACCCAGGCACTTGAAATGCGCCGCGACCTGATCGTCAAGTCGCTGTCGGTGCGCTCCGAGTTCGAGCAGGCGCTGGCCGAAAGCGAGGCGCGCCACCGCGCCATCGTCGAAATCCAGGCCGAACTGGTGTCGCTGGCGCGACCGGGCGGTGAACTGGTCTACGTGAACCCGGCCTACGCGCGCCACTTCGGCCGCACCCCGGCCGACATGATCGGCAAGAACCTGCTCGATTTTGTCGAACCCTTCGACCGCGACGCCGTCGGGCGCCGAATCGCCCAGGTGGTGCGCAGCGGCGTCAGCCGTTCGAGCGAAAACCGCATGATGGCTTTCGACGGCACCGAGCGCTGGGTGGCCTGGACGAACCGCCTGCAGCGCGACAGCTGGCAGCAGCCGATGCTGCATTCCGTGGGGCGCGACGTGACCGATCGCAAACGTGCGGAACTGGCGCTGCGCGCCAGCCAGACCTTCCTGGTGCGCACCGGGCGGGTTGCCGGCGTGGGCGGCTGGCAGCTCGACATGGCCAGCGGCGTCATCACCTGGTCGGACGAAACCCGCCGCATCCACGAGGTCGGCCCCGACCACGTGCCCACGCTGGAGGGCGCAATCGCGTTTTATGCGCCCGAGGCGCGCGCCGTCATCGAGAAGGCCATGCAGGTGGGCATGGAACGCGGTGAACCCTGGGACCTTGAACTCCCGTTGGTGACCGCCACCGGCCGCGCGATCTGGGTCCGCGCTGTCGGTGAGGTGGAGTTCGAAATCGGCGAACCGGTGCGGCTGATCGGCGCATTCCAGGACATCACCGAGCGCAAGCTGCTGCAGCAGCGCCTGGCCGACAACGAGCGCTTCGTTCGCCTGATCACCGACAGCCTGCCGGTGCGCATCGCCTATGTCGACAAGGACAGGCGCTACCAGTTCGTGAACCAGGCTCACTGCCAGCGCTTTGGTCGCGAGCGCGCGCAAATCCTCGGGCGCACCCGCAGCGAGCTGACCGGCGGCGCCACCGACGCCATCGTCGAGCCCCGGCTTCAGGGGGCGTTGTCCGGGCAGCCGCAGCGCTTCGAGTACGAGGAGCGGGTGGACGGGAAAACGCGCCGCATCGAAAGCCAGCTGATCCCCGACATCAACGAGGCGGGTGAGGTTCGCGGCTTCTTCGCCACCGGTATCGACATCACCGATCGCAGCGCGGCGGAACAGGCATTGCGCGAGCTGACGGCGATCTTCGACAACACCACCGACGCCGTGGTGCAAACCGACCCGCGGGGCAACATCACCTACATGAACCCGGCGGCGCGCCGCACCGCCGGGCTGGCGCCCGACGAGCCGTTGGCGCAGCGCAACTTCAGCGAGTTCAACACGCCCGCGACCAACCGGCACTTTGCCGAAGTGATCGTCCCGGCCGTCAGGAACGGCGGCGTGTGGGTCGGCGAAACCACGGTGTACGCGGCCAACCGGCGCAAGCTGCCGGTCAGCCACATGGTGATCGCGCACCGGGATCGCGCCGGCCGCATCGATCGCTATTCGGCCGTGATGCGCGACATCTCGAACGAGGCGGAAGCCAAGCACCAGCTGGAGCGCCAGAGCGCGATCCTGCTGTCGGTCACCGAGGCGATTCCCGACATGGTCGCGGTGGTCGGCGCGGACAGCCGGTACCGGCTCGTCAATGGCGCCTTCGAGCGCTGGTGCGGCATGCCGCGCGAGCGCATCATCGGCCACAGCCTCCAGGATGTGCTGAGCCCTGCCGACCATGAACGCACCCTGCCGTGGGTGCAGCGCGCGCTGGCCGGCGAGACGGTGCATTTCGAGCGCGACTACCCCGGCCGCAGCGTCGCACCGCACCTTGCCGTCAGCTACATCCCGCTGCGGCTGGCCGGCGGCGGGATCGACGGGTTCGTCGGCATTGCCCAGGACATCACGCGCCACAAGCAGGAACAGCTGCGCTTGTTGCAGCTGACCCAAAGCGACGCCCTGACCGGCCTGCTGAACCGGGCCGGCTTCGAGGAGCATCTGGAACGCAAGCTGGGCGAAGGCAGCGGCGCGATGCTGGCGCTGCTGTGCATCGACCTGGACCATTTCAAGCCCGTCAACGACCAGCACGGCCACCCTGTCGGCGACCAGCTGTTGCAGTTGTTCGCGCAGCGCTTGCGCGGCCTGGTGCGCCCGACCGATGCGGTGGCGCGCATCGGTGGCGACGAGTTTGCGATCGTGCTGTCCGGCGTGCGCGGCAGCGCCGACGCGCACGCGGTGGCCGACAAGGTCATCGCCGCGGCCTGCGCGCCGTTCGACCTGGGCTCGGTGCGGCTGAGCATCGGCGCCAGCGTCGGTGTGGCATTCGGTGCCGATCCGGCCACCGGCTGGGGCGATCTGGTGTCGCGCGCCGACGCGATGTTGTACCGGGCCAAGGACGCCGGCCGCGGGCGCCAGGCCGGCACGGCGGGGCTCTAGCCTAAGCCGAACTTTGAGACTCCCCTGAACGCAAGTGCGCGTCGCGATTCGGTTACTTGCATGGCTACAAGCTTGAGTCAAAAAAAGAGCCGCAACCCGCGCCAGCGCTGGGTTTCGGTTCGATCAGAGAGCCAAAGTTCGAGCTGGGCAAGCAAAACGCCCGGCCGCTCGGGCCGCAGCCGGCAAGCCGGGACCGCAGAGGAGGCGGCGAGCCCGCGTGCGTCGGCGCGACCATTCAACCTCACGAGAGTCTTCGTACCATTGCGTCTCGGCTGAGCGCTGGAGCGCAGTCCTGTCCAGCGACTATCATTTAGTTCTTCAATCCGAGAACGTGAACCATGACAACCTCCGCTCGTGCTGCGCTCTCTCCATCGAAGCGGCCCAAGAAGGCGGCACCCAGTGCCAAGACCGTTCGCTCGAAGTCGACTGCCAACAAACGAGCCAAGAAGTCGGCGACCAACGTGGCCATCGCCACGGAACTTGCGCCCGCGGTCGCCATCGCGTTGTTGGACAAGACCGAACAGCCACCCGGCGCCGCGGCGCCCGCGCTGGACTGTCTGGCAGCAGGGGCAACGCCTTCGGAGACCGTTGGCAAGGTGCGCGTGCAACTCATGTTCGAGAACGGGGCGGTGCTGCCGGTCGAGATGAGCAACGCCGCGGGGGCTGCGCTCTCCAAGGGGCTGGCAGAGGAACTTCCCAAGAAATAGGCCGTTGTTCGGCAACGCCACAGGTCGCCCGGCGAGTTTGACGACTGCCTCACCAAGCCGATTGATCTCGTGACGCTCGAACGCCTGTAGACGGAGCTTCGAAACCGCATCGACTCAAAGCAATGATTCAACCAAGCCCCTTATCCCGGGCGACCGCCGACACACCGGTGCCGCCGGTGGCGCCCGTCGCGCTGGAGCAGGCGCTCGAACAAAGTCATGAAGTCAAGGCCAAGGTCGAGGCCTGCGCCGAGGATTTGGCGCAGGCGAATGAAGGCACGAAGAGAACCATCGCAGCGGGTGCGACAACTCTCCCTGCCAGACAAACCCTTGATCACAACGAGGCGGTCGAGACCAAGGTACAGGAATGCGCCGAAGATCTGGACAGCGTGACGAAGACCCTGGCGCAGGGGATCGACGAGCTGAAGGTGGTTGAAGTTGCGCTGGCAAATTCGAGAACCGCATTGGCGGAAACCACCGCGTCCCTCGCGTCCGCGCTGGCGAGCGAGGAGCGAGCCAATTTCAGGGCATTGCACGACCACACCACAGGCCTGCCCAACCGAGCGCTGTTCGATGATCGGCTTTCGCACGCCCTCGCGCTTGCAGAACGCCACGACTGGACGGTGGCCGTGATGTTTCTCGATCTCGATCGCTTCAAGAACGTGAATGATGTTCACGGGCATGCCGCGGGCGACATCGTGTTGAAGGAGGTTGCGAAGCGGCTCGCGCAGGAAACGCGGGACGAGGACACCGTGTGCCGCAATGGCGGCGACGAGTTCCTTTACCTGTTGATGAATCCACAAGGCCGAGACAACGTCGAGAGGATCGCCGCCGCCGTGATCGAAAACCTCGCGCGGACCATTCGCGTGGGAGAGAAGCAACTAACCGTCAGGCCGAGTATCGGGATTGCCATCTACCCGGCTGGTGGCGTCTCTGGGGAAGCGTTGATCCAGAACGCCGATGCCGCGATGTACCGCGCGAAGAAGATCGAATGCGGCTATGCGGTCCATGAGCCTGAAGTCGACCACGATCAGTCGGATAACGGCACCACCGCGTGAGGCCATCAACCGACCTTGCAACCTTCGCAGAGTCGCGGCGTAGTCTTGCGTAGGAGTCACCCCTCATTTTTCACAGGGCTTGCTCGCTGCCCCGTATTGAGCCCTCCTGGCCGCCCGGCCGCCTGGCCATCTGGCCGCCCGCAATGCCCGGCCGACCCCGTGTCGTTACTGCTGCGCCAGTGCAAACGCGCGCACAAACCCCGCGTCGTAGTGGTCGATCCGGCTGTTGCCGTCGGTGGCCTTGGCGTCGAGGTCGAGATTGGCCGAAAACGCGGCGTTGGTGCAACTGCCGGGGTGGCCCGGCAGCGGGCCCAGCAAGCTCGCCACCGGGAACGCATGGCTGAAGTTGCCCGAACCCGAACCGGTGTACAGGCCGCTGCCCAGCGCACCCACTTCTCCACCGGCTGCGGCGGCCGGTACACCGAAGACCCCGCGAACCAGCCCGAAGCCGAAGGTCGCGCGGTTGTGCGGGTGCTGGGCATCGAAGGCCAGCGTCAGCGTGGTGCCCACGGTGTAGCGCAGGAAACCGCAGTCGTCCACGCCCGCGCCGGTGGACAGCGTGGGCGGCAGGATGTTGGCGCTGCAGCGCGAGTTGTCGACCAGCAGCGTGAACACGAAGCCCGCGCCGTCCAGTTCAGAGGGCGCGGCGGAGCGCGTGAACAAGGTGTCGCCGGCAAAGTGGTCCGGCACCACGAATGCAAACGTTGCCGGCCCCGGCATCACCAGGTTGCCCAGGCTGTCGAACACCTCGAGCTTGACCTGGTGGTTGCCGGCCAAGGCCGGCGCCGCCAACGCGCTGGCGCTGCCCGGCGTGGTCCAGCGCGCGGCGTAGATGTCGCCGATGCTGTTGTCCACCGGCCAGTAATACTGCGTTCCGGCCGGGTCGCCCGCCGTCGAAATGCCCCAGTCGGCGGGGCTGAACAAGGCCGGCTTGAAGCGGAACAATTCACCCGGCTGGGGCCCGAGCTGCACGGCCGGAAACTGGACCTGCGGGCCGGGGATGTCGCGCACGTAGGTACGGCTCACCGGGTCGAGCATCTTGGTCCAGCTGCCCGCGCTGCCGCGCCGGAACGACCAGCGGTAGAAGTACTGCCCGTTGGCGCCGACGTTCGGTATGGCCAGCGAGTGCTGCTGGCGAAAGCCCAGCGTCCCGCCAAACGGCGCGTCGACGATGGCGCCGTAGTTGGTCATGCCGTCGGGCCGCACCCAGCCGTTCGGGCTGGGGCCGGCCGCAGCCGTGCCGCGAATCCAGGTGCTGCCGACGGCCATCGGCATGACCCATTTGTCCACGCCGGTGGGCGGAACCGTGGGCACGTCGGGGATGCACGGCAGCGCGCGCGGGTCGCTGACGACCACCGTGATCTCGTCGCCGCAGTGGTAGTCCCAGATCGTGTGGCAGCGCAGCGGCGGCGCGTGAATGGTGGTCCAGCTGCCGCCGATCAGTTGTTCGGCGGAGATGTAGACGTCGGGTTGGTCGTGATCGCCACAGTCGTGCCGGTAGAAAAAGCTGAAGCGCCCTTGTTCATCAGTGGCGATCGGGCCGAAACACTGTCGGGTGGTGATGAACCACGGCTCCAGCCAGGGGACCCAGCAAAAATACGGGCGCAGCAGTTCGAGGTTGGCGAGCAGGTCGGCGCGCAGCGCCAGCGCGCTCACGTCGCGCAAGCGCAGCGTGGCCTCGTTGAGCAGCAATGGCGCCGGCGCGGCGGCCTGCAGCCGCACCTCGTCGGCCACGCCGATGCGGCGCAAGGCCTCGGCCGGCAGCGCCGCCGACCGGCGCTGCAACGGCGTGACCGGCTGGATCAGCGCACCCGCCAGCGCATGCGGGAACGGGTCGGGGTCGGGCTCGGGGATCGGCAATCGACGCCGGATCACTTCCAGCAGGTCATCGCGCAGCCGCAGCAGCTCGGCCCACGGAAAACGGTCGATGATGAGGCGCCAGCGATCGACCTCGCAGATCGTCACGCGCGAATGGCAGACCGGCAAGTCGACCACCGAGCCGTCGGCCAGCAGCACGCGCTTGACCAGCCGGCCGCGGATCCAGCAGGCGCACAGCACAGGCCAGCGCTCCCAGTACGGGCGCGCAATCTTCAGCTCGATGCGGGGGTCGCGCAAATCGAGCCGCAGCGGCACGGTGAAGCCGCCCAGTTGCTTTTCGAGCCGCTGGCGGGTCAGCCCTGCTTTGTCGGCGTCGCCGACCACCGGCGCAATCACCAGCCTGCCCGATTGCAACTGCTGCGCCGTGGCCGACAGCGAGCCCTGGGCCTGCAAGGCAGCGCCTTTGCCAGTGACCTTCAGCAGCGTGCTTGCCGCAATCGCGCCGTTGCGATCGAACAGCACCGCCTGCAAGGCGTCGAGCTTGTCGTCGGCTTGCGCGTCGGTCAGTTGAACGAAGATGGGAACGCTGCTGGCAGCGCCGGGTTTGGTGGCCATCGTGGGTCTCCTTGGACTGAGGGTCCAGATTGACTTTAGGCGCTCACCTCGCCGGCGGCATCCCTAACGCTGGGGGGGAATCACGCGCCAATTGGTCACCACTTGTTTCGCAATTCACGCAGCTTGACGAACACGGTTCGGGGGTCGGGTTGCTCCGGCAGGTCCGGAAAGGTCTCGCGCAGCGCGGCGATCAGGCTCGGGCTGGTCAACCGGAAGAAGGTGTTGAAAGTCTTCTCCTGCGCCAGCGTGGTGACGGCCGAGGTGGCCGGGTCCTGGCCCGCCACGCGTGGCAGCAGCGCACGCGCGGCCGGATTGTCGGGCTCGCGCGCCAGCGTGAACCTGAGGTTGTTCTCGATGTAGTCGTGGCCTGGATAGACAAGTGTGTCGTCCGGCAGCCGGGCCAGTTGTTCAGCAAAGCTGGTGTACAGCGCGGACGGGTCGCCGCCGTTGTGGCAATTGCCGGCGCCGGCGTTGAACAGCGTGTCACCGGAAAACAGCGCCGGCTGATCGGTGTGCGAGCGCAGGCAGATGTGGCACATCGTGTGGCCGGGCGTGTCCAGGCATTCAAGTTCCACCGATGTGCCGACCTTGATCACGTCGCCCGCCTTGACGCCGCGGTCCACACCGGCAATGCGCGCGCCGGCGCGGTGGTGCGCAATCACCTTGGCGCCGGTGGCGGCGACCACGGCGGCGTTGCCGCCGGTGTGGTCGTGGTGCTCGTGGGTGTTGAGGATTTGCGTGATGCGCCAGCCTTTGACGCGGGCGGTGGCCAGCGTCTTTTCATGCTCCAGCGGGTCGATGGCCAGCGCCTCGCCGGTGTCCGGGCAGGCGATCAGGTAGTTGAAGTTGCGGTAGGCGTTGCCGGTCCAGATGCGCTCGACGATCATCACGTGCTCCTCACTGCGGGTGCGGCGATTGTAGGAAGCCGGGCAAGCTCAACGGCACGCCCTTGCATTTGTGAAACACTGCGGTCCGGCCGCGATGGCGCTTCACCGAAGCGACAGTTCAGCGCACCCCCATTGATCGAGGCTCGCAACAAATGCTTGGCTGGATGTTCAAGAAGAAGTCAGATTCACCCGAGACATTGGCCGCCTCTCCAGCGCCCGCGGCCAGCGCCGCCGTGCCTGCCGTTGCCGATGCAGGCGCCTCGGTCGACGCCCTCGCCGCGTGGCAGGCCAGGCTGGAGGCGGCCGGCGCCGACGACGCGGCCTTGCTCGACATCGCCAAACAGGCGCCCCACATCGACCTGAAATGTGCCGCCATCGCAGCGCTCAGCGGTGAAGCCGCGCTGAAAGCCGCCGAGCGCGAATTCCGCACCCATGACCGGCGCGTGCACCGTGCCGCCAAACAGCGCCATGAGGCGGCGGTGGCGCAGCGGGTGGCGCGCGAGCGCGCGTCGCAGCTGATCGAGTCCGCCGGCGCGTTGCTCACTGAGCACACCATCCCGACCAACCGCCTGGTCGAACTCGACCGCGCCTGGCTGGCGCTCGACGCCGGCCTGCTCGACGACGCGCGCAAAGACCGGTTCGCCAGCCTGTCGGCCCAGCTCACCGCGTTGACCCGCGAGCGCGGCGAACGCGCGCTGCAGATCCAACGCTGGATGGCCGCGGCCCAACAGGCCCTGCAAACATTGAAAGCCGCGTCCATCGAGGTGGCCGCCGGCACCACGGACCGCGCCGCGCTGGCCAGCGCCAGCGCGGCCGTGCGCGCATTGCAGCAAGGCATGCCCGACCACGCTGGCGCTGCCGCGCTGATTGACTCGCTGATTGACGCGCTGAATGATGCGTTACAGGCCGGTCTGCTGCAGGCTGCGGCCATCGAAGAGCGGCTGGACCTGCTCGACACCTTGCAATCCGCGCCGTCACCGGCCACGCCGGCCGAAGAGGGCGTCGAGGAGCGACCCGAGGGCGACGCCCTGCCCTCGCCCAACCAGCGTTGGCAAGCGCTGGCGCCGGTCGCCGACCCGCACATCGCCGCGCTGCTGAACCAGCGCTTCGAGCAAGCCCAGCCGCCGCTGCCCGCCGCGCCAGACCTTGCCTCGGCGGAACAGCAGGAGCAGCGCAGGGCTGCCAGGCTGGCCGCCCGGCAGCAAGCCCGGCAAGTGCGCGCCGATGCCATGGCCCCATGGCTGCGGCAGGCCGAAGCCGCCCTTGAAGCCGGCAACCTGGGCGAGGCCCACCGGCAGCTCGTCGCCATCGACGCGGCGGTCGGCAACGGCGCGGTGCCCGAGGCCTTGCGCGGGCGCCTGAGCGCACTGCACGCCGAGGTGGCGCGCCTGAAGGGTTGGCAACATTGGGGCGGTGGGCGCGCGCGCGACGACCTGGTGCAGGAAGCGCAAACGCTGGCCGCCGCCACGGCCGCAGCGGTGGCCGACCCGTTGCAGTCGGCCAAGCTGCCGGTCAAGGCGCTGGGCGACGCGATCGACGATTTGCGCAAGCGCTGGAAAGAACTGGACCGCCTGGGCGGCGCCACCAACCAGACCCTGTGGCACAGGTTCGATGCGGCGCTGAAAACCGCCCACGAGCCGGTCGCGGCACACCTCGACCAGTTGAAGGCCCGGCGCAAGGAGAACCTGCAAGCGCGCCTGCAACTGCTGGCCGCGCTGGAGGCCGTCGATGCCGCTGCCGACGCACCGGACGCTGCGACCGAAGGGCGCGCCGACTGGAAAGAGCGGGCGCGCGCACTCGATCACTTCCAGCTCGAGTGGCGCAAGTGCGGGCCGGTCGAACACACCGTGCCGCACAAGGCGCGCGACAAGCTGCTGGAGCGCATGCAGGCCAGCATGGCGCGCATCGAAGCGCCGCTGCAACAGGCCCGCCGCGTGGCGCAAGCGGAGCGCGAACAACTGGTGGCGCGCGCCAAGGCGCTGAATGCCCAGGCCGGCGCCAGCCCTCAGAGCCGCGACCTGATTGCCCGCGTGCGCGAGTTGCAGGACGAATGGCAGCAACACGCCCGAGCACTGCCGTTGACGCGCCCCGTTGAAACCGCGTTGTGGGCCGAGTTCAAGGCCGCCACCGATGCCGTGTTCGTGCAACGTGATGCGGCCGCGAGCGCGTTCGAGGCGCAGCTGCTGGCCAACTTCGCCGCCAAGCAGGCTGCCGTGGCGCGCCTCGAAGCGGTGACGGAGCAGTCCCTCGCCGGCGCCATCCAGCGCACGCTGGCCGATGTCGATGCCGAATTAAGGCAGGCGGGCGACGTTCCGCGCCACCTGGCGGCCGCGCTCGATGCCCACATTCAGGCCGCGCACCAGAACGCGTTGCAGCTGCTGGCCGGCAGCGCGCACCGAATCCAGCAGGCCCGCTTCGATGCGCTGTGCGCGAAGCTGGCGTTGTGCGGCGAGCTTGAGCGATCCGCCGCCGCCGGCGAGGGCGAGGCGGCGCTTGAAAGCCTGGGCGGGCGCTGGACCGCCGTCGCGCCGCTGCCGCTGCCGTGGGAGCAGGCACTGGCCGCGCGTTGGCAGCGCGCCGGCGGGTCGCTGCCAGCGGCGCCGCAGCGGCCCGGCGCCGGCGCCATCGTCGCGCTCGACAGCGCGCTGTTGCAGCTGGAATCCGCACTCGCCATCGCATCGCCACCCGCATGGCAGGCGGCGCGGCGCGACCTGAAGCTGCGGGCGATGAAGGCTGCGCTGGAAGGCCGGCCCGTGGCCGGCGCCGTGGTGCCCGCCAGCATCGAGGATTTGATGGCTGCGGCCATCGGCCATTCAAGCCCGCAGGCCGGGCAATCCGAACGGCTGGACGCCATCATCGTGGTCTTGCGCACCAGGGGCGCGTGACAAGGCGCCAGGCTCGACCCGGCCACGGCGCTTGACGGCGGCCGGGCACCGCGACCACTTCGATGAACGGGTCAACACCGGCATGGACTTCTGTGCCGCGCCCCCGCGTCAAACCGCGACGCGGCCGGCCAGGGCATGCACAGCGGCCACCAGGCCGCGCAGGCGCTCCGGGTCGAGCGCGGCGCTTCGATCGGCGCCACAGACGGCCGTGCGAAAGCCGGCGAAGTCGGGCGCCAGGCCTTGCAGTGCGGCCAGGTGATGCAGGCGCAACGCCCCCGCCAGCCCGGCCAGCGCGCCTGCCTGGCGAACGCGGGCCACAAAACGCTGCAGCTCAGACACCGGCAGCACGTCGAACAGGCTGCCGGCCAGCTTGTTCGCGGTGTCGGCCATCACGGCGGGAAAGCGCAGTGCGCAGGCTTGGTCGACACGCGCCATGTGAATGCCGCGATCGGCGATGAACACCGGCACGATGGTCTGCGGGCACGCGGCCAACGCCGCCAGCACGCTGGAAGCGCCGGCGTCGCGGGTGATTCCGACCTTCACGTAATCAACCCCGCAGGCGCCCACGGCGGCCACCCGCGCCAGGATCAAATCCACCTCGTGCATGGCCAGGTCGCCGATGGTGGCGCTCACCGGCAAACCGATGCCGCGTTCACGCAACGCGGCAACGATGGCGCGAATCGTCGCCACCGGCAAGCCGCCCAGCGCGCCGGCGGACGGCTCCTTCAGGTCGATGAAATCGGCGCCGCCGTCCGCGGCGAGCAAGGCCTCGCCGACACTGCGAACGCTCACCAGCAGGCGCATCGGGTTCTGCTTCATGATGCCGGCTTCTGCGCCGCGCGATGTTTCGCCACCGCCTCTTGAAGCCAGCCCCAGGCTTCATGTTCCTGCGGGCCGGCGGTCTTGTTGATGGCGATTTGAAGGTAGGCCATTTCGGTGTCGACCTTGTCGGGCCTGAGCATGTGCAGCCGGCTCACCAGCACCGCCGCTTCGATGACCGCCGCCTGCGCGCGGTTGAAGCCGATGAACGGCGCGTGGTGCACCTCATGCACCCGCGCCATGCGCAGCACCGGGCGCTGCGCGTCGTCGTCGTTCATCGACTCCAGCCGCAGCTCGACATGGCTGAGCGCGCAATCCAGCCGCACCCCGTTGATTCGCTCGGCCTTCGAGCTGGGCCAGTCCTTGCGGCCGGTCACGCAGCCGGCGAACACGCGCGTGTCGAGCACGGTGTTGAGCACCGCGTGGCGCGTGGCCAGGATGTTGCCCAGCGTCATCGACGGCACGAACGGCATCAGCACCACCACGCCCGGCTCGAAGCGCACACCCATCGGCGCCACATGCGGCGCGCCCTTGGGCGAGAGCGTGGTGACCACACATTCATAGATCACGTCGTTCATGTTGCTCTCCGTGTGCTTGCCGGCGCGCACCAGGCGTTCAGGTCTTGCGCGGTGGAGGCCACCGCCACCCCCCAGTCCAGCGGCTGGTCCTGCACATAACGTTTGCCCAGACGCCAGGCGATCTCGGCATGGGCGAGTTCGACGCCCATGTAGAACGCGTGCGCCGCATCATTTTCCAGCTTCAGTTGCGGCCACAGTTCGAACGCGCCCTGCCCGAGCCGGTGGCCGTCGCGGTTGTAGACATGCACACCGCGTTCGGACACCTGGACGCGAAAGTTGGGGTCGCGCACCTGGGCCGCGATGGCTTCGATTTCGGCCGCCGTGTCGGGGAACGGATGTTTGGCGTGCACCGTCATCAACGCGTCGGTCATGCCCTTGGGCAGGCTGCCGCTGCGCGCCGCCGCATGCATCACGCGGCGCGCCACATCGGCCTCGCGCACCGCGCTGCGCGCGTGCTGGCTCACCTGCGTGGTGAGCACCGCGGCCACCCGCAGTTCGGCGGCAATGCCGAACAGCACCGCATTGATGCCGCTGGTGTCGGCCTCGGTCAGCTCGGTGACGTTGCCCACGCCCATCATGATGGCCACGTCGGGAAAACGTTCGCGCAGCCGGTGGTAGCGCACGATCGAGCGCGCCAGGCCGAACGGGATCGGATCGAGGATGGCGTCGGCCAGGAAGGCGCGGCCACGTTGTTCCATCGCCTCGATGGCGCCGAACAGCGAGGCCTCGTCGGCCGGCTCGCGCGGGATCAGGATCGGCGTGGAGGCGACCTGGTCGGCCACCCACAGCGTGTCGATCGTCAGGCTCAGCAGGTAGTCGGCGCCGGCGCGGCCGCCGCGCAGCAACTCGTCGGTGTTGACCGAATCGACGCTGACTGAAAGGCCGCAGGCCTTCAACGCGCGCACACTGTCTTCGAGGTGGTCGAACGCGGTTTCGGGCAGGCAGCCGATGTCGATGACGTTGGCGCCGTCGGCCGCCAGCAGCTGGGCGCGCGCCACGATCTGCGCCACCGTCAGGCGCGGCGCATCGACGATCTCGGCAAAGATCGCCACCTCGTACTCGCTCAGGTCGAGCGGCTGGGCCGCACGTTGAAAGTGGCGCGGCAGGTCTTTCAGTTCCTCGGGCCCGCGCAGCACCGGAATGCCGAAGTGCAGCGTCAACGCGTCGAGGTCGCCGCGGCAGCGGCCCGGCACCATCAGGCGGTCGGCGCGCTTCTCCGGCAAACCATCGCGCGCTGCGCTGAGCACCGGCGCGGCGACACGGCGGCGGATCATGTCGGCGGTCATCAGCGCGGCCACCTGCAGGCCGATCTCGCGCACCTCCCAGGTGAAGGGCGCGTCGGTGATGCCGGCCAGCACGCGCCGCAGCGACG
This sequence comes from Methylibium sp., assembly GCA_031415135.1. Classification (GTDB taxonomy): domain Bacteria; phylum Pseudomonadota; class Gammaproteobacteria; order Burkholderiales; family Burkholderiaceae_C; genus LGRD01. The sequence goes on from JANORB010000165.1 coordinate 35,533, forward strand.
CCTGCGCCAGCCGGCCGGTCAGGAAGACGATGTGTTCCATGCGAGCCCGAGTTGCGCCATGCGCTGGTCGAGCGCGGCTTCGAGTTCCCTCGGCGAACACACCACCTGGCAGAAGTCGATGGCGCGCAGACGGTCGACGTTGTCGAACTCGATTTGCCGCGGCCGCAGCGTCACCCAGTCGTGTGGCGAGCGCGTCACCACCACCGGCTCGGTGTCGCACGCGAACACGATGCCGGCAATGCCGAGCTTGCCGGCCTGCGCGAACATGTTGGTGGGCAACGAGTCGCTGATGCCGAACGCACATTTGGCCACCGTGTTGCTGGTCGCCGGAGCGACGACGACGGTGTGATAAACGTCCTCGTACAGCATGCCCACCGGCACGCCGCTGGCGGTCTTGTCGCGAAACACGCGGAAGCGCGGTTTCAACTCGTCCAGGCCCATCTTGTAGATCGCCAGCACCTCTTCACCGGCCGCCGACAGGAACAGGTCGCACCCGGGCAGGCGCGCGGCGATCGCCATCGCTTCGTCCAGAAAATGGCCCGAGCCGGTGATGCACCAGGCAAAGCGCGAACGCCGGCTCGCGGCCAACGCAGGCGTGTCGTCATCGGGTTCGGCGAGGGGCGGGGCGAGGTCGGGCATCTTCGGATCGGGTCGGACGGCGCCGCGCGGCACGCCTGTCGCATCAACGCTGCGGGCCCGTGATTGTGCGGGTTGCGCGCCCGCGTCGCAGCGGGTGAAATACCATACACCCTCGCGGCTGCGCCGCTCGCGAACCCCACCGGAGAACCCTGTGATCCTGACCCGACCCGATCTGCCGTTTGCCATGTCGCCCCTCGCTTCGGCCGAGGCGCAGCAGGCGATGGACGTGATCTTCATCGAAGGCTTCGTCGGCGAGACCGTGATCGGCATTCACGAGAGCGAACTGCACCGCACCCAGCCGATCGTCATCGACCTGCACGCCGGCGTGCCGCGCGCGCAGGCCTGCAGCACCGACCGCATCGTCGACACCATCGACTACAGCGTCGTCGCCGAACGGCTGCGCACCCTGCTGCGCGAACACAAGCTGCAACTGCTGGAGGCGTTCGCCGAGACCGTGGCCGATATTCTGTTGAACGAGTTCGGTGCGCGCTGGGTGCGCGTGAAGGTCGTGAAACCGAAGAAGTTCGACGATGTCGACGCGGTCGGGGTGTTGATCGAACGCAGCGCACCGGCAGCGCCGGCGCAACCGCGCAGCGGCGCCACCGTGCTTCAGTTGATCGGCGCGGGCATGGTCCCTGGCGGGCGGTAGCGCACCGGCGCGGGGCATGCAAAAAAGGCCGACCGGTCGCCCGGTCGGCCTTTTCAGTTTGCAGCGTCCGTTTTCAGTTCGGTGCAAACGGGTGCGGCGACGAGCCCTTCTTGGCCACCACTTCGGCCGCAGTGGGCGAACCCGCGACGGCGCGCTTGAGCGCCTCTTTGGTGGCGCGGTAGTTGAAGTCCTGGATCTTCTTGTCGTCTTCGGCCTGCCAGTGGATGAACACGCCGACGCAGATGAACAGGTTGTCGGCTTCGCCGACCGGAATGGTGCCGTCCTCGACACAATCGGCCACCGCCATGCCGACCGCGCGCTGGGCCGGGCCGAACATCTGCACCGCCTGCTTGGCACCCTTGATGGTGACCTTGTTGAACATCACGGTGGCCGGCTTGGCCAACAGGTTGGGGGCCACCACCGCCAGCAGCGAGGTGAATCCGTCCTTGTTGTTGACCAGCGCGTGGGCGAACGCGCTTTCGGCGGCGCTGCCGCGCGGCCCGATGATCAGGTCGATGTGGGCAATCTCGTTGCCGTCACCGATCAGCGACTCTCCGACCATCATGCGATCAATCTTTGCCATGGTTTTCTTGCTCCTGTCTGGGGTTCTGGGGTGATCACGACACTGGCGCACGGGCCAACGCGTGCGGCACGGTATCACGACCCAGGCGCGCTTCGGACCCCCTCCCTTACCCCTAAGGCCCATCCCTTTTTGGAACACTTGGCGCGCGTCAGCCCGGCGATCATCATGCTGGCCACCAGCAGGTCGGCGGTGGTGCCGGGGTTGATGCCGTCGGCCTTGAGCGCGCTGTCCCAGGCCGCGAAATCAGGGTCGGAGTCCAGGTCCGCGCCCGCCTGCGCACGGCCGTGCCACGCTGTGGCGTCGCGCATCACCAGGGCGGCGCTGCCGGCACCGCGCTTGCGGACGATGTGTGAATCGGGGATCGCACTCAGCAGCGCCAGGTAGGCACGCTGGACGGCGGCGACCGTGGCCGCGTCGGGGCCACCCCCGCGCGGGTCATCGGCACCCGGCGCGAACGCTGAGCCCAGCGCGGCCAGGCCGATCTCGAACACCTGGGCATAACCGTCGCGATACTGAAGCGCGATGCTGTCGCGCTGCGCGGCCAGCGCCATGGCGCTGCGCAGGTCGACGCGCGGAACCTGGTGCACGTCCTGCTGCTCGGCCGCGCCCAGCCCGCCCGGGTTGGCGCGCACGATCGCCCGATAGGTGGCAACGGCATCGCCGGTGTTCAGGTCGGCCAGCACCCGGTTGATGGCGGCGCGCAGGGCCCGCTGGGTGGTGGCGGCGGGCTGCCGTTCGACCGCCAGCGCGATCGGCGCGCACAGCAACAGGATGCCGAGGTTGGTGTTGCAGCCGGCCACGCGCCAACTGGCGTGCACGGCTTCCTCGACGCGCTGCCCGACCCGTGCGCCACGCGCGCAAAGCGGGCCGGCCGCCGCTTGCGCGCTGGCCAGGAACAGCGCCGCGTCCATGCCGTGCCCCGCCGAAGCCTGGCTGACGTTGCCCGGCTTGCGCACCCGCACATCCAGCTCGCAGGCGCGCAGGAACGCGGCTCGGGCGGGCTCGGGCGCTGGCTCGGGCGCTGGCTCGGGCGCTGGCTTGGGCGCAGGCGCAGGCGCAGGCTCTGGCTCGGGCTCGGGCGTCATGCGCGCTCCGCCTCGGCGCGCCGCGCGCCGGCGACCCGGCGGCTCAGCAGATCGTCGACGATGGCCTGGGCGATGTTGAAGCGGGTGACGCGCTGCAGCCCGCGCCACGCCGCGACCCCGTTGACTTCGATCACCTGGATCGGCTGCGGGCCGGCGGCGGGCATCAGGTCGACGCCGGCGCAGTCCAGGCCGAGCGCGTTTGCAGCGGCCTCGGCCCAATGCGCCAATGGCGCGTCCGGCGTCAACGGCGCCGCCTCGCACGCCGCGCCCTGCGCGACGTTGTGGATCCAGTGCGCGCTGACCCGCCGCATGGCCGTGATGGCGCGCCCGCCGACCACCAGCACGCGCCAGTCGAAACCCGGGCTCGACAGCGGTGGAATGAAGCGCTGCAAATAGGCCAGCGAGCCGTGGTCCCGGGCCAGCGCGGGCACGGCGTGGTGAATACCGTCCAGCGTGCCGACCAATTGCAGGCCGCGGCCCTGCGACCCGAACAGCGGCTTGAGCACCAGCGCGTGCCCGGCCGCGCCCTCGCGCATGGCGATCCGCTGCGCTTCGGCCACCGATTCGGTGGCCCAGGTGGGCGGCGTCGGAATGCGGGCCGCGTGCAGCAGCAGGCTGGTCATCGCCTTGTCGACGCTGCGCTCGATCGCGCGCGCGTCGTTGTACACCGGCACGCCCAATTCGCGCAGGCCATGCAGCACACCCAGCCGCTTGGTCACCTGCTCGAACGTGCCGCCGGCGATGCCGCGCACCAGCGCCGCGTCGGGCAGCGACTGGCCGAAACCGGGGATGACCAGGCCGTGCCAGCTGGCGCCGGTGTCGATGCGGCAGTCGGCCAGGTCCACACAGCGGCCCACTGCGCCGCGTTCGCGCAGCGCTGCCTGCAGCTGCCGGGTGTGCCAGCCGATTTCGTCGGTCATGATGGCCACGCGCAGGCCGGCCGCGGACAGCGGCTGCATGTTCAGGCGTCCTTCAACCACAGGCTTTGCAGCAAGGCCATGTTCAGCGCCCCGGCATGCCAGGTGTTGCCACTGTCGACGTTGCTGACCCAGACTTCGGCGGGCGCAAAGAGCGAGCCGTCGATCTTGTAGAAGTCGTATTCGGCGGCCCTGAAGATGTCGGCGAACGAACGCCCGTAATCGCGCGAGTTGCTCGATGGCAGCTGCCGCGCCAGCGCACGCGCCGCCGCGTCGTCGCCGCGCACCGTGAGGTGCACGCGGCCGCCGTACAGGATGGCGTCGTTGGTCCGGCCCATCGCCTGCACGCCGTCCGGGCTGGGCGACGGCAGCGGCGCGGCGGCGGCGCCGTCAAGCACATCGCCCAGCGCGAAACCGAGTTCGTGGGCCTTGTGCAGCGCCACCTCCAGCACCCGCGCCACCACCTGGGTGCTGCCGGCCAGGCTGGTCGTGGGCGTCAGGATCAGCGTCAGCCCCGCCGGCTGCAAACCGCAGTCGCGCAGCAGCTTGTCGATGATGACCCTGGGCGGCGGGCGGTCCACCTCCAGCACCAGCACGCCGGACTCATGGCGATCGCGGTAGCCGAGTTCGGCGAACAGCTTTTCCTTGCCCGCCAGCGCGCGCGCCGGCCCCGAGCCGAGCGAAAAGAACTTCTTGGCGCCGGTTTCTTCCTTGCTGGCCACCAGGCTCCAGCCCGCGTACTGGCTGCCCAGGCAGGCCAGCACCGGCTGCGAGCTGCGCACCTCCAGCCAGGTGGGCCAGCCTTCGTGGCCACCGCTGCGCAAGCTCACGCGCCCCAGCCCGCCCATGCATATCTCGCCGATCAGCAAACCGGCCGCGATGCTGCCGCGCGCGTGGATGCCGGCGTCGACGATGCAGGCACCGGTGGCGTCGGTGGTGGCCAGCACCCCAAGCGCATCGGCCTCGGCCAGCAGGCGCTCCACCAGCGGCCGGGTCAATCCGTTGACGCTCAATCGGGTGGCCGCCAGCGGCGCTGTGATGTCGCTCATGTCCATGTCTCCAGGGTGTTCAGCAAGGCCTCGCGGCGCTCGGTCAATCGGCTTCTGACGTGCCCGGCGGTGGCGCCCTCGGCGCTCACGCTGCAGACCGGGTCGCCGGCATTGAAGGATGCGGCGGACCAGGGCAGGTCGTGGCTGTGCGGCAAGCGGGCCAGGCGCGCCGCTGCCCGCTCATCGAGCGCCAACGGACGCCGCGCGAACACGTTCTCGGTGCCGCGCACGAGCGCGTGCGCGGGCGCGGGCGCGAGCGACGGCAATTCGGCACCAAGACAAGCCCGCACGTGGGCCGCCATCACACCGTGCGGAAGGTGATGGGCATACAAGGCCATGCTGGCGCCAGGGCGCGGGTTGAGCTCCAGCAGCGAGACGGTCTCACCGTCGAGCATGAAGTCCAGGCTGCCCAGGCCGCAGATCGAAAACTCAGCCGCCAGCAAGCGCAGGGCGCGGCTCACTTCTGCCGCCACACCCGCGTGCAGCGGCACCGGCCCGATGGCGCCGCAGTACACGAACGGCCTGGTGCCGAACGGCCGCACGATCAGCTCGTTGAATCCGAGCACACACACCTTGCTGCCGCTGGCGATGAACGTGGCGGACATCGGCTGCCCCGCC
>JANORB010000166.1:0-13866 GCA_031415135.1 Methylibium sp.
ACCTGCGACAGGCCGTAGCGCGACAGCGAACGGGTCTGCTCCAGGTCGGGCAGCCCGGCCATCGCGGTTTCCACCGGGAAGGTGATGCGCTGTTCGGTTTCGAGCGGCGAATAGCCTGGCGCCTCGGTGTTGATCTGCACCTGCACGTTGGTGATGTCGGGCACCGCGTCGATCGGCAGGCGCTGGTAGTTGTAGACGCCCAAAGCGCCCATCGCCATTGCCAGCAGCAGCACGGCCCAGCGCTGCTGGATCGCAAATTGAAGCAGTTTGTCGAGCATGGTTCGTTCCGTTGCAGGGGCTTTAGACGGCGCTGTCGCCGTGCTCGTCGGTGCGAATGCGCACCACCTCGTCGAGGGTCACGACGGTGATCAGGCCATCGCCGGAGCGGCCGGTCCGGGCGTGCTTCTGGATCGTCTGCACGATGGCCGGCGCGAATTCGTCGGCGCAGGCGATCAGCAGCACCACGTCCGAATGGCCGGCCAGGTCGGCGCTGGTCGGGTGCCAGGCGTGGCCCGGGTCGCGCCCGCGGCTTTCGCCCCGGCCGCGCCACATCGTGAAGCCGGGGAAATGCGGCAACTGGTGCAAGGCATGGTCGACCGGTTCGAGCATGTGCGGCTGGATGACGGCGGTGATCTGCTTCATCGTGGTCTCCTCAGTGATCGTGGCTCGCACCGGCCTTGCCGATGTCCGCCTTGATCAAGAAGCTGTTGCGTGAGGCATAGCGCTCGCCCGGCTCCAGGCCGCCGAGCACCTCGACGGTTTTTCCATCGCTGCGACCCAGCTCCACGGGGCGGGCCTCGAACTTGTCGCCGTAGCGGCCGAACACCACTTTCGAGTCGCGCAAGGTCTGCACCGCATCGGCCGCGATGGCCAGAGGCACCTCGACTTCTTCGGCCACCAGCTCCACGTTGACCGGCAGGCCCGGCCGCCAGATGCCCTTGGGGTTGGGCAGCACCACGCGCGCCTTGGCGCTGCGCGTCTGCTCGCCCACCAGCGAGCCCACATACGACAGCGTGCCGTTCGCCTGGGCCTCGAAGCTCGTGGCCTTGACGCTCGCCTTCTGGCCGACCTTGACCACGTTCACGTCCTTGGCCTGCACGTCCACCTCGACCCACACGGTCGACAGGTCGGCGATGACGAAGATGTTGGCGTCGTCCTTCAGCACCGCGCCGACCGAGATGTTTTTCTCGGTGATGACACCGTCGATCGGCGCGCGGATCTCGTAGCGCGTCAGCTGGCCCGACACCAGCGGCGCGGCGCCCAGCGACACCAGCTTCTGGCGTGCCGACTGCTCGGCAATCTCGGCCTCCTGCAAGGCATGGTTGGCTTGCAGATGGTCTTGCTGGGCCGAAATCTTTTCTTCCCACAGCTTCTTCTCGCGGTCGGCGGTGGCGCGCGCCAGCGCGAGGCGCTTTTGCGCGCCCAGCAGTTCGCTGCGCTGGTCGGCCAAGGTCTGGCTGGACAGCACCGCCAGCACCTGGCCACGCCGCACACGGTCGCCCGCATTGCCCGCCACCGATTCCACCTGGCCCGTCAGGCGTGGTACCACGTGCACGGTGCGGTCCTCGTTCAGCCGCACTTCACCCAGCAACTGCAGCACCACGCTGATGCGCGCCGGGCCCACGGCGGCGATGTGCACGCCGTTGCTCTGGACCTGCTGGTCGCTCATGGCCACGCGCGCCTCGACCTGCTCGAACGCAAAGTGGTAGGCCTTGCCCTCGTGCCGCGCCGCGATCGCAACGCTGAACGAGTGCGGTTCCTCGACGTTGGCGCTGCCCTTGAGGTAGTCGGCTTCCTTGGTGAAGGTGAACAGTTGAGGCTTGCGGCCCAGCCGCTCGATGGTGACGGTGACCTGGCTTTTTGCCGGGTCGACCGGCTTGCCGTCGCGGTAGGTGTGGATGCGGAATTGCGGCTCGACACCGGTTTCGAAAATGCTCAGCTCCAAACCATAACCACCGTCGGCGAACAGCTTGCCGCCGTGCGGGCCCTTGTTCGGTTTTTTCTCGCCGGTGTGGTCGGCGTGGGGCTGCTTTTCATCGTGCTTGTCGTCGCCCTTGGCCTCGGCCTGGCCGCTGTGCGAGTCGCCGGCCGGAGTGGACCGCTGGCTGCCCAGAATGGCGGCACCGGCCGCCACGCCGATGGCCAGCACCAGCGCCACCAGCAGCGCCTGTTTCGGCGCGCCCTTCTTTTGAGTTGAATCGGATGTCACTGTGTGCTCCTCGTGAGTGCGTTGGTGTGTTGCGCGCCGGGCTCCGGACTGTCGCCCAGCAGCCGGTCGATGTCGGCCGCTGCGCGGTGCGCGTCGGCCAGTGCGCGCAGGTACTGCGACTTGGCCTGGAACAGCGTGCGCTGGGCGTCGAGCACGTCGAGAAAATTGAACTTGCCCAGATCGAAACCCTTGCTCGCCGCGTCATAAGCGCTCTGCGCGCCGGGAAGGATGTCGCCCTGCAGGTTCTGGGCTTCGGCGCGCGCGGCGTCCAGTTGCTCGCGCGCCAGCAGCACCTCGGTGGCGAGCTTGATCCGCGTGGCCGCCAGCTCGTCGCGCGCCTTGTCTTCGCGCCGCAGCGCTTCGAGCCGGTTGCCGCGGTTGTTGTCGAACACCGGCAGCGGAATCGAGACGCCGACGATGGCCTGGTTGCGGCCGAGTTCGGCGCTGCGTTTGAGACCCAGGCTCAGGCTCAGGTCGGGCACGCCGCGCGCGCGTTCGAGTTCGGCCAGCGCGCGCCGCCGCTGCACTTCGAGCTGCGCGCGCTGGAGGTTCGGTGATGCGGCCAGCCGCGCGTCGATCACATCACGCGGCGGCAGCGGCGGCAGGTCGGCGGCACCGCCCACGGCGCGTTCGAAGCGCGGCGCCAGGTTGCCCCAGGTGGCGGCCAGACGCAGCCGCGCCGAGCGCAGCTGCGTTTGCGCCTGCGCGGCCTCCATTCGGGCAGTGGACTCGGCGACCTTGGCGCGCGTTTCCTCCACCGGGGAAATCTTGCCCGCGAGCACACGCTTGCCCGTCGCGTCGCTGGCCCGCGCAGCCAGGGCCACCGCGTCTGCCGCCAGGGTGATGCGCTCTTGCGCCACCAGCACGTCCTGGAAGGCCGCCGCCACCGCAGCGCGCAGTTCGGCGCGCCGCGCGGCCAGTTCGGCCACAGCGATGTCGCGGCTGCGCTCGGCCGCGTCGATTCGCGCGGCGCGTTTGCCACCCATTTCGATCGGCTGATTGAGCTGAAAGGTGGTGCTGCGCGTGGCGCTGCGCGTGTCTTCGAGCGTCAGCGACAGCTCGGGGTTGGGCCTTGCACCGCCTTGTAGCGCGGCGGCCTCGCTTGCTTCGACTTCGCGCGCCGCTGCGGCCACGTCGGCATTGGCCGACAAGGCCAGCGCAGTCGCCTGCTGCAGGGTCAGCAGCGCGCCTGCCTCGGCAGCGGGGGGTGCCGCGTCCGCAGCCAGGGCCGCAGACAAGGTGTCCATCGGCGGCGCCGCCGCGACCGAAAACGACACTGAAAACGAAATGGAAAACGAAATGGCCAGCCCGCAGGCGCGCCGAAACATGAAAGACATCCGCTTCTCCGTGAAACACACGATGAGAAGCCGGCGGGCAGCCGCTGGCTGGGCCCAGGCGCCGACTTCAGGCGAGGGTCAGCGGGCGGGCGAGCGGAATGTGTTCGAGCGGGTCGGGGTGGCGCCAGGCGTGCGGCGCATCGAAGGTGACGGGCGCGCCTTGCAGCGGCCTGATCGAGCCGGAATCGGCCTGGCAGGGCAATGCGCAGGCGCAGGCCAGATGGCAATGCGCGCAGTCATTGTCCGCACCGCCCACGCCGCCCACACCGTCCAGAGCGGCCGTGCCGGCGACACCAGCGGTGCGGGTATCCGCATGCTGGTGCTCGTGGTGGCCGACATGACTGGCAGGGCCTGCCTCGTGCGCGCAATAGCTGGCGGCCATGGCATACGCGCCTTGCAGGGGCAACCAGCACAACAGCAACAGGGCGGTCCAGCGACGAAACATAGCGGGCGAGTATAGGGGCCCACACCAGGGAGCGCGTTTCGGTTTGTGCGCACCGGATCACGCGCGGAATTCAACCCGCAGGGGCCGCAACCCGTGAGCGCGAGCGTCGCATCAGCAGATAGACCGCCGGCACCACGAACATCGACAGCAGCGGCGCGGTGATCATGCCGCCCACCATCGGCGCGGCAATGCGCTGCATCACCTCGGAGCCTGTGCCATGGCTCCACATGATGGGGAACAGGCCGCCCAGGATCACCGCCACGGTCATCGCCTTGGGCCGCACCCGCAGCACCGCGCCTTCGCGGATGGCGTCCAGCAGCGCCTCGTTGCCGGTTTCGCCCCGGGCCTGGCGCGCGTCCCAGGCGTGCCTCAGGTACAGCAGCATGATCACGCCGAACTCGGCCGCCACGCCGGCCAGCGCGATGAAGCCAACACCGCTGGCCACCGAGATGTTGTGGCCCAGCGCCAGCAACAACCAGAAGCCGCCGACCAGCGCAAACGGCAACGTCGCCATGATCAGCAAGGCTTCGTCGAAGCGGCGGAAGGTCAGGTACAACAAGGTGAAGATGATCACCAGCGTGGCCGGCACCACCACCTTGAGCCGCGCGGTGGCGCGCTCCAGGTATTCGAACTGGCCCGACCACGACACCGAATATCCGGCGGGGACTTTCACCTTGTCGGCCACCGCGCGCTGCATGTCGGCCACCGCCGACTTCAGGTCGCGCCCGCGAATGTCCACATAGACCCAGCCCGACAGGCGCGCGTTTTCGCTTTTCAGCATCGGCGGGCCGTCGGTGATGGACAGGCGCGCCACATCGCCCAGCCGGATTTGCGCGCCGCGCCCGGTCAGCACCGGCAGGCTGCGCAGCTTGTCGACCGAGTCGCGCAGCTCGCGCGGGTAGCGCAGGTTGATGGAAAAGCGCTGCAAGCCTTCCACCGTTTCGCCGATGGTCTCGCCGCCGATGGCCGAGGACACCACGCTTTGCACGTCGGCGATGTTCAGCCCCAGGCGCGCGGCGGCGTCGCGGTCGATGGCCACGTCGATGTAGCGCCCGCCAGTCAGCCGCTCGGCCAGCGCCGACGACACACCCGGCACGTTCTTCACGGCGCGTTCGATCTCGCCGGCCACCCGGTCGATCTCGGCCAGGCTGGCGCCGGCCACCTTCACGCCGACCGGGCTCTTGATGCCGGTGGCCAGCATGTCGATGCGGTTGCGGATCGGCGGCACCCACACGTTGGACAGGCCGGGCACCTTGACGATGCGGTCGAGTTCTTCGACCAGCTTGTCGGGTGTCATGCCGGCGCGCCATTCGCTCTTCGGCCTGAACTGGATCGTGGTCTCGAACATCTCCAGCGGCGCCGGGTCGGTGGCGGTCTCGGCGCGGCCGGCTTTGCCGTACACCGTCAGCACCTCGGGCAGGGTGCGGATCAGCCGGTCGGTCTGTTGCAGCAGGTCGCCGGCCTTCGATGCCGACAGGCCCGGCAGCGCGCTCGGCATGAACAGCAGGTCGCCTTCATCGAGCGGCGGCATGAATTCGCCGCCCAGCCTGGAGACCGGATAGACGGTCGCCGCAGCGATCAAGGCCGCCAGCACCAGCGTCAGCTTGGGCCAGCGCAGCACTGCGTCGAGCAGCGGGCGGTACACGGCGATCAGAAAGCGGTTCAACGGGTTGCGCGCTTCCGGCGGAATCCGGCCGCGGATCAGCAGGCCCATCAGCACCGGGATCAGCGTGACCGACAGCCCCGCGGCCACCGCCATCGCATAGGTCTTGGTGTAGGCCAGCGGCGCGAACAGCCGGCCCTCCTGGGCTTCGAGCGTGAACACCGGAATGAAGCTCAGCGTGATGATCAGCAGCGAAAAGAACAGCGCCGGCCCGACCTCGACCGCGGCGTCGCCGACCACCCGCCACTGTTCATCGCCGCGCAGCGGCTGATCGGGGTGCGCGAGGTGCCAGGCCTCGATGTGCTTGTGCGCGTTTTCGATCATCACTACCGCCGCGTCGACCATCGCGCCGATCGCAATCGCAATCCCGCCCAGCGACAGGATGTTGGCGCTGATTCCATCCGGGCCCTGGTAGCGCATTACGATGAACGCGCCCAGAATGCCCAGCGGCAGCGAGACGATGGCCACCAGCGCCGAGCGCAGGTGGAACAGGAACAGCACACAGACCAGCGCGACCACCGCGAACTCCTCGATCAGCTTGTCGCGCAGGTTCTCGACCGCGCGCTCGATCAGGCTGGAGCGGTCGTACACCGTCACGATCTCGACCCCCGGCGGCAGGCCCGGCTTCAATGCCTCCAGCTTGGCCTTGACGGCGGCGATGGTCTCCAGCGCGTTCTTGCCCGAGCGCATCACGATCACGCCGCCCGGCGCCTCGCCTTCGCCGCCGAGTTCGGTGATGCCGCGGCGCTGCTCGGGGCCGAGCTGCACCCGCGCCACGTCGCCCAGGCGCACCGACACGCCGGCATCGGTGGCGGCAAGCGGGATCTTGCGAAAGTCGGCCAGCGACGTCAGGTAGCCGCTGGCGCGCACCACGTACTCGGCCTCGCCGAGTTCGAGCACCGCGCCGCCGGCTTCCTGGTTCGCGCGCTGCACCGCCTCCACCACCCGGGTGTGCGGGATGTTGTAGGCGCGCAGCTTGTCGGGGTCGAGCACGATCTGGTACTGGCGCACCTGGCCGCCCACGCTGGCCACCTCGGCCACGTTGACGACGGTCTTCAACTCGTACTTCAGGAACCAGTCCTGCAGCGCGCGCAGCTGGCTCACGTCCATGCGGCCGCTGCGGTCGATCAGCGCGTATTGGTAGACCCAGCCGACGCCGGTGGCGTCGGGCCCGAGCGAGGTCTTGGCCTGCGCCGGCAGACGCGACTGCACCTGGTTCAGGTATTCGAGCACGCGCGAGCGGGCCCAGTACGGGTCGACGCCATCGTCGAACAGGATGTAGACAAAGGAGTCGCCGAAGTACGAATAACCACGCACCGTCTTGGCGCCCGGCACCGACAGCATGGTGGTGGTGAGCGGGTAGGTGACCTGGTTCTCGACGATCTGCGGCGCCTGCCCCGGCAAGGTGGTGCGGATGATCACCTGCACGTCCGACAAATCCGGCAGCGCGTCCAGCGGCGTGCGCGCCAGCGACCACAGGCCCCAGGCCGTCAGCATCGCGGTGGCCAGCAGCACCAGGAAGCGGTTGGCGATCGACGCGCGGATCAAGCCGGCGATCACGGTTTGGCTCCCGGGGCGGGGCTCGCGCCGGCGCCGGCCAGAGGTGCAATCAGCGTCAGCTCGAACTGGCCGTCGGCGGCCTTGCGAAACTGGAACGTGACCGGGTCACCGGCCTCGACGTTGCGCGGCATGCCCCCCGGGGGCGCCCGAAAGCCCATCGTCATCGGCCCCCAGTTCAGTTCGGGGATGGGCCCGTGCGACAGGGTGACTTCCCCGGCGCCGATCTTCTCGACCTTGCCTTCGGCCCGAAACGTGGTGTCGGCTCCGGGGCCCGGTTTGGCCGGGGCCGCATCAACTTCGGTGGCGCCACCCTGGCGCGTCGCCACGCCCTTCAGGCTGGCCTCCGAATCGACCAGGAACTGGCCCGACACCACCACGCGTTGCCCGGCCTTGAGGCCCTTGATGATCTCGGTCTGGCCGTTGGCGTCGATGCCGGCCTCGACCTCGACCGGCATGAACCGGCCGTTGTCCAGCGCCAGCATCACCACGTTGCGCGTGCCGGTGGTGATCAGCGCCTCGGACGGGATCAACAGCGCATCTTTGCGCCCCGCCGCCTTGATGTGCAGCGTTGCGAACATGCCCGGCACGAGTTGGCGCTCCTTGTTGGGCAGCTCGACCCGCAGCTTGATCGTGCGCGTGATCGGGTTGACCTCGGGCAACACCGCCGCCACCTTGCCTTTGGCGACGCCACCGGCTGCCGTGCGCGCTTCGATCGCGGTGCCGGGCCGGACCCGCGCCGCCAGCGCCTCGGGCAGTTCGGCGTTGACCCACACGGTGGACAGGCCGTTGATGCGCGCGATGGCCATGCCCGCGGTCACGCTGCTGCCTTCGCGCACGCCGATCTCGGCCAGCACGCCGCTGATCGGCGCGGTCACGGTGATGCGTGCCTGCACCGCGCCGCCTGTTTCGACACCGGCGATCTGGGCCTCGCTCATGCCGGCCAGGCGCATGCGCTGGCGCGCGCCGTCGGCCAGTTCGGCCAGCTCCGGCCGGCGCCGCAGCGACAAGAACTCTTCCTGCGCCGCGACCCAGTCGGGCACATACAACTCGGCCAGCGCCTGGCCCTTGGCAATCGGATCGAGCGGCGCGCGCACGAACAGACGTTCGACAAAACCGGCGGCGCGCGCCGAGACGACGGCCGCGTCACGCTCGTTCCACGCCACGCTGCCGACGGCCTGGAGGTCCGGCGCCAGGCTGCCCATCACGACCTCGGCGGTGCGCACGCCGAGGTTTTGCTGCGTGCGCGGGTTGATGCTGACGCCGGCGTCGGCGCCGCCTTCGTCTGCATACACCGGCACCAGCTGCATGTCCATGAACGGCGACTTGCCCGGTTTGTCGAAGCGCGGGCCCGGCACCATCGGGTCGTGCCAGTACAGCACTTTTTTGTCGGGTGCCGCGTTGTCTGGAACTGTGGCGGCGCTTGATTGCGCGCCCGCCATGGGCGCCTCCACCGGGGCGCCCACCATGCCCATGCCCTGCTTCATGCCGACCGAATAGAGGCCATAACCGGCGCCGGCCAGCAGCCCGGCAGCGGCCACGCCGATCACGATGGATGCGGTTTTCATTCGATACTCCTCACGCCACGGGTGGTGGTGGCCTCGGCGCGCGCCGGGATCATGAAATTGAGCTGGGCCCACAGGCGCGCGGCATCACCTTCGAGCCGCAGGCGTTCGATGCCGGTGTCGAGCTCGGCCCGGCGCGCCTCCAGCACCGCGCTCAGCGGGCCGGTGTTGCTGCGATAGGCGGTGATCGCGGCGCGCGTGCGCTCGCCCGCCAGCGGCACCAGCGTCTGGTCGTAGCGGGCCAGGCGCGCGCGCTCGGCCTGCCATTCCTGCAGCATCGCGGCGGCCTCGGCCACGTGGGCCCGCGTCGCCTCTTCGCGCTCGGCGCCGAGTTGTTGCGCCAGCGCCAGCCGCGCGCCCAGCTCCCGGTCCTGGCGGTTGGCGCGGTCCCACTGCAGCGGCACCGACAGGTTGAGCGACAGCATGTTGGAGTACGCCGGCCCGCGCTGGCTGAACATCAGCTCCACGTTCCAGTCGGGCTTGCGGTTGCTGCGGGCCACCTGGGCCTCGGCCTGCGCCACCGCTTCGCGCTGCGCGAGCAGTTCGATCTGCGGGTGGTGCGCCAACCGGTCCTCCAGTTCGGCCAGCTGCAGCGCCACCGTGTCGGCCGCCGGCGCCTCGGCCAGCGGCTGGGCCGCGGCACTGCCGATCCAGCGCGCCAGCCCGGTGGTGGCGCTGGCGGCCTGGCGCTCGGTCTGCGCGATGCGGTCGTCGAGCTGGGCCACGCCCAGGCGCGCCGCGAACACATCGCCCTGCGCGCCGCGGCCGCCGCGGTAAGCGGCCTCGGCGGCGTCGATCTGCAGCGCGGCCTGCTCCCGCTGTTGCAGCAGCAAGGCCCGCAAACGCTCCTGCAGCGAACGCTCCAGCCAGGCCAGCGCGGTGTCGCGCCGCAGGTTGGCCAGCGCCAGCGCGCGCGCGGCCCCGGCGGCCTGCGCCTCGCGCTCGAACCGGTCAGAGCGGGCCTGCAGCTTGTCGGCGCGGGTCAGTTCCTGCGCCACGCCGAGCGCGCGCATGGTCATGAAATCGCGCGTCAGCGTGAACCGGTCCGGCCCGTCGATGGGCAGGTTGTTGATGCCGGCCCTGAGCACCGGGTCGGGCCGCTGGCCGGCGGCCACCGCCATCTCGCGCGCCGCGGCCACGGCCGCGTCCTGGGCGGCGAGCCCGCGCGAGCGCTCTTGCGCCAGGCGCAGCGCGTCGGCCAGCGACAACGTGGGCGCGTTCTGCGCCAGCGCGGTCGCGCAGAGCAAGGATGCGGCGGCAACGCACAAGGCTGCCAATTCGCGGCGAACCTGCAATGCACGGGTCAAGACGATGGACATGGAATCTCCTGAAGTTCGAGCCAGAAGCCGCGCGCAGCAAAGGCCGCGGCTTCACAACGACGCCTCAGCAGATCAGATCCGGAAGCAGCAGTGATCGAGGCTGTGCGGCAGCGGCGGCGCCCGCTCGCGGCTGCGCCGGTGCGCGGACCAGGCCTGCAGATCCGACGGGTCCGACCGCTCCGGCAGGCGCACGGCCAGGCTCGGCAGCGGCGCCGGCGCGGGCACCGATGGGGTGTGGGCCGGGTCGAAGGTCTGCGAAGCGTCCATGCAGTGGTGCATGCACAAGCCGGGTTGCGCGGGATCGAGCGCTTTGACACCAGCCCCGGACATCATCTGTGCGCAGGGCATGCCCACCATCGCCGACGAACCCTCGCGCTGCCCGGCCGGCGCCGCCATCGGGCACACATACGCGGCCGTGGCGACCTGGGTGAACAGGATCGCCAGCACCAGCCAGGCCGAGAGCCGGCGCCGCAGGGACTTGCTCAGGCACGACATGCCGGGGACGATAGCGGAAATCATGCCGAAGCCGGGCCGGCGGCGGCAACGGTGGGCCTCAACGTTCATGCTCGCTCCTTCGGCGCCACAGCAGCCACAGGCCGGTGGCGAACAGCGCGGCGTAGTTCAGCGCCAGGAACCAGGGCGTGTTCCAGGCCAGGCCGTCGAAGCCGCGCTCGGTGATCGGGTACAGCACCGGCGAAGGGTAGTAGTCGACCGAGTGCGTGAACACATCGATCACGATGTGCGACCACCAGCCCAGCAGCGGAACCCACAGCACGCGCCAGACTGCCCACACCGCCAGCGTGACCGCGCCGGCGACGATCGCGCTGTGCGCCACGCAATGAAGATGGTGCGACCACAGAATCACGAGCGGCGCCAGCGCGGGCTCCTGGCCCGGCAGCGCGATCGCGTACGCCCAAACTGTCGCGAGCGAGCCGCCACCGAACCACCACGCGCCGATGATCGGCAGCAGATGAAACACGTCGGGCAGCGCGGCCAGCGCCACGGTCAGCGCCATGCTGCGACCGCTGACCGGCCAGCGGCGGCGCGCCAGCGCCAGGCCGGCGCCGGCCCACAGGCTGTGCGCCAGGGTGTCCATCGCCGCCGGTCAGCCCACCGCGCGGGCCGGGCCGCGCAGGCGCAAGGCGTTGGCGATCACCGACACCGAACTCAGGCTCATCGCCAGCGCCGCGATCATCGGCGACAGCAGCCAGCCGGTGAACGGGAACAGCACCCCCGCCGCCAACGGCACGCCGAGCGCGTTGTAGACGAAGGCGAAGGCCAGGTTCTGCTTCATGTTGGCGATGGTCTGCTGCGAGATCACGCGGGCCTGCGCGATGCCGCGCAGGTCGCCCTTGACCAGCGTCACCTGGGCGCTGTTCATCGCCACGTCGGTGCCGGTGCCCATCGCCACGCCGACGTCGGCCTGGGCCAGCGCCGGTGCGTCGTTGATGCCGTCACCGGCCATCGCGACGACGCGGCCTTCGCGCTGCAAGCGGTCCACCAGCGCCAGCTTGTCGGCCGGTTTGACCTCGCCATGCACTTCGTCGATGCCGAGCCGGGCCGCCACCGCCTGGGCCGTCGTCAGGCCGTCGCCGGTGGCCATGATGACGCGGATGCCGCTGGCCTTGAGCCTGGCCAGCGCTTCGGCCGTGCTGGCCTTGACCGGGTCGGACACCGATAGCAGCCCGGCCAGCTGGCCGTCGATGGCCAGGTGCATCACGCTGGCACCCTCGGCGCGCAACGCTTCGGCCTGCGCCTTCAGGGGCTCGACCGGGATGCCCAGCTGCGTCATCAGCGTGGTGTTGCCCAGGGCCAGTGACTTGCCCTCGACGCTGCCGCGCACGCCCACGCCGGTGCCGGACTCGAAGCCCTCGGCCTTGGCCAGCACGAGCCCGCGCTCGCGCGCAGCGTTCACGATGGCGTGTGCCAGCGGGTGCTCGCTGCCCTGGTCCAGGCTGGCCGCCAGCCGCAGCACCTCGGCGTCGGTGAAGCCGGCTGCCGCCACGGCGCGGTCGAAGCGCGGCTTGCCTTCGGTGAGCGTGCCGGTCTTGTCGACGATCAGCGTGTCGACCTTGCGGAAGTTCTCGATCGCCGCGGCATCGCGGAACAGCACGCCCTGGGTGGCGGCCTTGCCGGTTGCGACCATGATCGACATCGGCGTGGCCAGGCCCAGCGCACAGGGGCAGGCAATGATGAGCACCGCCACGGCATTGATCAGCCCGTAGACCCAACTCGATTCATTGGCACCCGCAGGGCCGAAAAAGCCCCAGCCAAAAAAAGTCAGCACCGCGATGCCGACCACGCCGACGACAAAGTGGCCGGCCACCTGGTCGGCCATGCGCTGCATCGGCGCCTTCGAGCGCTGCGCCTGCACGACCATCTGCACGATGCTGGCCAGCACCGTCTGCGCGCCCACCTTGTCGGCGCGCATCACCAGCGCACCGCTGGTGTTGAGCGTCGCGCCGATCAGCGTGTCGCCGGCGCGCTTGCTCACCGGCATCGGCTCGCCGGTGAGCATCGATTCGTCGACCGCGCTACCGCCCTCGACCACGGTGCCGTCGACCGGCACCTTCTCGCCCGGGCGCACGCGCAGCGAGTCGCCGACATGGACGTGGGTCAGCGGCACGTCTGCTTCGGTGCCATCGGCGTTGATCCGGCGCGCGGTCTTCGGCGCCAGGCCGAGCAGCGACCTGATCGCCGCCGAGGTCTGCGAGCGCGCCTTCAGTTCGAGGACCTGCCCGAGCAAGGTCAGCGAGATGATCACCGCGGCCGCTTCGAAGTACACCGCCACCCGCCCCATCGAGACGAACGAGGCCGGGAACATCTGCGGCGCCAGCGTGGCGACCACGCTGTAGACGAACGCGGCGCCGGTGCCCAGGCCGATCAGCGTCCACATGTTCGGGCTGCGGTTGACGATCGATTGCGCGCCGCGCACAAAGAAGGGCCAGCCGGCCCACAGCACGATCGGCAGCGTCAGCGCCAATTCGATCCAGCTCTGCGTGGCCATGTCGAACCACGACAGGCGGTGGCCGAACATGGCCAGCGCGGTGACGACGATGGTCAGCGGCAGGGTCCACCAGAAGCGCCGCTGGAAGTCGACGAGTTCGGGGTTTTCGGTCTGCTCCAGTTCGGGCAGCAGCGGCTCCAGCGTCATGCCGCACTTGGGGCAGTTGCCGGAACGGTCCTGCCGGATCTCCGGGTGCATCGGGCAGGTGTAGACGGCACCGGCAACCGCGGGTTCGCTGTGTGCCGGTGCTGGCGCCAGCGCGTCGGAGCCGGAAGCTGCCACCAAATACTTGGCCGGGTTGGCCGCGAACTTGGCCTTGCAGTTGGCGCTGCAGAAGTAGACCGCCGTCCCTTCATGCTCGAATACGTGCCGGGATTGAGCTGTCACCGTCATGCCGCACACGGGATCTTTCAGCGGCTGCGCAGCCACATCGACGCTTGCCGCAGGCGGGTGGGATGAGCTGCATGAATGCCCGCCCTTTGTCTGCTGATCGTGCTGGTCTGCGCTGTGGTCCCTAGGGCCCGGATGGATCGGTTTTGTTTCGTTCATGGCGCACTCCGGCGGTTGCAATCAGGACTACAGCTTAGACTCCGTACTCGACCCCAGAGTCAAGGACTTTCTTTCACCTGATTAGCGACCATGTTCAGCCAGGGCTCCTCCCTCACCCCAGCCCTCTCCCGCAAGCGGGCGAGGGAGCCAACACGGGCTCCCTCGCCCCTGTACTCGGGGGAGAGGGTTGGGGTGAGGGGGCGGCGCGCGGCGTA
>JANORB010000167.1:0-8648 GCA_031415135.1 Methylibium sp.
CTGGGCCTGCTGTGGCTGCTGCTCACGCGCACGCGCTGGGGCACGCTGGTGCGCGCGGCCACGCAAGACCGCGAGATGGTCAGCGCGCTCGGTGTCAACCAGGCCTGGCTGTTCACCAGCGTGTTTGCGCTCGGGGCCTTGCTGGCCGGGCTGGGCGGCGCGTTGCAGTTGCCGCGCGAGCCGGCCAATTTGGAGATGGACCTGGTGACCATCGGCGCGGCCTTCGTGGTGGTGGTGGTCGGCGGCATGGGCTCGATTCCCGGCGCGTTCGTCGCGGCGCTGCTGATCGCCGAAATCAAGGCCGTCTGCATCGCCATCGGGCTGGTCGAGGTGATGGGGCTGAGCCTGTCGTTCTCCAAGCTCACGCTGGTGGTCGAATTCCTCGTGATGGCGGTCGTGCTGATCGTGCGCCCGTGGGGCCTGCTCGGCCGCGCGCAGGCGCCGAGCCGGCAGGCGGGTGCGGTTGAAGCGCCGCTGCGGCCGGCCGACCGCTGGGTGGTGTGGAGCGGCGCCGCGCTGCTGGCGCTGCTGCTGGCCATGCCGGCCTTGAGCGCGCAGTCGCCCTACCTCACGGTGCTGATGATTGACCTGGCTGTGGCCGCGCTGTTCGCCGCCAGCCTGCACTTCATCATGGGGCCGGCCGGCATGCATTCGTTCGGGCACGCGGCGTATTTCGGCCTGGGCGCGTATGGCGCGGCGTTGCTGGTGCGGGCGCTGAATGTGCCGATGGAAGCGGCGCTGCTGCTGGGGCCTTTGGTGGCCGGTCTCGGGGCGCTGGTGTTCGGCTGGTTCTGCGTCCGTTTGTCGGGCGTCTACCTGGCGATGCTGACCTTGGCGTTTGCGCAGATCAGCTGGGCCGTGGTGTATCAATGGGACAGCTTCACCGGCGGCAGCAACGGCATCACCGGCGTGTGGCCGGCCGAGTGGTTGACGGACAAGCGCGCCTATTACTACCTGACGCTCGCGCTGGTGGTCGCTGGTGTGCTGCTGCTGCGGCGCATGCTGTTTTCGCCGTTCGGTTATGCGATGCGCGCGGCGCGCGACTCGGTGCTTCGGGCCGATGCGATCGGCATCGACGTGAAGCGCGTCCAGTGGGCGGCGTTCGTGATCGCCGGGCTCATTGCCGGCCTGGCGGGGGCGCTGTTCGCATTCTCGAAGGGCAGCATTTCGCCCGACAGCCTGCACGTGGGCAAGTCGGTCGATGCGCTGGTGATGGTGTTGCTGGGCGGTGTGCAAACCCTGGCCGGGCCGGTGGTCGGCGCGGTCACGTTCACCTGGCTGCACGACACCGTGGCGCGCAACACCGACTACTGGCGCGCCATGCTGGGCGCGATCATCCTGCTGCTGGTGCTGCTGTTCCCGCAAGGCATTGCGGGGTTCGTGCGGCAGCTGGTGTACCGCAGGCGCGATGCAGTGCGCGTGGACAAGGGCGTGGCGACATGAGCCCGCCGGGCCGTCCCAAGGGCGAATACCGGAGCGCGGAGCGCGAAGGTACTCCAGTGAGCCCGCCGGGCCGTCCCAAGGGCGAATACCGGAGCGCGGAGCGCGAAGGTACTCCAGTGAGCCCGCACGGCCGCCCGAAGGGCGAATACACCGCAGTGCGAAGCACGGCGGTTGCCTGATGAGCTTGCTCAAGGTCACGGGTTTGAGCAAGTCGTTCGGCGGCATCAAGGCGGTCGATGGCGTGAGCTTCGACGTGGCCGCCGGCGAACTGCTGGCCTTGATCGGGCCCAACGGCGCCGGCAAGACGACCACCTTCAACATGGTGAACGGCCAGTTGCGCGCCGATGCGGGCTCGGTCACGCTCGGCGGCCAGCCCCTGGTGGGCCGCACACCGCGCCAGACATGGCGGCTGGGCGTGGGCCGCACGTTCCAGATTGCCGAGACCTTTGCCTCGCTGACGGTGGTCGAGAACGTGCAGATGGCCTTGCTGTCGGCCGACGCAAAGCTGTTTTCGATGTGGCGCCGCGCGGCGCAGCACAAGCGCGGCGAAGCGCTGGCGCTGCTGGCCCAGGTCGGCATGGCCGCGCAGGCGGACCGCCCGTGCAGCGAACTGGCCTATGGCGACGTGAAGCGCGTCGAACTGGCCATCGCGATGGCCAACCAGCCCAAGCTGCTGCTGATGGACGAGCCCACCGCCGGCATGGGGCCGGCCGAGCGCAACGCGCTGATGGCGTTGACCAAGGCGCTGGTGGTCGAGCGTGGCCTGGCCGTGCTGTTCACCGAACACAGCATGGACGTGGTGTTTGCGTATGCCGATCGCATCATCGTGCTGGCGCGTGGCCGGCTGATCGCGCAAGGCAGCCCGGCCGAGATCCGCGACCACCCGAAAGTGCAGGAGGTGTATTTCGGCAGCGGCAAGACCTTCGAGAAAAGGGCTCCCGCCCGGCTCGCGCGGGAGGGCGTGTGATGGCCGGCGGCGCCAGCGAGCCGCTGCTTGAAGCGCGCGCGCTGAACGCCTGGTACGGCGCCGCGCACATCCTGTTCGACGTCGATTTGCAGGTGCAGCGCGGCGAGGTGGTGGCGTTGATGGGGCGCAACGGCGCGGGCAAGTCGACCACGCTGAAAGCGCTGATGGGCCTGCTGGACAAGCGCCGCGGCACCGTGCGCTTCATGGGCCGCGACATCTCGCGCTGCGAGCCGCACCAGGCGGCCGCGCTGGGCCTGGCCTTTGTGCCGGAAGACCGGCGCATCTTCACCGACCTGACGGTGATGGAAAACCTGGCCGTCGGACGCCAGCCGCCGCGCCATTGGCCCGACGGCAGCCCCGCGCCGCGCTGGACCCCCGAGCGCCTGTTCACGCTGTTCCCCAACCTGGGCGAGATGCCCGACCGCCCCGGTGGGCGCATGAGCGGCGGCGAGCAGCAGATGTTGACCGTCGCCCGTTCGCTGATGGGCAACCCGTTCGTGGTGCTGCTGGACGAACCCAGCGAGGGCGTGGCGCCGGTGATCGTCGAGCAGATGGTGGAGACGATCATTGCGCTGAAGGCGCAAGGTGTCAGCATCCTGCTGTGCGAGCAGAACATGCACTTTGCCGAGCTGGTGTCGGACCGCGCGTATGTGCTTGAGAAGGGGCAGATCCGCTACCAGGGCTCGATGCGGGAACTGTCGGCCAACGAGGAGGTGCGGCGCGCCTACCTCAGCGTTTGAATCATCGAATCACCGCCATGACGCTCACCCGGTTCGAACAACCCACCACCGTGCCGCAAGTGACCGAGCTGCTCGCCGCCGGCGGCTGGCAGCTGCTGGCCGGTGGCACCGATGTGTACCCGGCGCGCGTCGGCAAGCCGCTCGACGACGCCTGGATCGACATCACGCGGGTGCCCGCGCTGCGCGGCATTCGGCCAGACGATGCGGGCTGGTGGTTCGGCGCCACCACCACCTGGACCGACGTGCTGCGCGCCGACCTGCCGCCGCTGTTCGATGGCTTGAAGCAGGCCGCGCGTGAAGTGGGCGGGGTGCAGATCCAGAACACCGGCACGCTGGCCGGCAACCTGTGCAACGCCTCGCCGGCCGCCGATGGCACGCCGGTGTGGATGGCGCTCGACGCCCAGGTGCTGCTGCAAAGCCGCGCCGGCGAGCGGCGCGTGCCGGTGGCCGACTTCGTGCTGGCCAGCCGCCGCACCGCGCGCGCGCCGCACGAGTTGGTGGTGGCGCTTCACGTGCCGCGGCGCGGGGATCACGCGCGCTCGGTGTTCATCAAGCTCGGCGGTCGGCGCTACCTGGTGATCTCGATGACGATGGTGGCGCTGGTGCTGGACACCGACGATGCCGGCCGGGTGCGCAGCCTCGGCGCGGCCGTGGGCAGCTGCTCCGCACGGGCGCAGCGGCTGCCGGCGCTGGAAGCGCGGCTGCTCGGCCAGCCGTTGGCCACGCTGGCGGGGGCTGCGATCAGCGCCGCCGACCTGGCGCCGCTGGCGCCGATCGACGACCTGCGCGCCAGCGCCGCGTACCGGCGCGACGCCACCGCGACGCTGCTGCGCCGCGCCTTGGGAGCACTCAGTTCATGAACCAGCGTGATCCTCAAGTTGGCGCCGAGCGCGGCGCCCGCGCGCACGGCGACGCCACGACTTCGGTGATCCGATTCACCGTCAACCAGGCCCGGCACGAACTGAACGTGTCGCGCAATCTGCGCCTGTCCGACGTGCTGCGCGACGAGTTGGGCCTGACCGGCACCAAGGTCGGCTGCCATGCCGGCGACTGCGGCGCCTGCACTGTGCTGCTCGACGGCGAGCAGGTGTGCTCGTGCATCGTCGCGGTGGGCCAGTGCGAGGGGCGCGCGGTCACCACGGTCGAAGGCCTGGCCGGCGCGGGCGGTGAACTGTCTGCGCTGCAACAGGCCTTCATCCAGCACGGTGCGGCGCAGTGCGGCATCTGCACACCGGGCATGCTGATGAGCGCGCAAGCGCTGCTGCTGCACAACCCGCAACCCACCGAGGCCGAGGTGCTGGACGCGCTGGGCGGTGTGCTGTGCCGCTGCACCGGTTACCGCAAAATCGTCGAGGCGGTGCTGGCGGTGGCGGCCGGGGTGAGGGCGCCGGTCGACACCCCTGCCGCCGGCCACGCCGTCGGTTCACGGCTGGCGCGGCTGGACGCGCCGAGCAAGGTGCGCGGCGATGAAAAGTTCGGCGCCGATGCGTGGCCGCAGGGCTCGCTGGCGATGCGCGTGCTGCGCTCGCCGCACGCCCATGCGCGCTTCGTGCTCGGCGACCTCAGCGCCCTGAAAGCGCGCTGGCCCGGCCTGCTGGATGTGCTGACCGCCGCCGACGTGCCGAACAACGCTTTCGCGATCTTCGCCAATCTGCGCGACCAGCCGGTGCTGGCCGATGGCGAGGTGCGGTTTCGCGGCGAGGCGGTGCTGGCGCTGGTGGGCGACGCGCCCACCGTGCAGGCGATCAGCGAGACCGAGTTGCCGATCGAGTGGACGGTGCTCGAAGCGGTGGGCGATGCGCAGTCTGCGCTGGCCGCGGCCGAACGCGGCCTGCTCGTGCACGACCGCTACGCCGACAACGTGCTGTGCCGTGGCCGCGTGGTGCGCGGCTCGGCCGGGCCGGCGCTGGCGACATCGGCGACGGTGGCCTCGTCGAGTTTCGAGACCGTGTACGTCGAACACGCCTACATCGAACCCGAGGCGGGTTATGCCGAGCTCGTGCACTCGACCGGCCCGGACGGCCAGCCGCACATTCGGTTGCGCATCTTCGCCTGCACCCAGACGCCCTACATGGACCGCGACGAGATCGCGCACATCTGCGGCCTGGCGCCGGAGCAGGTGCACATCGTGCCGTCGGCGATCGGCGGTGGCTTCGGCGGCAAGCTCGACCTGTCGGTCCAGCCCTTGCTGGCAGTCGCCGCGCTGAAGCTGAATCAACCGGTGCGGCTGGTGTACGACCGGCCCGAGTCGATGCGCTCCAGCACCAAGCGCCACCCGTCGCGCCTGAGCGCGCGCGCCGGCTGCGATGCCCAAGGGCATTTGACCGCCTATGACTTCGACGGCGACTTCAACACCGGCGCCTACTCCAGCTGGGGGCCGACGGTGGCCAACCGGGTGCCCATCCACGCCAGCGGCCCGTACCGCTTTGCGCACGTCAGCGCGCTCACGCGCGCGGTGCACACGCACAACAGCGTGGCCGGCGCGTTTCGCGGCTTCGGCGTGCCGCAGTCCACCTTGTTGTGCGAAAGGCTGGTCGACGAACTGGCCGCGCGCAGCGGCATCGACGCGCTGGAGTTCCGCCACCGCAACGCGCTGCGGGCCGGCGACACCACGCCCACCGGCCAAGTGCTGCACGCCAGCGTGGGCCTGCAGGCCTGCCTCGATGTGTTGCGGCCGGCGTGGCAAGCGGCGAAGCAAGCCGCTGCGGCCTTCAACACCAGCGCCCAGGCCAACACCAGCGCGCTGCGCCGCGGTGCCGGTGTGGCCTGCATGTGGTACGGCATCGGCAACACGGTGATCGCCAACCCGTCGACGATGCGTGGCAGCCTGCGATGCGACGCCGTGCGCGGCGCGCACTTGATGCTCTACAACGGCGCGCAGGAAATCGGCCAGGGCAGCGCCACCATCATGCCGCAGATGTTTGCCGATGCCGTGGGCCTGCCCGTGGCCTGCGTCGAACAGTTGATGGGCGACACCGACCTGACCGCCGACGCCGGCAAGTCATCCGCCTCGCGCCAGACCTTCGTGTCGGGCAACGCGGTGCGCGCGGCGGGGCAGGATTTGCGGCGCCAGTTGCTGCGGGCACTGGGCCTGGGCGATGCGGCCGACGCGCCCGATGTACCCGACGCAGGCGTGCAACTGGCGCTGTCGGGTCACGAACTGCGGGGCGTGCAGGGAGGCCAGCGCCGCAGCGTCGACTTGCGCACGCTGCCCGCCGACGCGCGCGGCGACCTGTTCACCGGCAGCGGTTACTTCGACCCGCCCACCGTGCCGCTGGACGCCGACGGCCAGGGCGTGCCCTACGCCACCTACGGTTTCGCGGCGCAGATCGCCGAGTTGGAAGTCGACATCGAGCTCGGCACCGTCAGGCTGCTGCACATCCACGCCGCGCACGACGTGGGGCGCGCCATCAACCCGACGCAAGTGGAAGGGCAAATCCACGGTGGCATCGCCCAGGGCATCGGCATGGCGTTGATGGAGGAATACGTCAACGGCCAGACCGACAACCTGCACGACTACCTGATCCCCACCTTCGGCGACGTGCCGCCGATCACCGTGCACCTGGTCGAAGACCCCGAGCCCCTGGGCCCCTGGGGCGCCAAGGGCGTGGGCGAGCCCGCGCTGGTGGCCACCGCGCCGGCGATCCTGAACGCCATCCACGACGCGGTGGGCGTGCGCATGGCCGCGGTGCCGGTGACACCGGCGCGCCTGCGTGCGGCCTTGATCCAGAATCGGCAGGCGACCGGCTGAGGCGCGCCGCACAGAGCATTGCCATGAAAAAGCCAAGCCCGATGCAACGGCTGCGTGCGAAGAGCAAGGCCCGCATGCCCGTGGTCGGCATCGCCTGGTACAGCGCGGACAACTGGGCCCGCGTGAAGGCCGCCGCCACCGATCCTGACCGCTTTGAAGCCACCTACGCCGACTGGCATGCGATGGCGGTTGACGCGTTGGCCGACATCAGGAAGGCGGGCATCGATGCGGATCCGTTCAACATCGACGCCGGCCGCCTGCTCGCCTGGTGCCTGATGCACAACAAGCCGAACAATGCCGCTTCGCGTGCGGAGTTCGTGTCGGAGATGCTTCGCACCCAAGGCGACGCGGGTGCCTGATGGGGTGGGCAATGCACCCGTCATGTCCGGCCAGCGCCCGTTGTTGCCGCTGCTTTTATCCACCACCCAAGGAGACTCCGAAATGAAACCGCAAGACCGCCGAGACTTCCTGAGCACCCTTTCCGTCGTGGCTGGGCTGGCCGGCCTGTCGGCCGGACTGCCGTTGCCGCTGTGGGCCGCCGGCAAGATCAAGCCCGCCGCCAACAGCGCGCTGATCGTCGTCGATGTGCAGAACTGCTTTGTCACTGGCGGCACCTTGCCGGTGACCCAGGGCGAAGACGTGGTGCCGGTCATCAACCGCCTCTCCGCCGCCTTCGACAACATCGTCGTCACGCAGGACTGGCACACTCCCGGCCACGCGTCATTTGCCACCAGCCACGCCGGCAAGAAGCCGTTCGAGACCACCAAGCTGGCCTACGGCACCCAGGTGCTGTGGCCCGACCACTGCGTGCAAGGCAGCGACGACGCCGCGCTGCACAAAGACCTGAAGCTGCCGACCGCGCAACTGATCACCCGCAAGGGTTTTCGCAAAGGCGTCGACAGCTACTCGGCCTTCGAAGAAGCCGACCGCAAGACCCCCACCGGCCTGGCCGGCTACCTGAAAGCGCGCGGCATCAAGACGGTGTTCGTCACCGGGCTGGCCACCGACTTCTGCGTCGCGTGGACGGCGATGGACGCGCGCAAGCTCGGTTTCGAGGTCTACGTGATCGAGGACGCCACCCGCGCCATCGACCTCAACGGCTCACTCGCCGCAGCCTGGAAGCAGATGACGGCCAAGGGCGTCAAGCGCATCCAGTCGGCGGACCTGGCGCTGGCGTGAGCGGCCGCCAGCGCTCGAAGCGCCGAGCGTGAGGGATGTGTGCACGCAGCCGGCAACTCGGGCCGGGAGCGTCGGGCCGCGGCGCGATTTTCGAGATGCGGTTGTCGCAGGAGGATTTGCCATGAGCACCACGCTGGAATCCACCCGCGTTGTCAAGAAGATGTCCCCCGCGCAGCCCGGGGCCGTGAAACTCGCCCGCCGCTTCGGAGATGCACTCGTGTGCGTGCGGTACCGCCACGACGCCCAGGGGCAGCAGCGCTACACCACGGTTGAACTCGTCATCGAATGCGTGCCGATCCAAGCCCGCGGCAGGGCCGACGCGATGGTCGCCGTGAAGCTGGACTACAACGAGAAACCGCTTCATTCGGTGGTGCGGGCCAGCGGCGGGCGCTGGGACCCTGCGGCCAAACTCTGGCGAATGCCGCACAAGGTTGCGAAGCAACTCGGCCTGCTCGCCCGCGTTGCACAAGCGTAGGCGAATGGGGTGGTCAACCCTGGCAACAAGTTGCGATCAATGGACATATATTGCCATCTGTGAAACAGGCTTTTCCCGTCCATATAACGTTAG
>JANORB010000168.1:0-3155 GCA_031415135.1 Methylibium sp.
CTGAGAGGCTGAGAGTCTTTCAATCATGCCCGCTCATCACACCAGAAGACGCCCGCTCGTCGTTGCAAATGCTCGCCATAGCCCGAGCTATGGCTGCGCTTTGCGCCTGGATCGGCCGCCTTCTGGCGCGCTGCTCGGACACGCTCGAAAAACTCTCAGCCTCTGAGTCGCTAAAAGGCACTTGCGCCGCCAATACTGAATCTTTAGTATTGGTGGCATGGTGATCCGCCTGCTGGTTCTGTGGCTGCTCAGCGAGCAGCCGTTGCACGGCTACCGCATCAAGCGGGCGCTGGACGACGAGGGCCTGGCGTTCTGGTTCCCGGTCGACTTCGCGTCGATCTACAGCTTGCTGCGCACCCTCGTCAAGCAGGGCCATGCCGAAGAGCTCGGGCTGGAACAACAGGGCGCACGGCCCGAGCGCATGCTGTATCGCATCTCGCGCAAGGGCAGGGCGCACTACCGCGCCTTGCTGGAACGCGCCTGGAGCGAGCCGGCGCCGCCGGGAGAAAGCCTGCTGGTGGCGCTGGCGGCCCTGCCCGACCTGGCTGCCGATCGACTGCCGGCGGTCTTGAGCAGACGCAAGGCAGCGCTGGCCGGGCGCATCGTGCAATGCGCCGCGCTCACTCGCGCGGCGCCCGAACCGGCGATGGTCGAGCGCACGCTCAGCCTGACCCGCGCCGACCTGAAGTGGCTGGAATCGTTTGCCCGCGACCGGGGCATTTCACTCCAAGGAGACTGACATGAGCACCGCCCGAAAGGCACCTGCGGCGCCCGCGGCACCCAAGGCAGCCGACATCCAGCTCATCGCCAACGCCGTGATCACCGACGGCAAGGGGCGCGTGCTGCTGACGCGCTACGACGATGAAGACGAAGACCGCTGGTGGCTGCCGGGCACCGATCTCAAACCCTACGAACACCCGGACGACGCACTGCGCCGCGCGCTGGCGCCCCTGCTGCCGGCGCCAAAAAGCAGCCTGCTGCACCATGTCGAATCATTTCGCGGCCGGCGCGGGTGGCATGTGATGTTCAACCACCTTGTCAAGGCGAACGCAAGAGCAGCCACCGATCAGGGCCGGTGGTTTGTGGCGGATGCACTGCCACGCCTGGCCCACGGCCGCTGGGAGCAGGGCGTGATCGCCAAAGTGCTGGCGCGCTGAGCGCCGCGACGCGTCGGCCCGCAGCGGTCCATGGCGCCCGGTGCCGGGCGGGCCCGCCACGCCGTGGCCCGGCCGCAATCAGCCGGTCAGACCTTGGCCGCCGGCGCCAGCGGGTCGAACGCGGCCGCGCGCTTGTCCTTCCAGGCGGCGATGGCGGTGGCCATTTCGGCGCTGTCGAAAATGGCGCTTTGCAGCCAGGTCATTTGCTGCAATGACGATGCCGTGCCGTGGTCGCGCGCATGGTTGAGCGCCAGCTTGCTGCCGGCAATGGCCAGCGGGGACTTGGCGGCGATGTCGCGCGCCAGGCTCATTGCGTGAGCCAGCAGCGCGGCGGCGTCGGGCAGCACCTGGTTGACCAGGCCAGCGGCCATCGCGCGTTCGGCATTCATGCGCTCGCCGGTGTAGGCCATCTCGCGCGCCACGCCTTGTGGCACGATCTTCATCAGGCGCTGCAGCACGCCCAGGTCGGCCAACATGCCGATGTGAATTTCCTGCACCGTGAAAAATGCGTCGGCGCTGCACAGGCGGATGTCGCACGCGGTGGCCAGGTCCAGCGCGCCGCCGATGCAGCCGCCCTGCACCGCGCAGATGACGGGGAACCGCGCCTCGTCCAGCGCGCTGAAGCAGTCGATCAGCGTGCGCAGCATGTCCTGGAAGTTCAAGCGTGCGCGCGCGGTGCCGGTGTCCAGCCCGGCGTCGCCGCTGCCGAACACGTCGAGCGCCATGCCGGCGCTGAAATGCTTGCCGCTGGACGAGACCACCAGCACCCGCGTCGCGCCGTCGTCGTGCAAGCCGCGCACCGCATCGCGCAGCGCGGGAAAGAACGCCGGCTCCATGGTGTTCATGCGCTCGGGGCGGTTGAGTTGCAGGTGGGCGATGCCGTCTTGCGCGCTCAGGTCGAAGTAGCTGTTCATGAGAGTCCCTTGAGGCTGTCTGCGACGTTGCCGCTGGGCATTGTGCTCGCCCCGGCGGCCCAGCCGGTGGCCGCAGCGAGCCTGGGCCTGCATACACTGGCGCCATGAATTCCACCCTCACGACGGCCGACGGCCTGACGCTTCAACTGCGCGAATGGCCTTGCAGCGGCGCCCGCGGCACGGTGTTGATCGTGCACGGCCTGGGCGAGCACATCGGCCGCTACACCCATGTGGCAGCGCGGCTCAATGGCTGGGGCTGGAACGTGGCCGGCCACAACCAGCGCGGCCACGGCAACAGCGAGGGCGGGCGCGGCAAACTGGCCTTCGACGACGCCTTGCTGCACGACCTGGCGCGTGTGATCGACCGCGTGCGCGCCGCCCACACCGGGCCGCTGGTGCTGCTGGGCCACAGCATGGGTGGGCTGGTGGCCGCGCGCTTTTGCGCTGAAGGCATGGCCACCGGGCCGGCGCCGTGGCACCGCGCTGTCGACGCGCTGGTGCTGTCGTCGCCGGCGCTGGACCTGGGCATGAACAGCGCGCAAAAATTGTTGTTGGCGGCGCTGGGCCCGCTGGCGCCGAACCTGGCGGTCGGCAACGGCCTGAAGCCGGCCTGGATTTCGCGCGACCCGGCGGTCGTCAAGGTCTACATCGACGATCCGCTGGTGCACGACCGCGTCACGCCGCGGCTGGTGCGCTTCATGGTGGAGGGCGGCGCG
Source organism: Methylibium sp. (assembly GCA_031415135.1). Classification (GTDB taxonomy): domain Bacteria; phylum Pseudomonadota; class Gammaproteobacteria; order Burkholderiales; family Burkholderiaceae_C; genus LGRD01. The sequence goes on from JANORB010000168.1 coordinate 2,788, forward strand.
CAGGTGCGCCAGCACGCCGCCAACTGGAGCCTGCCCACGTTGTTGCTGTACGCCGGCAGTGACCGCTGCGTGGCGCCCGCCGGCAGCGCGGCGTTTGCGCAGTCCGCGCCGACCGCGACCGTCACGGCGCGCGAGTTCAAGCCGCTGTTCCACGAGATCTTCAACGAGCCCGAACAGGGCGACGTGTTCGAAGCACTGGGCGCCTGGCTCACGACCTTCAGCGTCCGGGCCTGAGAGAGTGAGAGTTTTTCTGCCGCGACCGTACTTGCTCCCTCGCCCCTTTGGGGAGAGGGTTGGGGTGAGGGGCTGCGCCGGGCACGATGGTGTTTTGCGAGCCCTCACCCCCACCCTCTCCCAGAGGGCGAGGG
>JANORB010000169.1:0-47773 GCA_031415135.1 Methylibium sp.
CAAGGTGCGCGAAGAGGTGATGACGCAGTGGACGCCCGACAAGGTGCAAGAGGCCTGCGGCGTCGATGAAGCCACTTGCCTCAAGGTGGCCAAGATCATGGCCGAGAACCGGCCCAGCACCATCGTGTGGTGCATGGGGCAAACCCAGCACACCATCGGCAACGCGATCGTGCGCGCGTCGTGCCTGCTGCAACTGGCGCTGGGCAACATCGGCAAGAGCGGCGGCGGCGCCAACATCTTCCGCGGCCACGACAACGTGCAGGGCGCCACCGACGTCGGCCCCAACCCCGACTCGCTGCCGGGCTACTACGGGCTGGCCGATGGGTCGTGGAAACACTTCGCCAAGGCCTGGGGTGTCGACTACGAATGGCTCAAGAAGCAGTTCGCGCCCGGCATGATGACCAAGCCCGGCATGACCGTCTCGCGCTGGATCGACGGCGTGATGGAAAAGAACGAGTTGATCGACCAGGACAGCAACCTGCGCGGCATGTTCTTCTGGGGCCACGCGCCCAACTCGCAGAGCCGCGGCCTGGAGATGAAGCAGGCAATGGACAAGCTCGACCTGCTCGTCGTCATCGACCCCTATCCGTCGGCGTCGGCGGCGATGGCGGCGATGCCGGGCAAGGCCGGCGACCTCAATGCCAACCGCGCGGTGTACCTGCTGCCTTCGAGCAACCAGTTCGAGACCTCGGGTTCGGTGACCGCGTCGAACCGATCCATCCAGTGGCGCGAAAAGGTGATCGACCCGCTGTGGGAGTCGCGCACCGATCACATGATCATGTACCAGTTCGCTCAAAAGCTCGGCTTCGACAAGGAGCTGATGGCCAACACGAAGCTGGTGGCGGGCAAGCAGGGGATGATGGAGCCGGAGGTCGAATCGATCCTGCGCGAAATCAACTCCAGTGTCTGGACCATCGGTTACACCGGCCAGAGCCCCGAGCGGCTGAAGGCGCACATGCGCAACATGAACGTCTTCGATGTGAAGACGCTCAAGGCCAAGGGTGGCATCGACAAGGAAACCGGCTACCAACTCGATGGCGACTACTTCGGCCTGCCGTGGCCCTGCTACGGCACGCCCGAGATGCGCCACCCGGGTTCACCGAACCTGTACGACACCTCCAAACATGTGATGGAAGGCGGCGGCAACTTCCGCGCCAACTTCGGTGTCGAGCGCGACGGTATCAGCTTGCTGGCCGAGGACGGTTCGCATTCCAAAGGTGCCGACATCACGACCGGTTATCCGGAGTTCGACCACCTGCTGCTGAAGAAGCTGGGCTGGTGGGACGAACTCACCGATGCCGAGAAAAAGGCCGCCGAGGGCAAGAACTGGAAGACCGATTCCAGCGGCGGCATCATCCGCGTGGCGATGAAGAACCACGGCTGCCACCCGTTCGGCAACGCCAAGGCGCGCGCGGTGGTGTGGAACTTCCCCGACCCGGTGCCCAAGCACCGCGAGCCGCTGTATTCCAACCGCGCCGACCTGGTCGACAAGTACCCCACGCACGACGATAAAAAGGCCTTCTGGCGCCTGCCCACCTTGTTCAAGAGCGTGCAGGTGAAAAACCGGGACATCGGCAAAAAATACCCGCTGATCATGACCAGCGGCCGGCTGGTCGAGTTCGAGGGCGGCGGCGAGGAGACCCGCTCCAACCCGTGGTTGGCCGAACTGCAGCAGGAAATGTTTGTCGAGCTGAATCCGAAGACGGCCAACGACCGCGGCATTCGCAATGGCGAATTCGTGTGGGTAAAAACACCGCCGATGGAGGCGCTGCCCGAATTCAAGGGCATCCGCGTCAAGGCGATGGTGACCGAAAGGGTGGACGGTGAAACGGTGTTCCTGCCGTTTCACTTCTCCGGGCGTTGGGGTGGCATTGACCTCGCACCGTATTACCCCGATGGAGCGGCGCCGGTGATCCGCGGCGAGGCGGTCAACACCGCCACGACCTACGGTTACGACAGCGTCACGATGATGCAAGAGACCAAGACGACGGTCTGCCAGATCGAACGCGCGACATGACCACCACCCGTCCGGCGGCTACGCCGTCCGACCCCCCGAGGGGGTGCCGAGCCGCCTTGGGAGCGGCCCGGCGCCGGCTCGGTTCGCAACATTGGGAGCACTGAAAATGGCACGAATGAAGTTTATTTGCGACGCCGAGCGTTGCATCGAGTGCAACGGCTGCGTGACGGCTTGCAAGGCCGAGCACAACGTCCCGTGGGGCGTGAACCGGCGCCGCGTGGTCACGCTCAACGATGGTGTGGCGGGCGAGAAGTCGATCTCGGTGGCCTGCATGCATTGCTCGGACGCGCCTTGCATGGCGGTGTGTCCGGTGGACTGTTTCTATCGCACCGACGAAGGCGTGGTGCTGCACGACAAGGACGTGTGCATCGGCTGCGGGTACTGCAGTTACGCCTGCCCGTTCGGCGCGCCGCAGTTCCCGACCAACGGCACCTTCGGGCTGCGCGGCAAGATGGACAAGTGCACGTTCTGCGCCGGTGGCCCCGAGGCCAATGGCAGTGCGGTCGAGAATGACAAGTACGGGCGCAACCGGCTGTCCGAAGGCAAGTTGCCGGCTTGCGCCGAGATGTGCGCGACCAAGGCGCTGCTCGGTGGTGACGGCGATGTGGTGGCCGACATCTTCCGCACCCGGGTGCTCAATCGGGGCAAGGGCAGCGAGGTCTGGGGCTGGGGCACGGCCTATGGCAAGCCCGGCCAGGGCGCTCCCGCAACCAAGCCCGCCGAGACCACCAAGTCATGATTCGACTCGCGGTGTTGTTGGCGGTGACGGCCGCCGCGCTGGGATTGAACGCCTGCGGTGAACGCCCGCAGACAGCGGTCACCAAGAAGTCCGACACCCAGGCCTGGGAGGCTGGCAGCAGTGCCTACGTGGTGCCGGGGTGGAAGAGCGGAGACCGCAGCAGCTGGGAAGAGCAGTTGCGCAATCGAACCCAGGCCCAGAACGACTACGCCAAGACGAAGTGAGCGCAAAGGGGCACAGCATGCAAAGCATGATTCGAAACGTCGTCCTGGCCGCCATCGCGCTGGTCTCGCTTTGCGGTGCCGCATTCGGGCAGCAGGACGGTGCGGCCAAGGGTTCGCCACCGGCGGGCTTCGTGGCGCCTGCCGAACCCAAGCCTGACGAGAACAACGCCCAGCGTGCCAAGAGCCAGCCGGGCAACAACGCGCCCTTCTGGCGCTCTGTGCGCGAGTCCGGCACGGTGCAGGGCAGCACCACGCTGCCCGGAGTCGAAGCCGGTTCATTGATCCAGCCCTTTGTCCAGTACCCGGGCTCCAGGTTGACGAACGCGGGCGAGGCTTGGCGACAGGTCCGCAACCAGTGGATCATTCCGTATGGCGGCGCGCTGCTTCTGATCGTCGCGTTGGCGATTGCGGTGTTTTATTGGCGCAAGGGGCCGCTCGGGCAACACGCCGATGGTTCGGTGCCGCTGATCGAGCGTTTTACCTATTTCGAGCGCGCCGCCCACTGGTCCAACGCGATCGCGTTCTGCATTCTTGCGATCTCGGGCTTGGTGATGGCATTCGGCAAGTTCTTCATTCTGCCGGTGATTGGCGCCACGCTGTTCGGTTGGCTCACCTATGCGCTCAAGACGGCGCACAATTTTGCCGGGCCGCTGTTTGCCGTCTCGCTGCTGGTGGTGCTGGTGACCTTCGTGCGCGACAACATCCCGAACAAGTCCGACATCGCCTGGCTGGCCAAGGGCGGCGGCTTGCTCGGAGGTCACGAGGTGCCCTCGCACCGCTTCAACGCCGGGGAGAAAGTGATTTTCTGGGCCGGCGTGTTCTTGTTGGGGTGGATCGTCGTCGCCTCCGGCCTGGTGATGGACAAGCTGGTTCCGGGCCTGTCCTACACCCGTGGCGACATGCAGATTGCCCACATGGTGCATGCCGTGTCCGCGCTGCTGATGATGGCCATGTTCATGGGGCACATCTACATCGGCACCATCGGCATGAGAGGCGCCTACCAGGGCATGAAGACAGGCTACGTGAACCAAGCCTGGGCCAGTGAGCACCACGAACTGTGGCACGACGACATACGGGCCGGAAAAATCCCCGCGCAGCGCACGCCGAATGCCGAAGCGCCGGCCAACCCAGCCCCCCAACATTGATCCATGAGGACGCCCATGCGACCAGCCCTGATCCGACCCGCGATGGCAGTCTTTGCGCTATCGGCCGCGCTGGCCACGACCGCGGTGCTGGCCAAACTGCCGCCGTTGAGCGATGACGCCAAGGCAAAAGCCGCCGAAGCCGCTGCGAAGGCCGCGCACGGCAACAAGGTCGCCGATTTTCAGTTGTGCAAGTCGATGGACAAAGCCGCAAGCAAGTACCAGGCGGCGATGAAAGCCGCTGGAAAAGAAGTCAAGGCCGCCACCGAAACGCCGCCGTGTGTCGAGCCGCCGCCCTTTGTCGCAGCCGCTCCCGCGTCGGCAGCGGCGGCTGCGCCGGCCGCCTCCGCCCCCGCCAAGAAATCTTGAGAACCCGCCGATGAATCGATGGCCCAACCACTGCCGGCTTGCATTGGCGACGCTGGCGTTTGTGCTGGCCGCCGGTTGTGCCAGCGCACCGAATCCGAACCTGGTCCCCGCCGCGAGGGGCGTGTACTTTCTTGAACCTGCGGATGGCGCCACCGTCACCAGCCCGTTCAAGGTCCGGTTCGGCCTCAAGGGAATGGAAATCAAGCCCGCCGGTGAACAGGTCACCGGCACCGGCCACCACCATTTGTTGATCAATCGCGAGAGCCTTGCTGCGGGCCAGATCATTCCGGCCGATGAAGTTCACATCCATTTCGGCAAAGGGCAGACCGAGACCGAGGTGAAGCTGGCGCCCGGCATCTACAAGCTGACGATGCAGTTTGCCGATGGGTTTCACCTGTCCTACGGCAAGGAAATGAGCTCCACGCTGATGGTCACGGTGAAATAGCGGGCCTCCCGCAACTCCAGGGCCGCCTTGACCAGCGGCCCTTTTTCGTTGGAATCACAGTTTCCATGGCACCCACTCCACGCCTTTCGAACGCCAGCGCACCGTTGACCCACGAGATCAGCGTTCTCGATGAGTTCGGCGCGACGCGCACCATCTCGATTCCGGCCGAACGCGCGCTGACGGTGTTCGTCGACAAGCGGGAACTGGTCACCTTGATGACGCTCGGCGCGGCGCCCGAGCTGCTGGTGCTGGGCTATCTGCGCAACCAGCGGCTGGTCGACTCAGTGGCCGACATCGACTCGATCACGGTCGACTGGGAGGTGCAGGCTGCCGCGGTGAGCACCCGCGCCGGTATCGAGCGCTTCGATGAAAAGACCGCCAAACGCGTGGTCACGACCGGCTGCGGGCAGGGCACCGTCTTCGGCGACTTGATGAGCAATTTGCAGTCGGTGCGCCTGCCCGCGCCGGATGAGCCATCGGCGCGCCTGAGCCAGGCCGCGTTGTACGGCCTGCTCAACACCATGCGGCTGCAGGAAAGCACGTACAAGTCTGCCGGCTCGGTCCATGGCTGCGCGCTGTTCCAGCAGGACCGCCTGCTGACGTTCGTCGAAGACGTTGGCCGCCACAATGCCATCGACACGATTGCCGGCTGGATGTGGGTCAAGGACGTGGGCGGCGCGGACAAGATCTTCTACACGACGGGCCGCTTGACCAGCGAAATGGTCATCAAGTCAGCCCAGATGGGCGTGCCCATCATCGTTTCGCGCAGCGGGATCACGCAGATGGGCCACGAGTTGGCCACCCAGCTCGGCATGGCATTGTTCGGCCGTGCGACCCACAAGCACTTCATCTGCTACAGCGGATTCGACCGGTTCGACGCCCAGCCCGAAACACCGCGGGCGCTGTAGCGCTTGGGGGTCAGGCGATCCTGGCCATGTCTCGCAGCATCGTCGGGCCGGCGCGCCGCTCGATCTCGGCCAGCATCGGCTTGTTCCAGCCGAAGGCGAACAGCGCCTCGGCGGTCACGAACATCGGCCCGACCAGCAGGCCCACGATGTCATCCACGAACGCGGGCTTCTTTCCTTCGTACCAGTGACCGACGAACTGGATCACCCAGCCGACGAAGAAGAAGCCGACGCCCCAGGCCAGCCAACCCACGACGCCGCCGCCCGAGACCGTCTGGGCCAGCAGCAGCAGAAGGCCGACCACCGCACTGACCGCCAACCCCAACCCCACATCGCCCCGGCTCACGTACCAGGCGGCGACCAGCGCGAAGACGATCCAGGCCGGCGTGAGGGCCACGCCCGCGACGACAAAGCTGGGACGCGCCAGCAACACGCCGAGCGCAAAAACGATCATCGGCACACCGATGAAATGGCTGACGATGTTGCGCCGGTCCCGGTGGTATTCGGCGTATTGGCTCAGAAGGTCCAAAGCAGGGCGCATGACGTGCCTCCGAGGTCGGGATGGCATAAATGGTAAGACAAGAACCGCTGCCCCGCCAGCCTGAAAGCGTGGTCAAGTGTGAACGACCTCGCGGCCCGGCGGCATGAAGGGCGCTCCCTACAATGAAGCTTCAACCGGGAAACGACGCATGAGCATCAAGAGCGACAAGTGGATCCGCCGCATGGCCGAGCAGACCGGCATGATCGAGCCGTTCGAGCCGGCTCAGGTGCGCCATTCGGCCGACGGGCAAAAGATCGTCAGCTACGGCACCAGCAGCTACGGCTACGACATCCGCTGCGCACCCGAGTTCAAGGTCTTCACGAACATCTACAGCACCGTGGTCGACCCGAAGAATTTCGATGAAAGAAGTTTCGTCGACATCCGCGCCGACGTCTGCGTGATCCCTCCCAACAGTTTCGCCCTGGCGCGCACGCTCGAGTACTTTCGCATCCCGCGCAATGTGCTGACCATTTGCCTGGGCAAGAGCACGTATGCCCGCTGCGGCATCATCGTCAACGTCACCCCGCTCGAGCCCGAATGGGAGGGCTATGTGACGCTGGAATTCAGCAACACGACGCCGCTGCCGGCCAAGATCTACGCTGGCGAAGGCTGCGCGCAGGTGCTCTTTTTCGAGAGCGACGAGGTCTGCGAAACCAGCTACAAGGATCGCGGTGGAAAGTACCAGGGCCAGCAAGGGGTGACCCTGCCGAAGACCTGATTCGGTCGCGCCGGCGCTGCTCGATCTGGGCTGGGAACCCCGGCCATTTCGGCCCGTTCAATGTGGCGCACAGGGCTATGGTCGACTTCGTGCCCCGGACTCCCTGGCGGCAGTCAACGCGAGGTGTCCCATGGCGCTCTCCACAAGTCGGTCCCCGCTCATCCAAGGCTGCGCAGCGGCGATTCATGCCGGACCGTGTCTTGACGGCGGCGCGCGTGCGGCCGAACGCGCCGACCCCTGGATCGACCAGTTGGCCTTGTCGTTGGCCGTCGAGGCCGGCACGCTGGCGGAGTTCCGCGGGTTGATGCGGCAGCAAGGCTTCGGCCCGGAAATGTCGCGCTTCTTCCTGGACCTGGCCTACGCCTACAGGCAACTGGCCATCGCCCACAGCCTGGGCGTTCCGCGGCTTCGCATCCTGGCGCTCGACTTGTTCGAAGCCTGCCAGCGCCTGGACCAGCGCCGGCGTCAACTGTCGGAGCCCAGCCCGGCGCACTGACGCGCGCCGGCCGGCGCGCGCCGTGCGCGTGGAGCGCGATGGAATTCAGCGTCAAGGATTGTCCTCGGTGGGTCAGCGCCGCGCTCGGCGTTACCATCGCTCCCCTGTCGGCGGCCGTCGCAATCCGGACGACACGCCATCGACCGCTGGAGGAGCCGATCATGAAGTGGGAAGGCAATCGAGAAAGCGACAACGTCGAGGATTCGCGTGCCAGCGGAGGCGGTGGTGGCGGCATCCGGCTCGGTGGTGGTCGCGGCATCGGTCTGGGCACTGTGGCTGTTGCGCTGGTGGCCGGGTGGGTCTTCGGCATCAATCCGCTGACGGTGCTCGGGCTGATCAGTGGCGGCGGCGAAGCGCCGATGGCCCAGCAGGCGCCCGCCACAAAACCTCCGGCCGACGACAAGATGGCTCGATTCGTGTCCACCGTGCTGGCCGACACCGAAGATGTCTGGCGCGCCCAGTTCAAACAAATGGGCGGCACCTACCGCGAGCCGAAACTGCGCCTGTTCCGCGGCGCGGAGCCCACGGCCTGCGGTACCGGCCAGGCCGCGATGGGCCCCTTTTATTGTCCGGGCGACGAGAAGGTCTACATCGACCTGGCTTTTTACGAGACGATGAAAACCCGCCTCGGGGCGCCTGGTGATTTCGCCCAGGCCTATGTGATCGCGCACGAGGTCGGGCACCACGTGCAGAACCTGATGGGCATCACCGCCAAGGTCGACGGCATGCGTGGCCGCGGCAGCGAAGCGCAGCAAAACGCGTTGAGCGTTCGGCTGGAATTGCAGGCCGACTGTTTTGCCGGCATCTGGGCGCACGACGCTCAAAGCGCACGCCAGATCCTGGAGCAGGGCGACATCGAAGAGGCGATGAACGCCGCTTCGCAGATCGGCGACGACACACTGCAGCGCAAGTCGCGGGGCCAGGTGATGCCGGAGAGCTTCACCCACGGAAGCAGCGCGCAGCGCGTCAAGTGGTTCAAGCTCGGATTGCAGACCGGCAGCGTGACCCAGTGCAACACGTTCGAGGCCCGGCAGCTGTGACGCGCTTCGTCGGCCTGGGGGCGCTCTTGAGCGAATGTGGCTCTGCCACTTTGCTCAAACCCCCTCGGGGGGCGGACGACGTAATCGTCGGCCTGGGGGCGCTCTTGAGCGTCCACGGATGAGGTGCGCTCGATCGTGCGACCGGCCGCGCTGGCGCAGGCCTGGCTGGACACCTTGCGCCCCGAGCAGCAACAAACCGCACTGGCCTTGAGCCAGGCGGCCCTGGCCGGCGAGCCCAAGCTGACACGAACCATCAAGTGGGGCAACCTGATGTTCCTGCACCAGGGCGTGCATGCGGTGTCGGTGGTCATGCACAAGGACCACGCCAACCTGCAGGTCTTCAACGGCGCGCTGCTGGCCCCGGCCTTCCCCGCGCTGGAAGGCACGGGCAAAGGTTTGCGGCACTTGAAGGTGCGCTATGGCCAGGCGTTCGATGCGGCGCTGGTGAGCGCCGTCGTGCGGGCCTGCGTTGAACAGCTGGGTTCGACCGGCGCCTGATTCCCCGCCATCAGAAGCTGCCCGACAGCAGGATGCCCGGGCCCACGGTGTCGATGTTCGTGTGCCCGCAGAACGCCATCGTCAGGTCGAGTTCCTTGTGGATGATCTGCAGCACCTTGTCCACCCCTTCTTCGCCCATCGCGCCCAGGCCGTAGAGGAAGGCGCGCCCGATGTAGGTGCCGCGGGCACCCAGCGCGCGGGCTTTCAGCACATCCTGGCCGGTGCGAATGCCGCCGTCCATGTGGACCTCGATCTGGCGGCCGACCGCGTCGACAATGGCCGGCAGGGCGCGGATCGACGACTCGGCCCCGTCGAGCTGGCGGCCGCCGTGATTCGAGACGATCAGCGCATCGGCGCCGCTGCCCACCGCCAGCTTGGCGTCTTCGACGTCTTGGATCCCCTTCAGGATCAGCTTGCCGCCCCAGCGCTTCTTGATCCACTCGACATCGCCCCAGTTCAGCCCGGCGTCGAACTGCCTGGCGGTCCATTCGGACAGGGACCCCATGTTCTCGACGCCCTTGACGTGGCCGACGATGTTGCCGAAGCCATGCCGTTTGGTGCCCAGCATGCCCAGGCCCCAGCGCGGTTTGGTCAGCATGTTGGCGATGTTCGCCAGCGTCAGCCTGGGCGGTGCGCTCAGCCCGTTCTTCAGGTCCTTGTGGCGCTGGCCGAGGATCTGCAAATCCAGCGTGAGCACCAGCGCGGAACAGCCGGCGGCCTTGGCGCGGTCGATCAGGCGTTCGATGAAATCGCGGTCCTTCATCACGTAGAGCTGAAACCAGAACGGGTGCCCGTCGGTGCTTTTCGCCACGTCTTCAATCGAGCAGATGCTCATCGTCGACAAGGTGAACGGAATGCCAAAACGCCTGGCGGCGCGCGCGGCCAGAATTTCGCCATCGGCGTGCTGCATGCCGGTCAGGCCGGTCGGGGCGATGGCCACCGGCATGGCCACGTCGATGCCGATCATGGTCGTCGCGGTGCTGCGATTTTCCATGTTGACGGCGACGCGCTGGCGCAGCTTGATGCGCTGGAAATCGGTTTCGTTCGCGCGGTAGGTGCTCTCGGTCCACGAGCCCGAATCGGCATAGTCGTAAAACATGCGCGGAACACGTTTGCGGGCCAGGACGCGCAGGTCCTCGACGTTGGTGATGACGGGCATGCTGTGTCTCCGGGGTTCTTTTGAATCAGGCGAATGCTAAGGCCGGCTCCGGCGCATCCGCACGCACCGGGAAAATTTTCAGGCGTGTGGCGGCGTCCGGGGCTGCGGCTGCGACGCGCGCTAAACGGTGGCGTCGAACAACGGCAGGTTGTCGTTGGCGTGGCGCTCCCGGACCTCGTGAACCGGGTCCGCCGCGGCGCTGTCGCCGTGCGGCGCCAGCAGATCGCCCAGTTACCCCAGCGCGCCGGCGCGCACGCCCAGCAGGCGCAGCCGGCGCGTCAGGTCGACCCGTTTCAAGCAGCTGCCGGCCGCGTGCCGAATCGCCCGCGCGTCCATGGTGTGGGCCGCCAGGGTCAGGTCGCGGGTGACCGCGCTGAAGTCGTCGAAGCGCAACTTGATGCCGATGGTTTTGCTGGCGTAGCCCTTGCGCTCCAGGTCGCCCGCCAACGCAACGCACAACCCGGTGAAGATGGCGCTCAGCGCGGCGCGGTCGCGCACCGCATGCAGGTCGCGCTCGAACGTGGTCTCGCGGCTGATGGACTTGGGCTCACTGAACGTGACCACCGCGCGGTCGTCGCGGCCGTGCGCGGCCGCGTGCAGCCAGGCGCCAAAGCTCTTGCCGAAATGATCGACCAGAAAGGCCGGGTCGGCAGCGGCCAGATCGCCGATCGTGTGCAAGCCGAAGCCGGCCAGTTTCAAGCTGGCCTTGGGGCCGATGCCGTTGATTTTTTTCGCCGCCAACGGCCAGATTCGCAGCGCGATGTCGGCCTCGGCAAGAAGGGTCAGCCCGCCCGGTTTTTCCAGGTCGGAGGCGATCTTGGACAGCAGCTTGTTCGGCGTCACGCCGACCGAACAACTCAGGCCGGTGGCCTCGAACACCGCATCCCGCAGGCGCTGCCCCGCCACGCGGCCGCCATCGGCCTGCGCCCCGGCAAAGTCGCTCAGGTCGATGTAGATCTCATCGATGCCGCGGTCTTCCACCCACGGCGTCAAGGACCGCACGGCCGATTTGAACAGGCGTGAATAACGCCGGTACTCGTCAAAGTCCACCGGCAGCAGCACCGCGTCGGGGGCCAGCAGCGCCGCCTTCATCACCCCCATGCCGGAGTGAACGCCGAGGGCGCGCGCCTCGTAGGTGCTGGTGGTGATGACACCGCGGCCGGTGTACTGGCGCAGGGCTGCGAACTCGCGCGTGCCATCGGCCCGCAACACCGGCTGGTGGCGCTGCCCGCCGCCGATCACCACCGGCCGGCCGCGCAGTTCCGGATAGCGCAGCAACTCGACCGATGCGTAAAACGCATCCATGTCGAGGTGCGCGATCAGGCGGCGCGAGGGTGCGGATGGCATGGTGAGCGGTGCTGCCCAGCGCCTGGCGCGCGACCTGCCCGCAGGGGGTCGAAGCTGTACATCCATCCAGCATAGCGGGTGGGCTGGCGACAAGCAAGGTGTTGGTGAACGGCGTGCCCGGCTCGGCGCGCCCGGACCGCTCAGCGCCGCTGTTGGCGATCTTCGCCGGGCTGCGCTTTGGCGATCGATTCGGGGCCCTTTGGCCGCCGGACAACGACGCTCGAACAGGCCAGTTCGAGTTGTGAGAAATGGCCGGATTCCAATTGAGCCACCGGGCCCTGGCCAGACGATGTGGATCAGAATCGGCTCGATGAGATGTCACCGCTTGTATCTGTTGGCGTGGGTCCGCGCGGGTTGCGGGCCACTCAATGAGAAGCGTGGTCTCGCCGCGGTTTGCGGTGCCCGGATGAGGCTCGCTGAAAACCCCATGACCAAGCCAGCAAGGAGTCGCGGCCACCGGCGCATTGCGGTGCGTTCGCGTGCCGTTGCGCAGCGTAGCAAGGTCGCGCCATGTTGACTCGGCGGCACCTGGCGTGTGCCCCGACTTCCGGCGACGGGCATTCGATGGCGGTGGCGTCCGCGAACCCGGACCGAACCGGCGTCGTGCTCGACCCCGCCGCGCTGGAAGGACTGCGTGAGCTCGACCCCACCGGAAAGAACCGTTTGCTGGAGCGTGTGTTCGCCGCGTTTCAAGGCTCCACCGCGCGGCTGATCCCCAAGCTGCACGAATCGCATCGCACCGCCGACCTGACGGGCATGCGCTATGTCGCCCACACGCTCAAGTCCTCGGCGGCAAGCGTCGGCGGCATGACGCTGTCCGGCATCTGCGCCGACCTCGAGACCCGCATTCGCAGCGGGCACACCGACGACCTGCAACCGCTTGTGCAAGCGCTGGCCAACGAGGTCGACAAGCTGTTGCTCGCTCTTGCGCACCTCAGCGAGACCCGCCGATGAACGCCGGCGGTGGACCAGCCGACGACGAGCCCGGGGCGCCGCCCCAGGTGCTGCTGGTCGACGACGACGAGGTCAACCTGCTGCTCACGTCCGTGGCCCTGCGCGAGCGCGGCTTCAGCGTGACCGAGGTCTGCGGCGGAGAACAGGCGCTGCAGTTGCTCTCGAAATGGCTGCCCGACGCCGTCATGCTCGACGCCTTGATGCCCGGGCTCGACGGCTTCGAGACCTGTCGCAGGCTGCGCGCCCTGCCGGGGTTCGAATCGCTGCCCGTGTTGATGCTCACCGGGCTCGACGACGACGCGTCCATCACCCGCGCCTACGAGGCCGGCGCCACCGACTTCTTCGTCAAGTCGACCCAGTGGAGCCTGCTGGCGGGCCGTTTGCGCCATCTGCTGCGGTCGTCACGCACGCGCATCGAGCTTGAACGAAGCAAGTCCAAGCTCGCCCGCGCGCAGGACCTGGCCCGCATGGGCAGCTTCGACTGGAAGCGAGGCGGCGGCGGGCCGCGCTTTTCGGCCGAGGCGCTGAGGGTGCTGGGCTTCGGGCCCACGGAGGAGATCCCGTTTCGAGGCCTGTTGCGGATGTTGCCCAAGGAAGATCGCAGCGCGCTGCTGACGGTCCTGGGCGAGGTGATGAAGCACAGCTCGGTGCTGACCACCGACGTCTCCGCGACGCTGCTGGACGGACGCCAGCGGATCATCCGCATCGAGGCCGAGCCGGAGTTCAATGAATTCGGCAACCTGGTCGGCTACACCGGCATCCTGCAAGACCTGACCGATCGCCGCATGGCCGAGGACAAGATCCGGCATCTGGCCAACTTCGACACGCTGACCGGTTTGCCCAACCGGCGCCAGATGATCTGGCGCACCGAGCGCGCGCTGGAATATGCGCGCCGCATGAACCACCAGGTGGCCTTGTTGCTGATCGACCTGGACCGTTTCAAGATCATCAACGACACGCTCGGCCACGCGGCCGGAGACGAGTTGCTGATGGAGGTGTCGCGCCGGCTGCGCTCGTGCGTGCGCCACTCCGACCAGGTGATGGAAAGCTCGCTGGAAGCGATGGGCTCGCGCTCGCACCGCACGCTGGAGGCGATCGCGCGGCTCGGCGGCGACGAGTTCGTGGCGCTGCTGCCCGAAGTGGCCGACGAACGTGACGCCGAGCGGGTGGCGGGGCGGATCCTGGACCTGATGCGCGAGCCCATCCTGGTGGGCGGGCAGGAGTGTTTTGTCACCGCCAGCGTCGGCATTGCCGTGTACCCGCGCGACGGCATGTCGATGGCCGACCTGCTGCGCAACTCCGACGTGGCGATGCACGCGGTGAAGGCCGGCGGGCGCAACGCCTCGTCGGTCTACAGCCCCGCGCTGGCCGGCCGGGGGCGCGAAAAGCTGGAACTGGAGAGCGCGCTGCACAAGGCGATCGAGCGCGACGAACTGGTGCTGCACTACCAGCCCAAGATCGATGTGCGCGGCGCCCGCATGGTGGGTGCCGAAGCCCTGATGCGCTGGCGCCGCGGCGACGTGCTGATGGCGCCGAACGATTTCATCCCGCTGGCCGAAGAGGCCGGCTTGATCATTCCGATGAGCGAATGGCTGATCCGCGAGGCGGCGCGCCAGGCCCGGGTCTGGCAAGACAGCTTCGGCTTTGCCGACGCCATCGCGGTGAACCTGCCGAACCGCCTGTTCGAGCGCACCGACCTGATCGAGGTCATCCGTGACGCCGTCACCGCCCATGGCGTGCCGTACCGGGCGATCGAACTGGAGATCACCGAAACCAGCCTGATGAAAGACTTGCAGAACGTGATCCCGACGCTGCACCGTCTCAACGACATCGGCGTGTCCATCTCCATCGACGACTTCGGAACCGGCTATTCGTCGCTCGCCTACCTGACCACCATGCCGATCAGCGAGCTCAAGATCGACCGCAGCTTCGTGCGCGATCTGGGGCTCACACCGCAGAGCACCGCGGTCGTCACCGCCATCATCGCGCTGGCCCGCTCGCTGGGCTTGCGGGTCGTCGCCGAGGGTGTCGAGAACCTGCGCCAGATGGAAGTCCTGCACCGTCTCGGTTGCGGGTTGATGCAGGGTTTTCTGTTCAGCCGTCCGCAGCCGCCCGAGGTCATCGAGACCTGGCTGCATCAGACCGTGCTGCCGCGCAAGGCGCCATGGATCGGCAAGGCGGAAGACGCCGACATCGGTGAGCCGCCCGCGTTGATCGAAACCGGCCGCGGCGCGCGGGCCAAGCCCTTGCCCTGACCCGAACCCGCCGCGTCAGTAGCGGGCGCCACGAGACCTGGCCAGGCGCGCCGACGCCAAGGTGGCCACCGTCGACAGCGCCACGCAGGCCCACAGGATGGCGGCGTAGCTGCCCCAGCGGTCGAACACCGCCCCGGCAATCACCGGCCCGAGCAGATTGCCCAACGCCGCGCCGGTGTACAGCGTGCCGACGATGCCGGAGACAGCGCGCGGCCCGAACAGGTCCATGCAAATGGCCGGCAGCAGCGACACGATGCCGCCATAGCTCAAGCCGAACCACAGCGCGAAGACCGCCAGCGCCGGGTAACCCGCGGCCGCGTGCCACAGCAGGTAGGACAGGCCGGCGGAAGCCTGCATCAACGTGAGCGTGAACAGGCGACCCAGGCGGTCGGCCAGCGCGCCGATCACGAAGCGGCCGACGAGGCTGCCGATGCCGATCAAACCAACCAGGCCCACCGCTTGCGAGTCGGTGATTCCCATGTCGCGCGCCGACGCCGACACATGGGCGAACGGAATGAACATGCTCGGGCTGGCCGTGGCCACCCCAAGGTAAAGCCACCAGAACCGGCGGCTGCGCAGCGTTTCGGCCAGGCTGGTTCCGGGCCGCTCGCCGGGCGTCGACCCGCCGCTTGCCGGCGCGCGCTTGAGCAGTGACGCAGCGCCCCATCCGACCAGCAGAACGCCCACCGCCAGCACCCGCATCGCAATCCGCCAGTCCCAATGTTCGATCGCGCCGGCCGCCAACAGCGGAACCGCCACGGTGCCGGCGCCGATGCCCGCGCTGGCAATTCCCGCTGCCAGCCCGCGGCGCTGCGTGAACCAGGGTTGCACGCTGGCGATCGCCGGGGTGTAGACGAGTGCAACGCCGATGCCGATGCCGGCCCCATACGTTGCATAGATCATCGCCATCGAGTCGGCCAGGCTGCTCAGGGCCAGGCCGCCCGCAATGAACAGCATGCCCGCGCACGACACCAGACGCGGGCCGTATCGGTCGGCCAGCATGCCGGCGCCCGCGCCGAGGGCGAAGTACACCAGGCCCGAGAGCCCGAACACCAGCGACACATCCGCCCGCTGCGCATTGAACTCCAGCGCGAACGCTTCGAAAAACGCCGCAAACGAGTAGGAGATGCCGAAGATGACCGCGAGGCTGAAAAACGCCGCCCAGACGACCACCCATGCGTAGCGGGGTTCTTTCATGGCGGCGGCGAGTTGAGTCGGCTGGCGCACGCTTGCGCTACGCAGGTGTCACGCTGAGCCGCAGCCCGACCGCGTGAAGCACCTTGCACACCGTGGCAATGGTCGGTTTGCCGTTCTCCGACAGGGCCTTGAACAGCGTCTTCTCACCCAGCTCGGCCCGGCGTGCCACGTCGGCCATGCCATGCGCCTTGACCACCTGGCGCAATGCCAGAAGCAGCGCAGCCGGGTCGTCCATCTCGAGCACGGCTTCCAGGTACGCGGCAGCCTCGACCGGGTCGAGCAGCGCTGCGTCCAGTGACTCGTCATAGCTCTTGTCGCGTGCGTTCATGGCTCACCGCGTTTTCGCCAATCGTTCAGACAGGCAGGGGAGTGCTACGCCGTGCGACGGCTTGATGGGCCGGTCTGGCGGAAGCGGTGAGATTCGAACTCACGGAAGAGTTGCCCCTTCGGCAGTTTTCAAGACTGCAGCCTTAAACCGCTCGGCCACGCTTCCCGTTTTCCCGCGCGCTGATTCTATCGGGTGGCATCTTCGCGCGGGCGGCACGCGCTCCCGCGCATGCGCCAGTCAGAAGCGCGCGACCAAGGTCACTCGAAACGATCGGCTCTCGATCGGGTGGAAGTGGATGTCGTCCACACCGGCCGCCGCCTCGCCGGGCAGGCGCGAGGTGTAGAAGTAGTCGATGGCCGACACCTTGCGGTTGGTCAGGTTGAAGCCTTCGAGTTCGACCTGCAGGCTCGGGCCGATCTTGTAGCCGATGCGCCCGTTCAGCGTGGCGCTGCTCTTCGAACGCACCGAGTTGTCTTCGGTCAGCGGGCGCGGGCCGAAGTAGCGGGCCTGGATTGCGCCGAACCAGGGGCCGAGCTTGTCGATGGCCAGCGCCAGCGAAGCCACGCCTTCGACCGCACCGGGAATGCGGTTGCCTTCGGGCGCGGCGTCCTTGAAGCGGGCCTTGGCAAACGCGAGATCTGCATCGAGCGTCAACCGGTCATCCAGCTTGTAGTAGTTGGCCAGCTCGAACCCGGTGCGTTTGCTCGGCCGGCCGGCTTCGGTGTTGCCGGCGTCGCCGACAAACACCAGTTCGGACTGGAAGTCCAGCCGGTACAGCGACAACGAGGTCTGCAAGCCCTCGATCAGCGAGGTTCGCGCGCCGATCTCCAGGCCCGTGGAGCGCACCAGCGGTGTGACGCGGTCAGCCGGGTCACCGGTCTTGGGATCGATGTTGATCACGGTGCCGCGCGCGTCGTTGCTGTGAAAGCCGGTGCCCAGGTTGACGTACAGCTCGGTCTTGTCCCAGGGCCCGAAGATGAAGTTCAGCTTGGGGCTCAGCTGGGTGGCGTTGGCCACACCCGAATTGGCCGCCAGGTCGCTGGCCACATTGAAGCGGTAGTTGTCGGCGCGCACGCCGGCCACGGTGCGAAAGGTCTTGGTCCATTCGGTCGCGTTCTGGAACCACACGCCGACGCTGGTCTCGACGATGTGGTCACGCCGCGTGGTCGACAAGGTCTGGCGCGCCTTGGTGCTCAGCAGCCCGTTGTAGATGCTGTCGTTCTGGAACTGCACGCCCACTTCGTTCTCGCTGTCCAGACCGAAAACCTGTGTCTGCCAGGCCCGTTTGGCGTTGATGCCGGTCATCGTGCGCCGGTCGGGCTGGGCAAACTGGTCGCCATCGACCGGGTTGCCGAGGAAGTAGGTGAAGTTGGAATACAGGTCCAGCAGCCAGCTGGCGACATAGACGTTGACCTGGGTCGAGGCTTTTTCGCCGGTCTGCCGCCACGCGCCGGACAGGCTGTAGCGGTGCGCGCGTCCGCCGTCGGTCGGGTCGATGGCGTCGAAGCGATCCAGTGTTCCGGCATCGACCGCGCGCTTCGCAATCTGGTCGGTTGAGTTCCATTGGCCGGAATACGCCATGCCGGTCAGGTTCCAGCCGTTGGCGCCGTCGCCTTGCGAATAGCGCAGCACGCCGTTGAACTTGCGGAAGTCGTCGGGGTGAATGAACGGGCCATCGTTGCGCTGCACTTCGAGCGCGTACAGCAGCTTGCCGCTGCCCAGAGCGGGTGAGTCGGCCAGCAGCACACGCCGAAAGCCGTTCTGACCCAGGCCGACGCTGGCAATGCCGCGCTCCATCGAATCGGCATAGCGAATTTCGACGGCGCCGGCCGACGCGAAGTCGCCTTCGCTCGCGTCGTACGGGCCCTTCTTGTAGCGCAGCCCGGTGGCCAGTTCGGGGATCAGAAAGTTCAGGTCGATCCAGCCCTGGCCGTGGGCGTGGCTGCGCTGGTTCACCAGCATGCCGTCGACCGTGGTGCGCAGGTCGGTGCCGTGGTCCAGGTTGAAGCCGCGCAGATAGAACTGGTTGGCCTTGCCTTCGCCGCTGTGCTGGCTGACGACCAGGCCCGGCGTGGCTTCAAGCAGCTCGCCGGGCCGGTAGACGGTGCGCGCTTCAAGCTGCTTTTGCGTGACGGTGCCGACGCTGGCGGAATCGGCCGCGCCGACCTGCTGGGTGGCCGTGCTGGTCACGACCACCTTCTCAAGTATCTGTTCTCCGCCGGCCCAGGCCGGGCCGGTGAGCAGCGCGACGAGTGCCGCGGCCCCCATCGGATATTTTCTGGAATGCATTCGAATCTCCTCGATCGGCACCGTGAGCGGATACCGGTTTGATGTGATGCGGGACAACGCGCGCGCCGCTGCTTGCTCGCGCGCGGCCACGACTCGCGCGGCCAGCGCGTGCCTGGCTCGCCGCAACGTGTGGGGCGAGCGAGTGCAGGCGAAGTGGCGTAGTCCCTTCGGTCCCGGCACCGCTCAGCGCGGGCCGGGCAGGCGGGGGTGCACCGAGCCTTCAGCGCGGCGGTCGTTCGAGGCGGTTGCCGATATGCGACTCAAAGGCGCAACGGGGCGAGCCGTCGCCCGCGTACATCAGCGGCACGATGTTCGCCACCGAGGCGGTGACGGTGGGCGTGTCCAGGTCGGCCGCGGCCCGTTTGCCGGTGGGGTTCTTGGCGGCGTCGGCGGCCGGCGCATCGTCGTCAAGGTAGACCACGTCGGCCTTGCCCGCCTCATGCGCGTGGCGTTCGACCACCGCGTGCTGGTGTGGAGCCGCGCCGTGGTGGTTCTGTACCACGCGCACCAAGTCGAGCATGCGGTCTCGGTTCGGGCTGGCGGTGGAACCCACGTTCTGTGAGGACGAGACACCCGTGTGAAAGTGCGCCGGCTGCGACGCCCGCGTCATCGCCATCACCGAGCCCTGCAATGCAACGCCCAGTGCAAGCACCCCGATCAGCCAACGCACCCAGCATGAAGCTGTGCCCCGGAGCGCAACACGGCTCATGGGCTGCAGCGGGGTCGAGCGCGCCGGGCGCAGCGGCATTCGGATCTCCTCGTTCTTCTGCCTGAGGCTCAGGCCACAGCTTCACTACGCGCGCCAGTGTCGTCTGGATGCGGCAGGCGCATCTGTTGCCCAGCGCGCACAACCCACCTCAGCCGGGCCGTTGCGCCTGGTCGCAGCTCACTTGAATCACCTCGCGCTCGTCCCCATCGATGCGCACGGCGGTCAACTGGCCGCCCCAAACGCAGCCGGTGTCGAGCGCCAGAATGTCGGCGCGGTTGATCAGGCCGAGCGACGACCAGTGGCCGAAGGCGATGGGCGTGTCCCGCGTCTGGCGGCCCGGGGCGTCGAACCACGCAAAGAAGCCCGCCGGTGCCGCGGCAGCACCTTCCTTGGTGGCCAGGTCCAGCGTGCCGTCGGCGCCACAAAACCGAATCCGTGTCAGCACGTTGATGACCATGCGCAGGCGTTGCGCCCCGCTCAGATCGGGCTGCCACCGCAGCGGCTCGTTGCCATACATGACCTTCAGGAATTCGCCCAGGTCGGGCCCGCGCAGCATGGCCTCGACCTCGGCGGCGAGCCGCAGCGTGGTCGCCACGTCCCATTGCGGCACCACGCCGGCGTGCACCATCAACCAGCCATGCGCGCTCACCGCCATCGGCCGCTGGCGCAGCCATTCGATCCACTGGTCGCGGTCGGGGGCTTGCAGGATGTCGCTCAGCGTGTCGCTGCGCTGAAGGCTGCGCCCGCCATGGGCGACGGCCAGAAGGTGCAGGTCGTGATTGCCCAGCAGGCACACCGCCGAGTCGCCCAGCCCGCGCAGGCGCGCCAGCGTGGCCAGCGACCGCGGGCCGCGATTGACCAGATCGCCCAGCACGTAGACGCGGTCGCGCGACGGCGAGAACGCGATTTTTTCAAGCAGCCGGTCGAGTGCGCCGCAGCATCCCTGCACGTCGCCGATCAGGTAGTTCATGGGGCAATTCTGCTACGCTGCGCCCACCCTCGCTGCGCGCTCCCCGCATGGACGTTGCCCTGCTGATCTTTCTGATTTTGCTCAACGCCATGTTCGCCATGTCCGAGATGGCGCTCACCGCCAGCCGCAAGGCGCGCTTGCAGGTGATGGTTGAAACCGGCGATGCCGGCGCGCTGGCGGCCATGGAGCTGCACGACAACCCGACCAAGTTCCTGTCCACGGTGCAGATCGGCATCACCTCCATCGGCGTGCTCAACGGGATCGTCGGCGACGCGGCGTTCTCGGCTCCGTTCGCCAAGTGGCTGCAGGCCACGTTCCCGATTCATGACCGCGCCGCCGACATCAGCGCCACCGCGATGGTGGTGGTGGTCATCACCTTCCTGACCATCATCTTCGGCGAGCTGGTGCCCAAGCGGGTCGGCCAGATGTTCCCTGAGCGGGTGGCGCGCCTGGTGGCGCGGCCGATGCATGGGCTGTCGATGATCGCGCGGCCGTTTGTGCGGCTGCTCACCGTGTGCACCGAGGCGACGCTGCGCCTGATCGGCATCCGCGGTGAACCCGACCGCAGCGTGACCGAGGAAGAAATCAAGGCCAGCCTCGAAGAGGGCCTGGACGCGGGTGTGATCGAAGCGCACGAGCACCAGATGGTGCGCAACGTGTTCCGGCTGGACGACCGCCAGGTGGGCTCGATGATGATCCCGCGCGCCGAGATCGTGTGGCTCGACGCGAGCGCCTCGCACGAAGACGTGCTGCGCGCCGTCGCCGATGAAGAACATTCGCGCTATCCGGTCTGCCGCGGCGGGCTCGACGACGTGCTCGGCGTCATCTCGGCGCAAAACCTGCTGCAGCAGACCATGAAGGGCGAGCCGCTGGCGTTGACCCAGGGCCTGCTGGCACCGGTGTTCGTGCCTGAGACGCTGTCGGGCATGGAGTTGCTGGAGCACTTTCGCGGCTCCGACGCGCAGTTCGTTTTTGTGGTCGACGAGTACGGCGAGGTGCAGGGCATGATCACCGTGCGCGATGTGCTCGAAGCCATCACCGGCGAGTTCACCACGCCCTCGGCCGAAGACGCCTGGGCGGTGCAGCGGCTCGACGGCAGCTGGCTGTTCGACGGCCTGATCCCGGTGCCCGAGCTGAAGGACCGGCTGGCGCTGAAAGAGCTGCCCGAGGAAGACCGCGGCCGCTACAACACGCTGGCCGGCATGATCATGCTGCTGCTCGGCCAGTTGCCCAACACCGCCGATTCGGTGGAGTGGGGCGGCTGGCGCTTCGAGGTGGTGGACATGGACGGCAAGCGCGTCGACAAGGTGCTGGCCAGCGCGCTGCCCCCCGAGCCGGAGGCCGCAGCAACTTGAGTGCGGTGGCCGCTGTGGCCCGCTCGATGGCGCGCCATGTTGGGTGGCTGGCGGGCCTGGCCTTGTCGATCACACTCTGCGGCTGTGCCCTGCCGCGCCCGACCCCCGTTCCCATGCGGGTGCTGAAGGATTTGTCGAATTGCGCCGTGCGGCCCACCACGCTGGTGCTGATGCTGCCCGGCGCCTACAGCCCGCCCGATGAGTTCATTCGCGAAGGCTTTGTCGCCGCATTGCGAGAGCGCGGCGTGGCCGCCGATGTCGCCATCGCCGACGCCCACCTGGGCTACTTCGACAATGGCAGCGTGCTGCGCCGCCTGCGCGAGGACGTGGTCCTGCCGGCGCGGGCCGCGGGCTACCGCAACATCTGGATGGTCGGCATCTCGCTGGGTGGTTTTGCCGCGCTGGCCTACGCCGCGCACCACGGGGCCGACATCGACGGCGTGCTGGCCATCGCGCCGTATCCGGGCACGCAGGCCTTGCAGCGCGAAATCATCGCCGCCGGCGGGCCGATGGCCTGGCGCCGGACGGCGCCGCCCCCGACCGATGCCGAACTCGATCGCGCCGTCTGGTGGTGGCTCGGCGGCAGCGCGCCGGTGCGCCGGCCGCCGCTGTACCTGGGCCACGGCGGCGACGACCGCTTCGCCGACGGGCTGCGGCTGATGGCCACCACCTTGCCGGCAGGCCACGCCCGCACCGTGCCCGGCGGGCACGACTGGCCGCCGTGGCGTGCCTTGTGGACCGAGTGGCTGGAACGCGGGTTGCTTGACACCGGATGCGACCCACCGGGCGATCGCAGGCCCTGACAGCAAGGTCTTTGGTGGCCCGGTCAGCGAGGTGCCGGGTCGGATTCCTATACTGCGCGGTCATTTTTTTCGGACATCGCCTGTGCTTTCCCGCATCGCCGCCATTCGGATCAGCGCCTACACCGCCACGTGCGCGGCCGGGATCGGAAAGGCGGCGCTGCTGCACGCGCTGGAGCGGCGGCACAGTGCGTTGCGGCCGAACGACTTTGGCCCCGAGCCGCTGGGCACCTGGACCGGCCGGGTTGCGCGCCTCGAAGCGTCGCCCTTGCCCGCGCCGCTGGCGCACTGGGACTGCCGCAACCACCGCCTGGCCTGGCTGGGGTTGACCGCCGACGGGTTCTTCGACGCCGCGCTGGCCGCGCGCGAGCGCCACGGCCCGGCGCGCGTGGCGCTGGTGCTGGGCACGGCCACGTCGAGCGTGGGTGCCACCGAAGACGCCTACCGGCAGCTCGATGGCGCCGGCCAGTTTCCCGCGCACCTGCGGTCTGCGCAGGTGAACACGCCGCATTCGCTGGGCATGTTCGTGCACGAAGCGTTGCGGCTGGAGGGCCCCTGCGTGACGGTGTCCACCGCCTGCTCGTCGAGCGCAAAGGCCTTTGCCCAGGCCGAACGTTTGATGCGCCTGGGGCTGGTCGACGCGGCCGTCGTCGGCGGGGTCGACAGCCTGTGTGGCAGCGTGCTGTTCGGCTTCAACGCGCTGGCGCTGGTGGCGCCACAGCCGTGCCGCCCGTTTGATGTGCGGCGCGATGGCATCAGCATCGGCGAAGCGGCCGGCTTCGCCTTGCTGGAGCGCGGGCCGGGCGGCTTGCAGTTGCTGGGTTACGGCGAGTCCAGCGACGCCCACCACATGTCCACGCCGCACCCTGAAGGCCTGGGGGCCGAGCGTGCGCTGGACGACGCGCTGCGGCGCGCGGGCATCACGGCGGATGAGGTCGACTACATCAACCTGCACGGCACCGCCAGCGTCAGGAATGACGCAGTCGAGGCGGCGCTGGTGGCGCGCCGCTTCAGTGCGCGCACCCATGCCAGCTCGACCAAGGGACTGGCGGGCCATGCGCTGGGCGCCGCCGGCATGCTGGAGGCGGCGGTCTGCCTGCTGGCAATCGAGGCCGGCCTGATGCCAGGCACGCTCAACACGCGCGAACTCGACCCCCAGTGCGGGCCGCAGATCCGTTTGCACAACGCCCGCGGGCCGGTCAGGACCGTGCTGAGCAACTCGTTCGGCTTCGGCGGCAACAACTGCGTGCTGGTGTTCGGCTGCGGCCGCGCGGCGCATTGACAGCGAATGAACTTGCCCACCCTGTTCATCGACGGCATCGCCTTCTGGGCCCCTGGACTGCCGGGCTGGCACGCCGCCCGCGCCGCATTCCGGGGCGAGGGCGGTCTGCACGAGCCGCCGGCGGGGCGTCCGGCGCCCGAGCTGCTGGCGCCGATCGAACGCCGCCGGGCGCCCGACAGCGTGGCGCTGGCGCTCGAAGTGGCGTCGAGTGCGATGCTGCAATCGGGCCGCCGCTCCGACGAGACGCGCAGCGTGTTCGTGTCCGCCCATGGCGACCTGGCCATCACCGATGGCATGTGCAAGACCCTGGCCGAGGCACCGACACTGATGTCGCCGACCAGGTTTCACCACTCGGTGCACAACGCCGCGGCCGGCTACTGGAGCATCGCCACCGGCTGCATGCAGGCCAGCACCGCGCTGGCCGCCTTCGAGCGCAGTTTTGCGGCCGGCCTGCTGGAGGCGGCGACCCAGTGCGCCGCCGACGCCTGCGCGGTGCTGCTGGTGGGCTACGACGTGCAGGCGTGCGGGGCCTTGAAAACGGTGACCCGCAGCCGGGGCATGCTGGCCACCGCGCTGGTGCTCGCGCCCCAGCGCGGCGAGCACAGCGTCGCGGCGCTGGACGCGTCGCTGCGCCCTGGCCGCGCGCCGGCAATCGAGCTTCGGTCGGCTGCCGCACAGTCCTTGGCTCACAATGCGATGGCCGATGCGCTGCCGCTGCTGGAAGCGCTGGCCACCGGCGCCACCCAATCCCTGCGGATGCCGTTGTCCACCATGCTGTCACTCCACACCGAGCTTCGTTTGCTGTGAGCACGCCCG
Organism: Methylibium sp.; assembly: GCA_031415135.1. GTDB lineage: Bacteria > Pseudomonadota > Gammaproteobacteria > Burkholderiales > Burkholderiaceae_C > LGRD01. The sequence goes on from JANORB010000169.1 coordinate 24,596, forward strand.
AGTCGCACCACGATGTCGTGATCATGGGCGGGGGCCTTGCGGGGCTGTCGCTGGCGCTGCATTTGACGACCCGCTTCGCCGGCATCGACGTGCTGGTGATCGAGCGCCGGCCCCACCCGGTGCCGGTGGCGGCTCACAAGGTGGGCGAATCGACCGTCGAGATCGGGGCCCACTATTTCGAGTCAGTGCTGGGCCTGAAGCAGCATCTGCAGGAACAGCAGCTGCGCAAGTTCGGATTCCGCTTCTTTTTCTGTGAAGGCCGGCGCGACATCGCCCAGGTCACCGAACTGGGGGCGAGCAAACCGCTGCCGGTGATCAGCTACCAGATCGACCGCGGCATCTTCGAGAACTTTCTGGCCGAAGAGGCGCAGCGGCGCGGCGTGCGTTTTGTCGATGACGCGGTCGTGCGCGACCTGCACTTGAGCGAAGGCGCCGGGCCGCACCGGGTGTCGTGGCAGCGCACAGGCGCCAGCCACAGCGCCAGCGCGGGCTGGCTGGTCGACGCCTGCGGCCGCGCCGGCCTGATCAAGCGGCGGCTCGGCCTGGCGCAGGCCAACGCGCACGACGCCAACGCGGTGTGGTTCCGCATCAAAGACCGGATCGTCATCGACGATTGGTCGGACGACCGCGAATGGGGCGAGCGCTGCACGCCCAAGGCGCGCTGGCTGTCCACCAACCACCTGGTCGGCGCGGGGTATTGGGTCTGGCTGATCCCGCTGTCGTCGGGGTCGCACTCGGTGGGCATCGTGGCCGATCCGAAGCTGCACCCGCTGGACGGCTTCAACACCTTTGACAAGGCGATGCAGTGGTTCGAGACCTACCAGCCGCGCCTGTTCGACGAACTCGACGGCAAGCGCCACCTGCTGCAGGACTTCGCCTTCTTCAAGCGCTTTTCGTACGGCTGCAAGCAGGTGTTTTCGGCCCAGCGCTGGGCGCTCACCGGCGAGGCCGGGCTGTTCCTCGATCCGTTCTATTCACCCGGCAGCGACTTCATCGCCATCGGCAACACCTACATCTGTGAGCTGATCGCGCGCGACCGCGCCGGCCAGTCGCTGAATGCGCACGCGCACCTGTATGACCAGGTGTTTCATTCGTTCTATGAAAGCACGCTGACGCTGTACACCGGCCAGTACGCGCTGTTCGGCGACCCCGAGGTGCTGCCGGTCAAGGTGATCTGGGACTACACCTATTACTGGGGCGTGCTGTCGCAGCTGTTTTTCCAGAACCGGCTGGCCGACCTGGCGGCCCTGTCCCGGCTGAAGGATGAGCTGGCGCACTGCCAGAAGCTCAACCTGGCGGTGCAGGACTTCCTGCGCGCCTGGTCGGCCGTCAGCGCCAAGCGCAATCCGGCGGTGATGCTCGACCAGGCCGCCTTGCCGTGGTTCGCCGAACTGAACCGCAGCCTCACCGACACGCTGGACGACCACGCGTTTCGCGCGCGCTTGCAAAAGTCGACCGGGCAACTGCGCGCGCTGGCGGCTGAGTTGCTGGAGCGTGCCTGCCGCGAGCACCCCGGGCTCGATGGCAGCACGCTGAGCGCGCTGCTCGACGATGCGCGCTGCGACGATCCCGCCGTGGCGGCGGACCACCCGCCGCAGCGCATGCTCTTCGCGGCCATCGCCTGAACCAACCCGTTCGGCTAAAACGAACTTCGGAGCCCCCATGAGCAAAGCCTTCGCCTCCCAGGCCGACCTTCAGGAAAAGAAGGTCAGCTTCACCCGGCTGTCCGACAACGCCTATGCCTACACCGCCGAGGGCGATCCCAACACCGGCGTCATCATCGGCGACGACGCCGTGATGGTGGTCGACACCCAGGCCACCCCGGTGATGGCGCAAGACGTGATCCGGCGCATCCGCGATGTCACCGACAAGCCCATCCGGTACGTGCTGATGAGCCACTACCACGCGGTGCGCGTGCTCGGTGCCAGCGCCTACCAGCCACAGCAGATCATTGCCAGCCAGGACACCCGCGACCTGATCGTCGAGCGCGGCGCGCAAGACATGAAGAGCGAGATCGAGCGCTTCCCGCGCCTGTTCCGCGCCGTCGAAACCATTCCGGGCCTGACCTGGCCGACGCTGACCTTCAAAGGCGAAATGACGGTCTGGCTCGGCAAGCTGGAAGTGAAGCTGATGCAACTCGGCCGCGGCCACACCAAGGGCGACACGGTGGCCTGGCTGCCGCAGCAAAACATCCTGTTCAGCGGCGACCTGGTGGAGTTCGATGCCACGCCTTACGCCGGCGATGCGTACTTCCAGGACTGGCCGGCCACGCTGGACCGCATTGCGGCGTTGCAGCCGAATGCGCTGGTGCCCGGGCGCGGTGCTGCGCTCACCACGCCGGCCATGGTGCAGGCCGGCCTGGCCGGCACGCGCGCGTTCGTCAGCGACCTGTACGCCAGCGTCAAGGCCGGTGCGGCCGCCGGCAAGGACTTGCGCCAGATCTACCAGGACACACACGCCGCGCTCAAGCCCAAGTACGGCCACTGGGTCATCTTCGATCACTGCATGCCGTTTGACGTGACCCGCGCGCTCGACGAGGCCACGCAGCACGCCGACCCGCGCATCTGGACCGCCGAGCGCGACAAGGCGATGTGGGAATCGCTCGAAGCCTGAGGCTCGGCTGCCTTGCTGAGGGTTCGATGAAGCCTGCCGGCCCGCCCGCCGTCGATTTCCAGTCGATCGAGTTCGAGTACACCCCGCACCCCGACCAGCGTGCGGCCGAGCCGGCGCGCCACCCGGTGGTCATCGTCGGCGCCGGCCCGGTGGGCCTGAGCCTGGCGATCGACCTGGGCCAGCGCGGCCTGAAGGTGCTGCTGCTCGACGATGACCAGCGCCTGGCCAGCGGCTCGCGCGCGATCTGCTTTGCCAAGCGCACGCTGGAGATCTTTGACCGCCTCGGCTGCGGCGATGCGATGCTGGCCAAGGGGGTGTCGTGGAAGCTCGGCAAGGTGTTCTTCCGCGACGCGCCGATCTACAGCTTCGACCTGCTGCCCGAACCCGGCCACGAGCGGCCGGCCTTCATCAACCTGCAGCAGTATTACGTCGAGGGTTACCTGGCCGAGCGGGCCGCGGCCCTGGCGCTGATCGACATCCGCTGGAACAACACCGTGACCGGCATCGTGCCGCACGACGCCGGCGCGACGCTCACGATCGACACCCCCGACGGCGCCTACCGCATCGAGGCCGACCACGTGGTGGCCTGCGACGGCTCCCGCTCCGCGTTGCGCGCGCTGCTGGGGCTGGAGAGCAAGGGCCGCGTTTTCAAAGACCGTTTCCTGATTGCCGACATCCGCATCGACGCCGAATTGCTGCCGGGCGGTGCCACCGAGCGCTGGTTCTGGTTCGACCCGCCGTTCCACACGAACCAGAGCGTGCAGGGCGGGCAGCGCACGCCTTCCAGCGTGCTTTTGCACCGCCAGCCCGACAACCTGTGGCGCATCGACTTCCAGCTCGGCTGGGACGCCGACCCGGTCGAGGCGAAGAAGCCCGCCAACATCGTGCCGCGTGTCAAGGCCTTGCTGGCCCACTCGCCGGTCAAGGACGTGGCGTTCACGCTCGAATGGGCCAGCGTCTACACCTTTGCCTGCATGCGAATGGAGCGCTTTCGCCACGGCCGTGTGCTGTTTGCCGGCGATGCCGCGCACGGGGTGTCGCCGTTCGGCGCGCGTGGCGCCAACTCGGGTGTGCAGGACGCCGAGAACCTGGCCTGGAAGCTGGCGCTGGTCGTGCAGGGCCGGGCGCCCGACGCGCTGCTGGACAGTTATGCCGCCGAGCGTGAATTTGCCGCCGACGAGAACATTCTCAACAGCAGCCGCGCCACCGACTTCATCACGCCCAAGAGCGAAGTCAGCCGCTTGTTCCGCAACGCCGTGCTGGACCTGGCGCGCGAGCACCCGTTTGCGCGGCGCCTGGTCAACAGCGGGCGCTTGTCGGTGCCGGCGGTGTTGCGCGATTCGCCGCTGAACACGCCCGACGAAGACGTCTTTGCGGGCCTCATGTGCCCCGGCGCGGTGGCCGCCGACGCGCCGCTGCGGCGGGGCGGGCAGTCCGCCTGGCTGCTGCGCGAACTCGGGGCCGGTTTCACGCTGCTGGTCTTCGGCCCCGCCCCGCCGTGGGTTGCCGACCTGCCGCTGAGCGTGCTGAGCATTCCCTGCACCGATGACACCGACGACAGCTTCAATGGGGCCGCCCGGCGCTACGATGCCCAGCCCGGCACCGCCTACCTGATCCGGCCCGACCAGCACGTGTGCGCGCGCTGGCGCACCCCCGACGCCGCCGGCGTGCGCGCCGCACTCGCCCGCGCCACCGGCAACGATGGAGGAGCCCATGACGCTGATCACGCAAGCGCATCTTGAATTGCCCGATGATTTTTATGCAGCCCTGCTCGACGCCCACCGCGACCTGGCCCTGCCCCAGAGCCACGAACTGAATGCCAAGCTGGTGCTGCTGCTGGCCAATCACATCGGCGAGTTGCCGGTGCTGCGCCAAGCGCTGGACGCGGCGCGTGCCAGCACGCTGGCCGAGGGCCACAACCCGCTGACCGAGGACACCACATGAATGCAGCACTGAACTACCTCAGCGGCTTCGGCAACCAGCACCAGTCCGAAGCGGTTGCCGGCGCCTTGCCGGCCGGCCGCAACAGCCCGCAGCGTGTGGCGCACGGCCTGTATGCCGAGCTGATCAGCGGCACCGCGTTCACCGCGCCGCGCCACGCCAACCTGCGCACCTGGGCCTACCGGCGCGTGCCGTCGGTTCGGTCCGGCGCTTATGCCAGGTTGCCGCACCCATGGCTCAAGACCGGTGCGGCCAGTGGCGTGAAGGCGCCACCGAACCCGATGCGCTGGAACCCGGTCGAGATTCCGGATGCGGCCCGGGAGCCGCTGGATTTCATCGACGGCTTGCGCACGCTGGTCGTCAGCGGCGATGCCGACGCACAAACCGGTGTGGCCGCGCACCTGGTGCTGGCCAACCGCTCGATGGACCGGCGCGCCTTTGTCAATGTCGACGGCGAGATGCTGATCGTGCCGCAGCAGGGCCGGTTGCGCATCACCACCGAACTCGGTCTGCTGGGCGTGGCGCCCGGTGAGGTGGCATTGCTGCCGCGCGGCATGCCGTTCAAGGTCGGCCTGCCCGACGGCAGCGCGCGCGCCTACGTGTGCGAGAACCACGGCGCGCCGTTTCGGCTGCCGGAGCTGGGCCCGATCGGCTCGAACGGGCTGGCCAACCCGCGCGACTTCTCCGTGCCCACGGCGGCGTTCGAGAGCGACGCCGGCGAGTACGAGATCGTCAAGAAATTCGGCGGCGAACTGTGGCGCGCCACTGCCGCGTCCACGCCCTTCAACGTGGTGGCCTGGCATGGCAACCTGGTGCCGTGCAAGTACGACACGGCCCACTTCATGGTGATCGGCTCGATCAGCTTCGACCATCCCGACCCGTCCATCTTCACCGTGCTGACCTCGCCGAGCGACACACCGGGCACGGCCAATTGCGACTTCGTGATCTTCCCGCCGCGCTGGATGGTGGCCGAGGACACGTTTCGCCCGCCGTGGTTTCACCGCAATGTCATGTCTGAATTCATGGGCCTGGTGCAGGGCCAGTACGATGCCAAGCCCGAAGGCTTCAAGCCCGGCGGCGCCTCGCTGCACAACTGCATGGTCCCGCACGGGCCCGATGCCGACGCGTTCGAAAAAGCCAGCGCCGCCGCGCTGGCGCCGCACAAGCTCGACCACACGCTGGCCTTCATGTTCGAAAGCCGCTGGTGCTTCCGCCCGACCGAGTTCGCCATGAACGGCGGCGCGCTCGACACCGGCTATGCTGATTGCTGGGCCGGTTTGCAGGACCGGTTTACAGGACTGGTTTGAGGACCGATCGGAGGGCTGACGATGCTGAACGAAACCCACGACCCGGCGCTGCGCAGCTGGGTCGAATCCGCCAACGACGGCAGTACCGAATTCCCGATCCAGAACCTGCCGTTCGGCCGCTTTCGCCGCGCCGGCAGCGAAGAGCCGTTCCGCATCGGCGTGGCCATCGGCGACCAGGTGCTGGACCTGAAGATGGCGCTGGAGCAATGCCCCTGGGACAACTTTCACTACCGCATGATGGAGCCGCTGGCGGCCGGCAACCTGTACCACCTGATGGCGCTCGGCCCGCAGGCCCGCAGCGAAGCGCGCACGGCGCTGTCGAACGCGCTGCGCCACGACAGCGAGCAGGGGCCCTTTCTCGAACTGTGCCTGGTGCCGCGGCACAAGGTCGAGATGGCGCTACCGTGCCGCATCAACGACTACACCGACTTCTACACCGGCATCCACCACGCGCTGGCGGTGGGCAAGCTGTTCCGGCCCGAGGCGCCCTTGCTGCCGAACTACAAATGGCTGCCGATCGGCTATCACGGTCGGGCCTCGTCGATCATCGTCAGCGGCCAGGGCGTGATCCGCCCGAACGGCCAGACCAAGGGCAGCAACGGCGCGCCGCTGTTCGGCCCGTGCCGCGCGCTCGACCATGAACTCGAACTCGGCGCGCTGATCGGCCCCGGCAATGCGCTGGGCGAGCCGGTGAGCATGGACGATGCCGAAGACCGGCTGTTCGGCATGCTGCTGCTCAACGACTGGTCGGCGCGCGACATCCAGTCCTGGGAGTACCAGCCGCTGGGGCCCTTTCTGGGCAAGAGTTTTGCCACCACGGTGTCGCCGTGGGTGGTGACGATGGATGCGCTGGCGCCGTTTCGCAGCCGCTCCGAGCGGCCGCCCGACGACCCGCGGCCGCTGCCCTACCTCGACAGCGACAACAACCGCGCCCAGGGCGCGATCGACATCACGCTGGAGGTGTGGCTGCAGACGCCGCAGATGAAAGCCCAGGGCGTGGGCGCGGTGCGGCTGATGCAGTCCAACTTCACCGACGCTTACTGGACGCTGGCCCAACTCGTCGCCCAGCACACCAGCAACGGCTGCAACCTGCAAAGCGGCGACCTGCTCGGCACCGGCACCTTGTCGGGCCCGCTGGAGGGGCAGGGCGGCTCGCTGCTGGAGCTGACCCACGGCGGCAAGCAGCCGATCCACCTGCCCAACGGCGAACAACGAACCTTCCTGCTCGATGGCGACACGGTGACCTTGCGCGCGCACTGCGAGCGGCCCGGTTTTGCGCGCATCGGTTTTGGCGCCTGCGTGGGCACGGTGGCGACACGATAGCCGGCGTCGCGGGCTGGCGCGCCGCGCGCGTGTACGCGCTTCCCCCATCCTTGGCCGGGCAGGTGCTGCATTAGCATTGGCGCAGCCGTGGTGGTGGGTGTCGCTGGCATGCGCCGCCGTGACCTGGCGCCACCCTTTTTCGAAGCAGGAGAGCCCCATGAAATCAGTTGTCCGTCCCCTTGCCTTGCTGGCCGCTGCGCTGGCGGCTGCGGTGGCCGTGTCCCCGGCGCTGGCGCAGGAGGTCACGCTCAAGTTCCATCACATCTGGAACCCGCAGGCGATGGCGTCGGTGAACGTCATCGGGCCGTGGTGCGACAAGATCGCGGCCGAGTCGAACAACCGCATGAAGTGCCAGATCTTTCCGGCCATGTCGATGGGCGGCACGCCGCCGCAGCTGGTCGATCAGGTGAAGGACGGCGTGGTCGATCTGACCATCACCTTGCCCGGCTACACGGCCGGGCGCTTCCCGACCACCGAGGCCTTCGAGCTGCCGTTCATGTGCAATTCGGCCGAGGCCGGCGCACGTGCCGCGTGGGACTATTTCGGCAAGTACTCGCTGAAGGAATTCCCCGGCACCAAGATCCTGGCGACCTGGGTCCACGACGAAGGTTATGTGCACACACGCGACAAGCCGATCAAGACGCTGGCCGACTTCAAGGGCATGAAGATGCGCGCGCCCACACGCCAGACCAACAAGCTGCTGACCTCGCTCGGCGCCTCGCCGGTGGGCATGCCGCTGCCGGCCATCCCCGACGCGGTGAGCAAGGGCACGATCGACGGCTTTCTGCTGCCTTGGGAGGTGATGCCGTCGCTGAAGCTGCAGGAGATGGTCAAGTTCCACAGCGAAACCGACCCGACCCGCCCGGCGCTGTACAGCTCGGTCTTCATCTTCGGCATGAACCAGGCCAGGTTCGACAGCCTGCCGGCCGATCTGAAAGCGATCATCGAGCGCAACAGCGGCGCCGCGTATTCGCAGTCGATCGGCAAGATCTGGGACGGCAGCCAAGCGGCCGGCCGCGCCGCGGCCAAGGAGCGTGGCAACACCTTCTACATGATCCCGGCGTCGGAACTGGACAACTGGGTCACGGCCTCGGCGCCGCTGTACACCGACTGGATCGCCGACATGGACAAGAAGGGCCTGAACGGCAAGCAGATGCTGCAGGACGCCAAGGACCTGCTGGTCAAGTACAAGAAGTGACGCCAGAGGTGACGCCCGACCTGAGGTCGCGTCGCTGAGACCCTGCGGCCGGGCCCACCGAGGTGCCCGGCCTTTTTGTTTTTCAAGTCGCCGATCTGCGCCGCCCGGGCTGCGCGATGGCCAAGGAAACCGCATGCCCCGATTCTTGACCCGCCTGGCCTGGTGGTTTGCCGTGCTGGGCGGCCTGAGCGCCGGCGCGGTGGCGTTGATGACCGTGGTCAGCATCGCCGCGCGGGCCGTGCTGTCGCGGCCGATTCCCGGGGACGTGGAGCTGACGCAGTTTGGCATCGCCACCTGCATCTCGCTGTGCCTGCCCTGGTGCCAGTTGCACGGCGGCAACATCATCGTCGACTTCTTTACCCAGCGCGCCAGCGCGGCCACCACGCAGCGGCTCGACGCTTTCGGCGGGCTGCTGCTGGCGGCGATGGTGGCGCTGCTGGCCTGGCGCACGGCCGCCGGCGCGTTGGCGGTCGGCGCAGCCGGCGAGACCAGCATGATCCTCGCCCTGCCGATGTGGTGGATCTATGCCGCGCTGGCGCCGGGGCTCGCGTTGACGGGCGTGATCGCGCTCTTCCAGGCCGTCGTGCGCCTGTCGGGCGGCAACCCGGTGCAGGACGTGTCATGACCCCCACCGCCATCGGGCTGCTGATGTTCGGCGGCATGCTGCTGCTGATGGCGCTGCGCGTGCCCATCGCCGCGGCCATGTTCATTCCTGGCGCGCTGGGCTATGTGGCGCTGACCCACGACACGGCGTTGCTCAACCTCATCAAGGGCTCATCGGTGGCGCGCCTCACGGTCTACGACCTGTCGGTGATTCCGCTGTTCCTGCTGATGGGCCAGTTTGCCACCCAGGGCGGCTTGAGCCGCGCGCTGTTCAAGGCGGCGGCCGCGTTTGTCGGCCATGTGCGCGGTGGCCTCGCGATGGCCGCGGTGTTGTCGGCGGCGGCCTTCGGCGCGGTGTGCGGCTCGTCGGTTGCGACCTCGGCCACCATCACGCAGGTGGCCTACCCGGAGATGCGGCGCCACGGCTATCACGGCCGCTTGTCCACTGCGGCGCTGGCGGCCGGCGGCACGCTGGGCATCCTGATCCCGCCGTCGGTGCCGCTGGTGGTCTATGCCATCCTGACCGAACAAAACATCGGCAAGCTGTTCGCCGCCGCCATGGTGCCGGGCTTGCTGGCGATGTTCGGCTACCTGATCGTGATCGCGGTCTACTGCCGGCTGCGGCCGGACTTCGCCACGCCCAGCGAGCCGCTGCCGTGGAGCGAGCGCTGGAAGGCGCTGGCGGGCATCTGGCCCATCGTGCTGATCTTCCTCATCGTGTTCGGCGGCATCTACGGCGGCTTGTTTTCGCCCACCGAGGGTGCGGCGGTCGGTGCGGTCGGCACCTTCATCGCCGGCGCGGTGCAACGTGAACTCGACCGCGCGGCGATCGTGCGCAGTTTCCTGGGCACGGCCGAAACCTCGGCGATGGTGTTCATGATCTTCCTCGGCGCCGACATGATGAATTCGGCACTGGCCATCACGCAGATGCCCGGTGCGGTGGCCAACTGGGTCTCGCACCTGCAGGTGCCGCCGGTGGCCGTGGTCGCCGCGGTGCTGATGCTCTATGTGCTGCTCGGCTGCGTGATGGACGAGCTGTCGATGTTGCTGTTGACCATCCCGGTGATCTTCCCCGCCGTGATGGGCCTGGACCTGTGGGGGCTGAACCCGGAATCCAAGGCGATCTGGTTCGGCATCCTGGTGTTGATGACGGTGGGCATCGGCCTGGTCGCGCCGCCCGTGGGCTTGAACGTGTACGTGGTCAACGGCATCGCGCGCGATGTGCCGATGAACGAAACCTACAAGGGTGTGCTGCCGTTCCTGGTGAGCGACTTTCTGCGCGTCACGCTGCTGCTCTTCTTCCCGGTGCTGAGCCTCGGGCTGGTGTCACTGCTGTTCAAGTAGCGGGCAGTCAGTGGCCATGCTTCGGGAAAGTACCGAGCCGGCGGCTGCTGCCGAGGCTCGGTCTGGGTCAAGCGGTGGCGGTAAAACCCTGAGGCTGCGGCGCATGCGTTTTCGGCTTGCGCGGCGCGCGGCCGTCGCTTTGTGCAGTACAACTGCGGTTCGTGCACCGCCCGCAACCGTTGATTGATCGGCTGCCCCGCGGCGGTGTTCGTTTTCTAGACTTCGTTTTTCACAGGCTTGGTTGAACCCCGGAGGCGACAACGTGATTCCAACCGCTTTTTCCTACCACGCACCCCGCTCGGTCGGCGACGCACTGGCGCTGCTGGCACAGCACGGCGACGACGCCAAGCTGCTGGCCGGCGGCCACAGCCTGCTGCCGATGATGAAGCTGCGCTTTGCCGCGCCGGGCCATTTGATCGACCTCGGCAAGATCGACGGGCTCAAGGGCATCCGGCAGGTCGGCAACACCATCCACATTGGCGCGATGACGACCGAAAACGAGTTGATCTGGTCCACGCTGGTGCAGGACAAACTGCCGCTGCTGGTGGAAGGCGCGCGCACCATCTCGGACCCGCAGGTGCGCTACAAGGGCACGCTGGGTGGCGACATCGCGCACGGCGACCCCGGCAACGACCACCCGGCGCTGATGCTGGCGCTCGGTGCCTCGTTCGTTGCGGCCGGGCCGCAGGGCGAGCGGGTGCTGCCGGCCGATGGCTTCTTTCTCGGCACCTACGAAACGCAGCTCGCGGCCGGCGACATCCTGACCGAGATCCGCATCCCCGTTCCTGCGGCCGGCAGTGGCTACTGCTACGCCAAGCTCAAACGCAAGGTCGGCGATTACGCGACCGCCGCCACCGCCGTGCTGCTGCAGATGAAGGGCGACACCGTCAGCGGTGTGACCATCGCGCTGACCAACGTCGGCGCGACCGCGCTGAAGGCCGGCGCCGCGGAATCGTTCCTCAAGGGCAAACGCCTGGACGATGCATCGATCAACGAGGCGGCCCGCTTGGCGATGAGCATTTGCGACCCGGCCGCCGACCAGCGCGGCGACGTGCAATACAAGACCGCGATGGCGGGCGAGATGACGGTGCGCGCGTTGCGCACCGCGGCTTCGCGCGCAACCCGCTGACCCCCCGGAGACACCGATGACCAAGAAGACACTCGTCGAATTCAAGCTCAATGGCAAGGCCGTCGATGTGGCGGTGGAGCCGCGTGAACTGCTGATCCACACGCTGCGCGAAAAATGCCAGCACACCGGCCCGCACATCGGCTGCGAAACCTCGCACTGCGGCGCCTGCACGGTCGACCTGGACGGCATGTCGGTCAAGTCGTGCACCGTGCTGACGGTGCAATGCGAGGGCTCCGAGATGTTGACCATCGAGGGCCTGGCCAAAGACGGTCAACTGCACGCTTTGCAGGAAGCCTTCAGCGAAGCGCATGGGCTGCAGTGCGGCTATTGCACGCCGGGCATGATCACGCGCGCCTACCGCTTGCTGAAGGAGAACCCGGACCCGAGCGAAGAGGAAATCCGCTACTGGATGGCGGGCAACCTGTGCCGCTGCACCGGCTACCAGAACATCGTCAAGGCCGTGCAGCTTGCGGCCAGGAACCTCGCCGCCGTGCCGGCTTGATCGCCACCCTTTTCGAACCGGAGCAATGACCATGGCAGAAACCGTACTCGAACGCGAAGCCAAGCTGCTAGGCATGGGCGTGCCGCGCAAGCTCAAGGAAGACGCGCGCTTCATTCGCGGCCAGGGCACGTATGTCGACGACATCAAGCTGCCCGGCATGCTGTTCGGCGCGATCGTGCGCAGCCCGTACGCGCATGCCCGCATCAAGTCGATCGACAAGAGCCGTGCGCTGGCCATGCCCGGCGTCGTGGCGGTGCTGGTGGCCGACGACCTGAAGCCGGTCAAGCTCGACTGGATGCCCACGTTGGGCAGCGACGTGCAGGCCGTGCTGGCCGACAAGAAGGTGTGCTTTCAGTACCAGGAAGTGGCCTTCGTGATCGCCAGCGACCGCTACACGGCGGCCGACGGTGCGGCCGCAGTCGAGGTCGAGTACGAGGAGTTGCCGGCAATCGTCGATCCGCACAAGTCGATGGACAAGGACGCGATCACGATCCGCGAAGACATTGCCGACAAGACCGAAGTCGGCCACGGCCCGCGCACCCACCCGAACCACATCTTCACCTGGGAAGCGGGTGACAAGGCCAAGGCCGACTTTGCGTTCGCCAACGCGGCCGTCACAGTGCGCGAAGAGATACTGAACCCGCGCGTACACCCGTGCCCGCTGGAAACCTGCGGCTGCGTCGCGTCGTTCGACAAGCCCACCGGCCAGTTGACGGTCTACATGACCACGCAGGCGCCGCACCTGGTGCGCACCGTGCTGGCCATGCTGTCGGGCATTGCCGAAAGCAAGATCCGCGTGATTGGCGGCGACATCGGCGGCGGCTTCGGCAACAAGGTGCCGATCTACCCCGGCTACGTGGTGGCGATCGTCGCCTCCATCGTCACCGGCGTGCCGATCAAGTGGATCGAGTCACGCATCGACAACATCTCGACCACCGGTTTTGCGCGCGATTACCACGGCGTGGGCGAACTCGCGGCCGACAAGGACGGCCGCATCAAGGCACTGCGCTTCAGCGCGCTGGCCGACCACGGCGCGTTCAACTCGCATGTGTCGGCGACCAAGCTGCCGGCCGGGCTGTTCAGCATCTGCACCGGCTCCTACGACATCCCGAACGCGTATTGCCGCGTCGATGCCGTCTACACCAACAAGGCGCCGGGCGGGGTGGCCTACCGGTGTTCGCTGCGCGTCACCGAAGCGGTGTACCTGATCGAACGCATGATCGACGTGCTGGCGCAAAAGCTGGGGCTCGACAAGGCCGAAATCCGGCGCCGCAACTTCGTCAAGGCCGAGCAATTCCCGTACACCACGGCGTTTGGCTGGCAGCTCGACAGCGGCAACTACTTTCCCGCGCTCGAGAAGGTGCTCAAGGCGGTCGACTACGAGGGCCTGCGCAAGGAGCAGGCGGCCAAACGCGCCGACCCGAAGTCACCCGAGTTGATGGGCATCGGCATCTGCACCTTCACCGAAATCGTCGGCGCCGGCCCGACCAAGGTGTGCGACATCCTGGGCATCGGCCTGTTCGACAGCTGCGAGATCCGCGTCCACCCCACCGGCAGCGCGATCGCGCGCCTGGGCACCATGACGCAGGGCCAGGGCCACGCCACCACGTACGCGCAGATCATCGCCACCGAGCTGGGCCTGTCGTCCGACGACATCGTGGTCGAAGAGGGCGACACCAACACCGCGCCCTACGGTGCCGGCACCTGGGGTTCGCGGTCCACGCCCGTCAGCGGCGCGGCCACCGCCAACGCGGCGCGCAAGATCCGCGAGAAAGCGAAGAAGATCGCCGCCCACCTGCTCGAAGTGGCCGAGGGCGACCTCGAATGGGACGTCGATCGCTTCACGGTCAAGGGCAATCCGGGCGAAGCCAAGACCATGAAGGAAATCTGCATGGCCTCGCACACCAGCAACATCCCCGCAGGCATGGAGCAGGGGCTGAACGCGGTGGCCTACTACGATCCGCCGAACATGACCTTCCCGTTCGGCGCCTACGTCTGCGTGCTCGACATCGACAAGTTCACCGGCGAGACCAAGGTGCGCCGCTTCTATGCGCTCGACGACTGCGGCACCCGCATCAACCCGATGATCATCGAGGGCCAGATCCACGGTGGCCTGACCGAGGCCTATGCGGTGGCGTTCGGCCAGCAGGTGCCGTTCGACGAAAACGGCAACCACCTCGGCAACAGCCTGATGGACTACTTCCTGCCGACCTCGGTTGAAACACCGCATTGGGAAACCGATCACACCGTGACCCCGTCGCCGCACCACCCGATCGGCGCCAAGGGCGTGGCCGAATCGCCGCACGTCGGCGGCATTCCGTGTTTCAGCAATGCGGTGGTCGACGCGTTTGCGCACCTGGGTGTGACCCACATGGACATGCCGCACAGCGCGTTCCGGGTCTGGCAGAAGTGCAATGAACTCGGCATCAACAAGCGCTAGCCCGCTGCTTCGATGAAGGTCCAGATCGAGCGCAAGTTTGAATTGCCGGCCGGCGCCGACGTGGCCTGGGCGTTCCTGCAGGACATCGAGGCGGTGACCTCGTGCATGCCGGGCGCCAAGATCGTCGAGCGGATCGACGAGTCGCATTTCAAGGGCACGGTCGCGGTGCGGGTCGGGCCGGCGTCGATGGCGTTCAAGGGCACGGTCGAGGTCAGTGGCATCGATGCCGCGACGCGCAGCCTGCGTCTGACCGGCAAGGGCACCGACAGCACCGGCAGCTCCGGCGCGGCCATGGACTTGCTGGCGCGCATCGACAGCGTCGACGAGAGCCACAGCACCCTGGTCGGCGACAGCACGGTGAGCATGAGCGGCCGCGCCGCCACTTTCGGCGGGCGCATGATGAACTCGGTGGCCGACCAGGTGCTCAAGCAGTTTGCCGACAACTTCATCGCGCGGGTGGGCGAGATCGAGGCCGCGCGCGCCACGCCGGCCGTATTGGCGTCCGCTGTTGCGCCGGAGTCCGCCGCGCCGGCCAGCGCTGACCCGATCGAGCCTTCGCCTCGCGCCGTACCGCCGCGACCGGTGGCAAGTGAGCTGAACGGCCTGGCGCTGCTGTGGGCGGTGTTGAAGGATTGGCTGCGCGGCCTGTGGTTCGGAAAGAAGGCGTGACTGTCTCCGAGCATGGGCCGGCCGGGCAGCGCATGGCGGAGCTGGTCGGCCTGCAGGCGGCGCTCGCCGGCTCGGGCTACATCGCCGAGCGCGGCCTGGTCGCCGCGCTGCTGTTGATGCTCGACCTTGAACGGCCCTTGCTGCTCGAAGGCGACGCCGGTGTCGGCAAGACCGAGGTCGCCAAAGTGCTGGCAGCCGTGCGCAAGACCCGGCTGATCCGGCTGCAGTGTTATGAAGGCCTGGACGTGCACGCGGCGATGTACGAATGGAACTACCAGCGCCAGTTGCTGGCCATCAAGCTGCTCGAACACGACGAGCGCTCGGTGGCCCGGAAAGAAGAAGACATCTTCTCCGAGCGTTACCTGCTCAAGCGCCCATTGCTCGAAGCGATCAGCTGCGCCCAAGCCCCGGTGCTGTTGATCGACGAGGTCGACCGCGCCGACGAAGCCTTCGAGGCCTACCTGCTGGAGCTGCTGTCCGACTTCCAGATCTCGATTCCGGAACTCGGCACGATCAAGGCCGTCACCAAGCCGCTGGTGGTGATCACCTCCAACGGCACGCGCGAGCTGTCGGACGCGCTGCGCCGGCGCTGCCTGTACCAGTACATCGACTACCCCGACCACGACAAGGAGCTTGCTATCGTCGAGGTCAAAGCGCCGCAGGCGGCCGGCGCGCTGGCGCGCCAGGTGGTGAGCTTCGTGCAGAGTGTGCGGCGCATGGATTTGCAGAAGAAGCCCGGCATCGCCGAGACGCTCGATTGGGCCGCGGCGCTGATGCGGCTGGGCATCTCGACCATCGACGTCGACGGCACCGAGCGCATCCTCGACACCCTGGGCGCGCTGATCAAGACCCGCGAAGACCGCGCCGCGTTCCCGCGCGAGGTGGTCGCGCGGCTGGCGGCGGCATGTTGACCGAGGCACCGACGCTGCCTGCGGGCGCGCTGCCCGCCTCGCGCCTGGCCGGGTTCGTCGGCTTCCTGCGGGCGAACGGCTTCAATGCCGGGGGTGGCGATGGCGCGCAGATCCTGGCGATTGCCGAGCGTGTGGGTATGCTCGACCGGCAGGTTTTGCGCTGGAGCCTGAAGGCGCTGTTGTGCGGCCGAGGCGACGAGTGGCGCCGCTTCGATGAGCTGTTCGACGCCTGGTTCATGCCACCGAACAAATCCGTCTCGGCCCAGCTGCGGGCGCCCGGCGCGGGCCAGCAGCGCGCTGGCAATCCTGCTCGACGCCCGGGCGAACCAGAGGACGAAGAGAGGGACGAAGACAGCCACGATCGCGCCACCGAACGGGTCGCCAGCCGCGACGAGGTGTTGGCCTCGACCGACTTTCGCGAGCTGACGCGGCGCGAACACCTGCTCGACATCGAGGCCCTGATGCGCCGTTTCGCGCGGCGCCTGAAACGCCTGCTGCTGCGCCGCGAAGCCCGCATGCGGCACGGCCGCCGGCTCGACCTGCAATCGACGATTCGGCAAAGCGTGGCCAGCGGCGGCACGCCGGTGCGCCTGGCCTGGAAAGACCGCAAGCGCGTGCGGCCGCGCCTGGTGCTGCTGCTCGACGTGAGCCGCTCGATGAACGCCTACAGCTTCTTCTACCTGCGCCTGGCGCGCGCGCTGGCGGCCGAGTTGCCGGGCGTGTTCTGCTACCTCTTCCACACCCGCGTGACCGGTGTCTCCGAAGCGCTGCGCGACCCCGATCCGTGGCGTTCGCAGGAGCGCCTGCACCTGGTGGCCAGCGGCTGGGCCGGCGGCACGCGCATCGGCGAGAGCCTGGCGCAGTTCAACCGCGAACACGCGCCGCGCATCGTGCATTCGCGTACCGCCATCATCATCGCCAGCGACGGTTACGACACCGGCGAGCCGGCCCTGCTGGCGCAGGCGCTGGTGGCCTTGCGGCGGCGCGCGCGGCGCATCGTCTGGCTCAACCCGTTGTGCAACCGCCCCGGCTACAGCCCGCAATCGCTGGGCATGCGCGCCGCGCTGCCGCACGTCGACCTGCTCGCCCCCGGCGCCGGGCTGCGCGACATCGAGCGCGTGCTGCCGCAACTGATCGAGAGCCTGGGATGAGCGCGCCCGGCCGCCATGGGCCACGAAGGGCCCCTCCGGTGCCTTGGGCGAATACCGCAGTGCGCAGCACGGAGGGATTTCAGTGACCACCGAAGAAAGCCTGGACCCGATCGCGCGCGAGTTGAAGGCGCGCGGCGTGGCGTATGCGCTCGTCACCGTGGTGCGCACGGTGGCGCCCACGTCGGCCTACGTCGGCGCCCAGGCGCTCGTGGTCGCCGACGGCAGCCTGCACGGCTGGATCGGCGGGGGTTGCGCCAAGGGGGTGGTCATCCAGGCCGCGGCCCGCACGCTGGCCAGCGGCCTGCCCACACTGGTGCGCATCAGCAACGAGCAGACTGCCGACGAAGAGGGCATCGAGCAGCACGCGATGCGCTGCGCCAGCAACGGCACGATCGAGCTGTTCATCCAGCCTTTCACCGAGCGACCCGGATTGTGCGTGCTGGGCGCGACGCCCGCCGCCGACGAGGCACGCTTCCTGGCGCAGCGGCTGGGCATCAAATTGAGCGACGCACCCGGCGATTCGCCCATCGTGCTGGTGGCCACCCAAGGCGAGGGCGACGAGGCGGCACTCGCAGCCGCGTTCGGCTCCGGCGCGGCGCAGGTGCTGATGATCGCCAGCCCGCGCAAGGCCGAACGCCTGCGCGCCACGATGCTCGCGCGCGGCGTGCCGGCCGAGCGGGTGGCGGCGCTGCGCGCACCGGTCGGCCCCGACATCGGCGCCTGCACCCCCGCCGAGATCGCGCTCGCCGCGGTGGCCGAGGTGGTGCGCCTGCGGCGCTTGAAACAGCCCGCCCAGGCCGAGGCTGCGGGCCCGCCCGCCGGCTACGTCAACCCGGTGTGCGGCGCGCTGATTTCGGGCCCGATGGTGATCCACACGCTGGAACACGACGGCCTGACGCAATACTTCTGCTGCGATCATTGCAAAGTGGAATTCGAACGTGAGCCCGACAAGTACACCGCCATCGCGCGCCAGCGCGTCGCCGCGGCATGATCGCCGGATCGACCCGCACACAGGAGGCGCGACCATGGGATGTTTGCTCAAGCCCAATGGCCTGTACACCCGGCTGCGCATTGGCGCGGTGCTGCTGGCCGCGGGCGAGGGCCGCCGCATGGGCGGCGTAGCCAAGCCGCTGATCCGCTTGCAGGGTGTGCCGCTCATCAGCCGCCAGCTGGTGGCGCTGAGCGGCGCCGGGGTCGACGAGGTGGTGATCGTGACCGGCCACGCGCGCGAAGCGATTGAGGCGCAGGTGCAGACGTTTCCCGTGACCCTGGCCCACAACGAAGCGTATCGCGACGGCCAGCCGGGCTCGGTGCGGGTCGGCCTGGCGGCGCTGAGCGGGCCGTTCGATGCGGTGCTGGTGGCGCTGGCCGACCAGCCGATGATCGGTGCCGACGACCTGACCGAGCTGATCTCGGCCTTCAAGAAACGCCCGGCCGGCCATGTGGTGGTGCCGCGCGTCACGCCAGCGGGCGCGCTGCCAGGGCAGGGCCGGCGCGGCAACCCGATCGTGCTGGACGCCACTGCGCAGAGGGAAATTCTGCTCGGACCAACCCGGCTCGGCTGCCGCCAATTCATCGAAAGCCACCCCGAGCTGGTGCATTTGCACGAGACCACGAACGCGAGATTCATCACTGACCTGGACACGCTGGACGACGTCGAGCAACTGGCCCGGCGCACCGGCTGGAGGCTGGAGTTGCCGGCGCGCGTGGCCACGGCGTAGGCCCACCCGGGATCCGGCGCGCGGGCCCGTGATCCGCTTGCGTCCGCGTCGTTTCCTGCACGGAACGCGCTGCACCTGCCCAGCGGGGCGAACGAGGCGCGACCGTACACTCTGCCCGGATGAAGAGCGCCAAATCGCACCCCGTGCACCTGTTGCACCTGGAAGACTCGGACCTCGACCATGAGCTGGTGCTGGCCCACCTGCACCGCGGCGGCTTGAAGGTGCAGGCCACGCGCATCGATTCGGAAGCCGAGTTCGTGGCCGCGCTGAGCCAGGACTGGGACGCCATCGTGTCCGACTACAACCTGCCCGGTTTTTCCGGCCTGGTGGCGCTCGATCTGTTGAAGGCCAGCGGGCGCGACCTGCCGTTCCTGATCGTCTCGGGCGAGATCGGCGAAGAGACCGCGGTCGAGGCCATGCGCAACGGCGCCAGCGACTACTTGCGCAAGAGCAACCTGGCGCGCCTGGTGCCGGCGCTGCTGCACGCGGTCGAGGCGTGCGAAACCCGGCGCGCGCGCGAACGCGCCGACCAGGAGCTGGGCGAATCGAAGCAGCGCCTGCATGAGTTGGCGCAGCACCTGCAGGCCAGCATCGAACAAGAGCGCGCGGCGATTGCGCGCGAGATTCATGACGACGTGGGCGGCTCGCTGACCGCGCTGAAATTCGAGCTCGCCTGGATTGCCCGCCACGCCCAGTCGAGCGAGGTGGTCGGCCGCGTCAACTCGGCGCTCGAGACGGTGACGCATGCGATCGAGGCCAGCCAGCGCATCATGCACAACCTGCGCCCGGCCATCCTCGAGCAGGGGCTGGTGGCGGCACTGCAGTGGATTGCCGGCCGCTTCGAGAAGCGCAGCGGCGTGAGCTGCGCGCTGCGCACGCCCAGCGCGCTGCCGGCCCTGCCCATCGGCGTGCCGCTGGTGGCGTACCGCGTGGCGCAGGAGGCGCTGACCAACATCACCAAACATGCACACGCATCCCATGTGGAGCTCGACCTGTCGCTCGCTGGTGGCGTGTTGTCGCTGGAGGTCAGCGACAACGGCTGCGGCCTGAGCCCCGACGCGCTCGGCAAGGCCCGATCGTTCGGCCTGCGCGGCCTGCATGAACGCGCCCGCACCGTCGGCGGCTGGGTCGACTTGAGCAGCGGGCCCAAGGGCACGACGCTGATCCTTTCGGTGCCGCTGCAGAAGGTGCAGCGCAGCCTCGTCGAACCGGTCGAAACTTCGACCGAGGCCGACCCGAGCCGGTGGGGAGACCTATGATCAAGGTCATTCTGTGCGACGACCACGCGCTGATCCGGCGCGGCATTCGCGACACCTTGTGCGATGCGGCCGACATCGAAGTGGTGGGCGAGGCCGGCGACTACGGCGAGTTGCGCAGCCTGATGCGCAACATCAGCTGCGACGTGCTGGTGCTCGACATCAACCTGCCCGGCCGCAGCGGCCTGGACGTGCTGCACGCGCTGAAGGACGAAGGCAGCAGCCAGCGCGTGCTGGTGGTCTCGATGTACCCCGAAGACCAGTACGCCATTCGCGCCCTGCGCGCCGGCGCCTACGGCTACGTCAACAAGGGCGGCGACCCGGCGATGATCGTCAGCGCGGTGCGCACGGTGGCGCAGGGGCGCAAGTACGTCACGCCCGAAATGGCGCAGATGCTGGTCGAAAGCCTGACCACGCCCGCCGCGGCCAATGCGCATGAAAAACTCTCCGACCGCGAACTGCAAACGCTGGTGATGATCGCCTCGGGCAAGCGCCTGGCCGACATCGCCGTCGACCTCAACCTGAGCCCCAAGACCGTCAGCGTCTACCGCGCGCGCGTGCTCGAAAAGCTCGGCCTGAGCAACAACTCGGA
Source organism: Methylibium sp. (assembly GCA_031415135.1). Taxonomy (GTDB): domain Bacteria; phylum Pseudomonadota; class Gammaproteobacteria; order Burkholderiales; family Burkholderiaceae_C; genus LGRD01. The sequence goes on from JANORB010000169.1 coordinate 45,296, forward strand.
GATGACGGTGTACGCCATTCGCAACGGGCTGGTCGGCGAGTGAGCGGGCCGGGCGCGTCGGGGGTGGCGCTTCAGGCCGCCGCGCGGCGTGCGATGCCATGGCTTGCCGCGCTGCTGCAAGCCTGTGTTTTTGTGCCCCGAACGACACTTGTCTATGACGAAAACTGCCGCATCTACGCGCGCCAGATGGTGCTCGACCTGGAGCAGATCGGTTTCTTCGGCGGCTGTGCCAACCAGGGTTGCGCCGCGTTGTTGGCCGCGGCCGGGGTGGTGACCGCAGCCAGCGCCGTCGTTTCCGGCAGCATCGCGGTGGCGGGCAACATCGTCTACTGGTTCGAGCGCCAGGGGCAGTGCGCGCGCTGAGCTGGCGGGTCGTGCCGGCGCCGGAACAACGGCTCCCAGGTGGGGCGAACGCATCGAGTTGCGGAAGCGGCGAGCCGAAGGTCGTCACGCAGATCGGTCCGCCGGACCCCGCCGCCTTGGCGCAAGCCGGCGCCCAGTTCAATTGACAACTGTTGCCAATCTCTACATCATCCCGCCATGAGCAGCACCAGCACCATGAACATCGCCTTGCCGGAGCCGTTGCGCGACTACGTTGCGCAGCGAGTCGAGTCTGGCGAGTATGGCAATACCAGCGAATACGTTCGAGACCTGATTCGCAAAGACCAGCGCGACCAACGCGTTCTGCGACTGAGGGCGCTCGTCGAAGAGGGCCTGGCCAGCGGGCCGGCGGCGGCGGACACTCTGGCCGACTGGGAAGAACTCAGAGCGATTGCCCGCGGCGACATCGAGTGAAGCCCTGTGTCCTGCGGCCCCAGGCGCGCGCGGATCGCCGCGATGAGCTCAGGTACTACCGCCAGGAGGCCGGCGCCGAGGTGGCGGCCAAATTGGTCGATTCGCTGGAAAAGGCTTCGAACGAACTCAGTCGCCACCCTGGCATCGGCTCCCGCACCCTGGGCCAGGAACTCGGTGTCGCAGGCATGCGCACGTGGCTGATTGCAGGTTTTCCGCTGAGCTTCTGGTATTTCGAGCGCGTGACTCACGTTGACGTGGCTCGGCTGGTTGGGCAGCGCCAGGATGCGATGGGCATTGACGCAGGTCGGGCGTAGGCAACCGCCAGCCCAGAGGCGATGCACATCCCCCAACGCGGCTGCGATCCGCATCTGGCGCTGCGCCCGCGCCAGCCACCCCGCGCTACTGAAAATACCCCAGCATCTTCTCCAGCGACATCGTCAGCGGCCCCTGCATCATCGGCAGGGTCAGCAGCACACCGCCCAGGCCCACCACCACGGTGATGGGGAAGCCGATGGCGAAGATGTTCATCTGCTGCGACACGCGCGAGATCACGCCGAGCACGAGGTTGGTGAACAGCAGCATGGCCACCAGCGGCAGCGCGATCCACAGGCCCAGGCTGAAGATCTCGGCGCCCCAGACCTGGGGTTGGGTGGCGCGCAAAAAAGCCAGCGGCTCGGGGCCGACCGGGAACGCGGTGAAACTCCGCACGACCGCGGCCACCACCAACAGGTGGCCGTTGATCACGATGAACAGCCAGCTGAACGTGGTGCCGAAAAAGCGGCTCACCGCGGTGGCCTCGCCGCCGGTGCCGGGGTCGAAAAAGCCGGCGAAGTTCAGGCCCATTTGCAGACCCACCAGTTCACCGGCGAGTTCGATCGCGGCAAAGGTGATGCGCACCGCAAAGCCCAGCGACAGGCCGATCAGCAGTTGCTGCAACAGCAGCAGCAAGGCCTCGGACGAATCCAGCGGCACCACCGGCATGGGCGGCAGCGAGGCTTGCGCGCACACGCTGATGAAAAACGCCAGCGCCACGCGCAGCCGCATCGGCACGCTGCGCTGAGACAGCACCGGCAGGCTGCCGAACAGCGCCAGCACGCGAAAAAACGGCCACAGCAGCGGGCTGACCCAGCCCAGCAACTGGGCTTCGCTGAAGCTGATCACACCGTCAGCCCACCACCGACGGGATGGCCATCAGCGTGCGCTGCAGGTACTCGACCAGCGTCGTCAGCATCCACGGCCCGGCCACCGCCAGCACCGCCACGGCGGCCACCACCTTGGGCACGAAGGACAGCGTGGCTTCGTGGATTTGCGTGGCGGCCTGGAACACGCTGACCAGCAGGCCGACCGCCAGCACCGTCAGCAGGATCGGTGCGCTGACCATCAGCAGCAGGTACAGGCCCTGCTGGCCGTAGGTGAAGACTTGTTGTGAGTCCATGGCGGGGTTTGAAGTGTCAGGTCGCAAAGCTGGCGGCCAGCGACCCCAGCAGCAGGTTCCAGCCGTCGGCCAGCACGAACAGCATCAGCTTGAAGGGCAGGGCCACCAGCACCGGGCTCAACATCATCATGCCCAGGCTCATCAGCACGCTGGCCACGATCATGTCGATGACGAGAAACGGAATGAAGATCAGGAAGCCGATCTGGAACGCGCTCTTCAACTCGCTGGTCACGAAGGCCGGCACCAGC
>JANORB010000170.1:0-40485 GCA_031415135.1 Methylibium sp.
AGCGCCAGCACACCGTAGGCGCCGATCGGCAGGTGGGTCAGAAAAGCGACCGCCTTTTGCGTGAACTGCGTGATGGTGAGGAAGTAGCCGAACAGGTAGGCGCCCACCACGATCAGCATGATGGCCGAGGACACGCGCAGCGCGTCGATCAGCGCGGCGCGAATTTGCGGCCAGCGCAGGCGCCCGCGCAACATGCCGATTGCCAGCGTGCCGGTGGCGCCGATGCCGGCGGCTTCCTGCACCGTGAACAGGCCGCCGTAGATGCCGCCCAGCACGAACCCGAACAGCAGCAGCACGGCCCACAAATCGCGCAGGCTGGACCAGCGCTCGGCCCAGCTGTGCGGCTCGCCCAGCGGCATGCTGATCGGGTGGCGCCAGCCCATCAGCTGCACCACCAGAAAATAGAACACCACCGCCATCAGCCCCGGGATCACACCGGCGGCGAACAGCTTGCTGATGTCGGTCTCGGTCATGATGCCGTACAGCACGAAGATCACCGATGGCGGGATCATGATGCCCAGCGTGCCGCCGGCGGCGATCAGCCCGGCCGAGAAGCCGGGGTCGTAGCCGGCCTTGCGCATCTCGGGCAGCGCCACCTGCGTCATCGTGGCCGCGGTGGCGACCGACGAGCCGTTGATCGCGGCAAAGCCCGCGCACGCCGCGATGGAGGCGTAGGCCAGCCCGCCGCGCCGGTGCCCGAGCCAGGCGCGCCCGGCATGGAACAGCTCGCGGCTCATGCCCGAGTGCGACGCGAACGCGCCCATCAGGATGAACATCGGGATGACCGACAGGTTGTAGTCGGTCAGCACCGACAGCGGCACGTTGCCCAGCAGGTTCAGCGCCGGCTTCGGGCCGGACAGCAGGCCGAAGCCGCCGACGCCGACGATGCCCATCGCAATGCCGATCGGCACGCGCAGCGCCATCAGCACGAACTTCAGCACGAAGCCGAGCAGCGCAACGAGGTCACGGTCCACTGGACACTTCCATCATGTCGTCGCGCGGGTCGTGGCCGCGCCACAAGTCCCACACCCGGCGCGCCCCCAGCAGCGCGGCGGCCAGCGCGCCGCAGGCCGCCAGGCCATAGAACCAGACCAGCGGCAGGCGCAGGTCCATCGTGGTTTGCGTGCCGGTGGTCAGCACCTTGGCCCACACCATCCAGGCCATCGGCGCCAGAAAGGCCAAGGTCACGCTGCTGGCCACCAGGTCGAGCCGGCGCCGGTTGGCCGTGGCCAGGTGCTCCCACAGCACGTCGACACAAATGTGGCCGGCGTGGTAGGTCGCCACCGCCATGCCCCAGAACAGCGCGATGCACATCACCAGCTTGGAGCCGTCGAACCAGTCGGGGATCTGGATCGAGAACAGGTCGCGCAACAGCACATTGCCCGCAGTGACGAGCGCGATGAGCAGCAAGAACACCGCTGCCACCGTTTCGGTGGCAGCGAGCAGGCGTTTCATGGACAGGGGCGGGCCGTCAGTTGGCGTTGCGCGAGGCCAGTTCCTTGCGGAGGTCCTCCAGCGCCGCCTTGCCGTTGATGCCGGCCTTGTCGGCGGCGGCCACCCATTGGCCATAGAGGGGCTCGGTGGCCTTCTTCCACGCATCGAGTTGCGCGGGGGTGAGCTTCACGATGGTGTGGCCGGGTGTCTTGGCCAGCTTCTCCTGGCCGGCGTCTTCGGCCGCGCCCCAGTCTTCGCCCACCTTGGCCGCCCACTCGTTGTTGCAGTGGTCGTCGATCACTTTTTTCTGGCCGGGTGCGAGCTTGTCGTACCAGGGCTTGTTGACGGCCCAGATGAAGGCGGCCGCGTACAGCCGCATGTCGGTGTGGTAGCTCACCGCCTTGTCGATGCCGAACGAGATGATCGAATTCCACGGGAAGGTGATCGCATCGGCCACGCCCTTTTCGATCGCGTCGCGCGCTTCCGGGGCCGACACCTGCACGTTGGTGGCGCCCAGGTTGCTCATCATCTGCGCCACCGTGCCATTGGCCGAGCGAATCTTCATGCCCTTGATCTGGCTCGGGTCGGTGATGGGCTGCTTGGAGTGGATCGTGCCCACGTGCACATGCGCGAAGCAGAACTTCACGTCCTTCATTTCGGTGCCGGCGTATTTGCGGTACCAGGCATCGAGCGCGGCCGAGCCCGGGCCGGGCTTGCTCATCAGGAACGGCAGTTCGCCGGCCGAGAAGATCGGGAATCGACCGGCCTGGTAGCCCGGGTTGATGTAGGTGATCTCGGCAATCCCGTCACGCGCCATGTCGTAGTGGTCATTCGCCTTGCCGAGTTGCTGGGCCGGAAACAGCGCCACCTTGATGCTGCCGCCCGAGGCCGCTTCGACCGACTTGGCCCACGGCTCGAAACCGGTCTTGGCCAGCGGGTGTGCGGCCGGCACCCAGTTGCCGAATTTCATCTCCACCGGCTTGTCTTGTGCGATCGCAGGCAGGCACAAGGCGAGGGCGGCGATGCCGGCGAGGCAACGAATCGGGGTGGGGAAGTTCATGGGCGTCTCCGAAAGGGGGCGGTGGGATCGGGGTCCGGCGTGGCGTTGCACGAATGAGGCGGCGTCAGGATAGTGGATAGGCGCGGCGCGCCGGCTCATGAACTTCCCGGGGTTCGCGCCGGGCGTGCCCGGACCCACCGGATCGGCTGCTCCTGGATGGGACGGCTCGGCGCGCCCAGGCCGAGCAGGGTCTGGTCGAACGCCTTGCCGGCGTCGTCGGCCAGCGCCGCGACCCGGGCCGCGCGAATCGCCTCGGCGCGCAGCGCGGGCGTGGCAAAGGGCGCGGCAAAGGGCGCGGCGCCAGCCAGGTGGTTCAGCACGTGCAACAGGTTCTCTTTGCCACGCTCGTTGGTCGTGCCGTAGCCCTTGACCAGCCGGCCGCATTCGGCCAGTTCCAGGCCGAGTTGCGGATGCGCGCGCGCGCCGTTTTCGATGCCGGCGAGCCAGCGCTCGATCATCAATTGCTCGGCGCCAAAACGGCTGCCGCGGCGGCGCATGCCCTTCAGGCCGGACAGCACGCGCAGCGCGGCAAACCCCAGCACCGTGTGGGTGCCGATCTTCAGCGCCAGCGCCAGCGGCGGCTTGCCGAGCGATGCGCGCCGGCGGTCCCACCGGATCAGCGCGTTGGCCATCCGGTCGGGCAGCAGCGCGGCGAGCTCGGGCAGACCGGGTTTGAAGTGCTCGTACAGCCGCACCAATTCGTGCTCGTCGGCCTGGACTTCGGCGCGCACGCGCAGCAGGCGGCTGGCACGGCACTTCAGGTCGGCCACGCGCACGATGTCGTCGAAGGCCATCCACAGCGCCAGGTAGCGGGCGGCCGCGCGCGTGGTGGCGAAATCATTCTCAGCCTGCGGGTCGCCCGCGCGCTCGGCCGCCAGCACGCGGCTCAGGCGTTGGGTGTAGAGGTCGGCATAGGCGGCATCCTGGTACTCCCGCACGCGCGCGTGGCCGAGCGCCAGCATGGAGTGCGTGGCGGCCGGGAACGCCTGCAGCCAGGGCGCCGGCGCGCTGGCCGCTGCCGTGCCTGCGGGTGCGGGCGTGGGCGTGGGCGTGGGCGTGGGCGTGGGCGTGGGCGTGGGTGCGGGCGCCAGCGCCGCCTGCACTGCGGCCTGCGCCGCGCGGGTGGCGCGGACCTGCTCGAAGGCCTGGGCAAAACCACGCAGGCTGGCGTCGACGCCCAGGCCGGCCTGGCGAATCACGTCTTCATAGGCCTCGCGCGCGAACGGCAACGCCCCCGAGCCGGCCACCGCACCCATCAACACGGCGCTGATGATGGTGCCGTTGTGTTGCGCCAGCGCCGCCATGTCGAACAGCTGCGACTCGCGGCTGAACTGGCGCACCGCGCGCAGCAGCGCCGGCGAGGCCATGCGGCCGTCGGCCGGCTGCATCTTTTCGGCCGTGGTGAGCCTGCGGTGCGTCGAGCTGATGACCTGCGTGCGTTCGGCATGCGCCATGCCGTTGCCGATCTGACGCACGGTTTCCAGCAGCTCGGACGAGACCAGCAAGTCCAGCTCACCGGGCACCGGGTTCAGGCTGAAGACCGGCTTGCGGCCGCCCAATTCGCGGTCCGCAAGCGGGAAGACCTCGATGTAGTAGGTGGTGGCGCCGGTGCGTTGCGCCACACCGGGGATCGACGTGCTTTGCGCGCTGTGGCCGCACCGCAGCGCCACCTCGACCAGCCATTCGGCCAACACGCCGCCGCCTTCGCCGCCGAGGGCGCAGACGAGGATCGTGGTGGGGCGCAGGGCCGTGGTCATGACGGTCACGCCGGCTGGAGCAGGCGCAACACCGAACCGCGCAGCGCGTGCAGCAAGCGTTCATGCCAACGCGGGTTGCGAATCACCTCGGCGCGATAAAACGACGGGCACAGGCTGGCCGCATGCGCGTTTTCGCCGCACAGGCCGCAGCCCACGCAGCCGTCGATCACGGTGGCCACCGGGTCCACCTTCAGCGGGTCGGGGTTGTCCTTCAAGGTCAGCGTCGGGCAGCCCGACAAGCGAATGCAGGCGTGGTCGCCGGTGCACACGTCTTCATCGACACCGTACTTCACGCGCACCACGCGCTGGCCGGCCTTGAGCAAGCCCGCAATCCACGGCTTGATGCGGCGCTGCCGTTCGAGCTGGCATTCGCCCTCGGCGATGATGACCTTGAGGCCGCCGAACTCGGTCGTGAACGCCTCTTGCAGCACCTTGCGCATCTCGGCCACCTTGTCGGTGGGCACGGTGCGCATCCACTTCACACCCAGCCCGGTCAAGGTCGATTCGATGGTGGTGTTGCGGTGCACCAGGCTCTGGTGCTTGTCGGGCGCGCTGGCCTTCACTTCATCGTCGGGTGTGGAGATGATGTCCTGCGTGCCGGTGGCCGAGGTATAGCCGTTTTTCATGATCAGCAGCACCGAGTCGTCGCCGTTGAACAGCGACGACTGCACCCCCGTCAGCAGGCCGTTGTGCCAGAAGCCGCCGTCGCCCATGATGGCCAGCACACGCCGGTTCATCATCGGCGCCACGCCGGCGCTGCTGGCCAGGCTCATGCCGTAACCCAGGATCGAATGGCCGCTGGAGAACGGCTCGAACGTGGCCAGCGCGTGGCAGCCGATGTCGGCCGAGATGTGCACCGGGCCGACGTCTTGCTGCGCCAGCTTGAGCGCGGCGAACACCGGGCGCTCGGGGCAGCCGATGCAAAAGCCCGGTGGACGCGCGGGCAGCGGGCCGCCGAGTTGCCGGGCGACTTCTGCGCGGCGCTGCGCGTTGCCGGCCAGCCAGTCCATCGCCTCGCCGATGGCCACCCGCGGCAGATAGCGCGCGACGAATTTCAGCAGGCCCGAGGCCATCACCTCGACGCTGTATTCGCCCGCCGCCTGCAGCATGTTCTTGCCGTGCAGCGCCGTTTGCACATCGAGCCGGTGTAACGCGGCCAGGATGTCGTGTTCGATGTATTCGGGCGTGCCTTCTTCGAGCACCAGCACCGCGCGCTTGCCGGCGCAGAAGGCCGAAACCTCTTCCGGCACCAGCGGGTAGGTGACGTTGAGCGCGAGGATAGGCAGGTCGCTGGCGCCGAACGCATCGGCCAGGCCCAGCTGCCGCAGGCTGCGGACCAGCGTGTTGTACAGGCCGCCTTGAACGATCAGGCCCACGTCGGCGTGCTTGCCGTCGAAGAACTCATTGAGCTTGTTCGCCTTGATGAACTCTCGCGCCGCCGGCATGCGTTGCGCGACCTTGAGCTTCTCGTGCCCGAAGGTCACCGGCGGGTGCGCCAGCTTGGCGTAGTCGAACGCGGCGGGTTCTTTGATCAGGTGCTTGGTGGACAGCGCCGGCGCCACGTTGTCCTTGCACTCGAAGCTGCCGCGCACATGGCAGGCGCGGATGCGCAGTTCCATGAGGGCCGGCATGTTCGACGCCTCCGACAGCGCGAAGCCGGCCTCCACCATGCGCACCATGTTGCCCAGCTCGGGCCGCGGGTCGAGCATCAGCATCGACGACTTCAGCGCGTAGGCGTGGGTGCGCTCCTGGATCACGCTGGCGCCTTCGCCGTAGTCTTCGCCGACGACGATCAGCGCGCCGCCGAGCACCCCCGGCGACGACAGGTTGGACAGCGCATCGGCCGCCACGTTGGTGCCGACGATGGACTTCCAGGTCACCGCGCCGCGCAGCGGGTAGTGGATCGACGCGCCCAGCATCGCCGCGGCCGAGGCCTCGTTGGCGCAGGCCTCCACGTGCACGCCCAGCTCGCGCATGTAAGGCTCGGCCTGCACCATCACGTCGAGCAAATGCGACACCGGCGCGCCCTGGTAGCCACCCACATAGGCCACGCCCGATTGCAGCAAGGCCTTGGTGATGGCCAGGATGCCTTCGCCGTGAAACGTGTCGCCGGCGCCCAGGCGCAGGGCTTTGACTTCCTTGCTGAACGAGACTTCCACGGCTTGTCTCCGGCGCGCGCGGGGGCAATTCGGACCCGCTTGCATTTTGTTTGGCAGGCGAGAACTGTACTGCCCTGCTGCAATGCGAACTCGCTGGCTGGCGTCGCTGCGAGAATCGGGTTCCACGCCACTTCCATTGCAGCGCGCATGAACCCTTTGCCCCCGCCCCCGGCGCTCGTGCCGATGACCCAGGTGCTGTGCGAGGTCGGCGCGCTCGTGACGCTCGGCCCGGGCAAATACGGCGAGCGGCGCTATGTGCCGCTGGGCGGTGGTGTGGTGCGCGGCCCGGAACTCAATGGCACGCTGGTCGAAGGCGGTGTCGACTGGCAGGTGAACCGCGCCGACGGTGTGCTCGACATCGCCGCGCACTACGTCATCCGCAGCACCGACGGCGCGCTGATCGAGGTGCAGAGCGACGGCGTGCGCCATGGCCCCGCCGACGTGATGGCGCGCCTGGCGCGTGGCGAAGCGGTGGCGCGCGACGCGTATTTTTTTCGCACCATCCTGAAGTTCCAGACCGGCGCGCCGCAGTGGGCCCACCTGAACAAGGTGCTGGCGCTGGCCTGCGGGCAGCGCGAAGCCACGCGCGTGGTGCTGGATGTTTACCGCATCACCTGATGATTTCCTTTGCCGACTATGCACGCCATGACGGCCTCGGCCTGGCCGCGCTGGTGCGCGCCGGCGAGGTCAGCGCCGCCGAGTTGCTCGACACCGCATTCGCCCGCATCGAGGCCCTCAACCCGGCGCTCAACGCCGTGGTCCGCATCCGCCGTGACCAGGCTCGCGCTGAAGCGGCTCGCATCGATCCGGCGGCGCCGTTTGCCGGCGTGCCGTTTTTGCTCAAGGACCTGCTCGCCTCGCTGGCGGGTGAGCCCACGGCCGGTGGCAACCGCCTGCTCGCCGAGCTGACGATGCCGCGCGACAGTGAACTGGTGCGCCGGTTTCGGGCCGCCGGCGTGCAGATCGCCGGGCGCACCAACACACCCGAGTTCGGCCTGACGGCCTACACCGAACCGGTTCTGTTCGGGCCGACACGAAACCCCTGGTCGCTGGCCCATTCGCCCGGCGGCTCGAGCGGCGGTTCGGCCGCGGCGGTGGCCGCCGGCCTGGTGCCGCTGGCCAGCGGCGGTGATGGCGGAGGCTCGATCCGCATCCCCGCGTCGTGCTGCGGCCTGTTCGGCCTGAAGCCCAGCCGCGGCATGACGCCCACCGGGCCGGACTTCGGCGAGCTCTGGCATGGCTTCGCCATCGAGCATGTGCTGAGCCGTTCGGTGCGCGACAGCGCCGCGATGCTCGATGCCACCGCCGGCGCCGACCCGGGCGCGCCGTACGCGGCGCCAGCGCGCGTGCGGCCGTTCCAGGGCGAGGTGGGCGCCGACCCCGGCCGGCTGCGCATCGCCTACACAGCGAAGCCGCTGTTCGGCCACGGGGCGGTGCATGCCGACTGCATTGCCGGGCTCGAAGCAACGGCTCGCCTGCTCGAATCGCTCGGGCATCACGTCGAGGAAGCGGCGCCGCCGCTGGATCACGAGGCCTGCGCGGTCGCCTTCGCGACCGTGATCGCGGCCGAGACGCGGGCCGAGATCGACCACCTGGCGCGGCTGCTGAAGCGCCGCCCGCAACGCCGCGATTTCGAGCCGGCGACCTACGCCACCGGGCTGATCGGGCGCTCGATCAGCGCGGCCGAATATGCCGGCGCCGTGCACACATTGCAGTTGACGGCGCGCACGATGGCGCCGTTCTTCGAGCGCCATGAGGTGTTGATGACGCCCACGCTGGCCGCACCGCCGGCGCTGATCGGCGCGCTGCAGCCCAGCGCCGCCGAGCAGCGCCTGATGGGCGTCTTCAACGCCTTCAACGCCGGCGGGCTGATGAAAGCGCTCGGCGCCATCCGGCTGCAAGCCGAGAAGACCTTCGCGTACATCCCGTTCACGCCGCTGTTCAACGCCACCGGCCAGCCGGCGATGTCGGTGCCGCTGCACTGGAACGCGGCAGGCCTGCCGATCGGCATGCAGTTCGTGGCCCGCCTTGGCGAAGACGCGACGCTGTTTCGCCTGGGCGGCCAACTCGAACGCGCGCGGCCCTGGTTCGACCGCAGGCCCGCGGGATACTGAGCCTGGCGGCCTGGCGGCCTGGCTCGCGCCGGCCGGCGCTGCGGGTCAGGTGCGAGACCGGCCGATACCGGCCAGGACCTCGGCGGTCAGGCGTCGAGTCAGTTCTTCGGCCGGCAGATCGAGGGCCAGTCGAGCCGCCTGGCCCGCCCACAGGTTGGTGAAGTCGCTGGTTCCGGCCGATTCATCATGGGCGCGCAAGGGGGCGAGGGCCGCCCCCGCGGTCGGGAACGCGGGCGGCCAGTCACTCATCGCGCCGACTTCGCGCATCAGCCGGTTGACGATGCCGCGCGCCGGGCGCCCGGTGAACAAATGGGTGATGGCCGTGTCGCTGCCGCTGGACCGGCGCAACGCGGCGCGATGCGCTGCCGAGGTGAGCGCTTCAGGCGTGAGCAGGTAGGCCGTTCCGATTTGCACCGCCGACGCACCGAGCGCGAACGCCGCCGTGATACCGCGCGCATCCGCGATGCCTCCGGCGGCGATGACGGGAACGCTGACCGCATCCACCACTTGCGGCACCAGTGCGAAGGTGCCCACCTGGCTTGCCAGGTCGGTGCTCAGGAACATGCCACGATGCCCGCCGGCTTCGGCACCCATGGCGATGATGGCGTCGCAACCGCCGCGCTCAAGCCAGACGGCTTCTTCGACGGTCGTGGCCGACGAGATCACCCTGGCCCCACTGGCCTTGACGCGCGTCAGCAGCGCTGCGTCAGGCAGGCCAAAATGAAAGCTCACCACTGGGGGCTTCAGCGCCTCGACCACCGAGCACCAAGCCGCGTCGAAGGGCGCGCGATGAGGGGCCGGCGCCGTTGCAGCGGAATCGATGCCGAGTTCAAGGTAGTAGGGCGCCAAGCGCTGCTTCCAGCGCGCTTGGCGCTGCGCATCGGGCTGTGCGGGTGTGTGGCAAAAGAAATTGAGGTTCAGCGGCGCCGCCGTGGCGCGTCTGAACTGTTCGACCTGCCGCCGAACTTGATCGGCGTTGAGCACGGCGCAAGGCAGGGCGCCCAGGCCGCCGCCACGGGCGACGCCAACGGCAAGCTCCACACCGCCCGCTCCGGCCATGGGCGCCAGCAGGATGGGATGGGCCGCGCCGAACAGTTTCTGGATACGCTGGTCAGGCCAGGTGTTCATCGGTGTGCTTCGGGAAAAACCATCGGATCAGAACATCGATTGTGGAAGCTCGGCGGCGGAGGGTGAAACGCCGGCTCCAGCCCGGGATTCGCACGGCGCAGGCAGACCGGGCCACCGGGCCGCGCAAGCAACACGTGCTCAACCCGCCGCGTACTTCACACTGCAACCATACGGCGCCGCCGAGGGTGTGCTGACCGGCTTGCCGGCCATCGATTCGCCCAGCGCGGCGCGCACGAAGTTCTTCGCCTCCTTCACGTCGGCCGGGTCGGCCGAGCGCTTATCGTCGATGCCGCCGGCGTAGACCAGCTTGCCCGCCGGGTCGATGACAAACATGTGCGGCGTGGTGCGGGCCGCGTAGGCCTTGCCCACGCTGCCGGCGTCGTCCATCAGCACGGCGCTCGGCGCGCTGCCCCAGGCCTTGTACCTGGCGGCCAGTGCGGCCGGCTCCAGGTGGTCGGGGTGGCCCTTGGCGGTGGAGCTGATGCTGAGCCACACCACGTTCTTCGCGCCAGCTTCTTTCTGCAGGCCCTGCATGTTCTGCGAGCCGTAGTGCTTGACGACAAACGGGCAGCCCGGGTTGGTCCACTCCAGCACGACGTGCCGGCCTTTGAAGTCGGCCAGTTTGACGGTCTTTCCGCTGGTGTCCTTCAACGCGAAGTCGGGCGCGGCGGCACCCACGGTGGCGGCCAGGGAAGGCGCGGCAAGCACGCAGGCCAGCACGCCGGACAACGCGAAGAAAACGGATCGACGGTGCATGTTCAACTCCTTGGGTCGGGCAGCGCGGCGAGTGCCTCGCGCAGGGTGCGATGGGTCAGGATCTCGGGCAGCAGCACCGGTTCGCGGCCGGGCGCGAACAGCGCGTATACGGGCACGCCGCTGCGGCCGAGCCGCGCCAGCGCCTGCGTGATGACGTCGTCGCGGCGGGTCCAGTCGGCGCGCATCAGCGCCACGCCGGACTGCGCAAACGCCTGCATCGAGGCGTCGGTGTTCAGCACCAGGCGCTTGTTGACTTGGCAACTGACGCACCACGCGGCGGTGAAATCGACGAACACCGGCTGGCCTTGCGCGAGACGTTGTGCGAGCACCGCCTCGTCATAGGGCTGCCATGCCGCCGATAGCGTGTCGGCGGCCCGCAGGCTGGGTGCGGCGGCCGCGGCGGGCGTGGCGCGTGTGGGTTCGCGCGGCAGCGTGGCAGGCCAGCTCCACGCCAGCAGCGCCACCAGCGCAACGGTGCCGAATACCCTGGCGACGAGGCCGCGCCCGGAGGGCAGCCCCAGCCCCCACACCAGCACGCTGAAGCCCACCAGCGCGAGCAGCAACTGGGCCGCCGCATCAATGCCGGCCTGTTGCCCCAGCACCCACACCAGCCAGACGACGGTGGCCAACAGCGGGAAGGCCAGCGCCTGCCTCAGGTGCAGCATCCAGGCGCCGGGGCGCGGCAGCCGGGCGCGCCAGCCCGGCAGCAGCACCAGCAGCACATAAGGCAGGGCCATGCCGGCCCCGAGCACCGCAAACACCGCCAGCGCCAGCGCGGCCGGCTGCGTGAACGCAAAGCCCAGCGCCGCGCCCATGAACGGCGCGGTGCAGGGGCTGGCCGCCACCACCGCCAGCATGCCGGCGCCGAACGCATCGAGCGCCGGGCGCTGCGAGCGCCACTGGGCCAGGCGCTGCGGCAGCAGGTGGCCCAGCTCGAACGCCCCCAGCAAGTTGAGCCCGATGGCAAAGAACAACAGCGCGAGCACGAACACCACGCCCGGCTCCTGCAACTGAAAGCCCCAGCCGACTGCGCTGCCGGCCGCGCGCAGCGCCAGCAAGGCACCCGCCAAGGCGACGAAACTGAGCACCACGCCGGCGCTGTAGGCCAGGGCGTGGATGCGCAGCGCGCGCGGCCGATCGGTGTGCCGGACCAGGCTCAACAGCTTGATCGACAACACCGGGAACACACACGGCATCAGGTTCAGCAACATGCCACCCACCAGCGCCAGCGCCAGCGCGGCGAGCAGCCCCAGGTCGGTGTTGCCGCGCTGCGGCAGGGCGGTGCCGGAACCGGTGGGCAGCGGGGTGGCCCCGTCGGGCAGTTGAATCGCCGGGACGACCCGCACCGGCGCGCTGAACTCGACGGCCCGATGGGAGTTGCCCCAGATCGTCGGGGCGCCCGGCGCTGGATCGGCCTGCACGACCGCGATGGCGTCGATCGTGGCCGGCGCCTGCGCACCGTCCATCAGCGCCAGCTTCACCGCATAACCGCCGGCCGTCTGGTACAGCGTGTGCCGGGCCGGCTCCAGCAGCTGCTCGGCATACGGAAACACATGAACGGCCGGCAGCTTGCCGGCAGCGGGGCGGGGTGGGTTGAACTCCAGCGTCAACAGCAGTTCCCGGCCCGCCTGTTGCACGCTGGCTTGCCCACCGCGCCACGGCACGGCCTGTTGCGCGGCGGCGCGCTCGAACTGCGGCGTGTGCACCGACGCGCCTGGCGTGGTTTGTGCATCAACGACCGGCAGCCGCAGTTCGAGCGTTGCGCTCTCCGGAATGCAGACCTCTTTGCACACCAGCCAGTCGGCCTTCGCGCGCAGGCTCAGCGTGCTGCCCGGGCTCGCATCGGCCGGCGCGGTGTAGCTCAGCGGCAGCAGCAGGTCGCCTTCGTAGCCGTAATTGACGAGCGGGCCGATGGGCAGGCGCCGGGGTGCCGGCCAGGCGATCTGACCGATGCCGCTGCCGGCCGGCAGGGTCCAGATCAGCGTGGTCGGCAAGCCCGAATCGCCCGGGTTGCGCCAGTAGGTGTGCCAGTGCGGGATGTGTTGCAGCCGCAGGCCGATCTGCACCGGCTGGCCCGGCTGGACGGCACTGCGCTGGGCGATCAGTTCGGCCGTGACGTGGGGTGTCTCGACCGCCGCCGCGTGAACCGGCGCGGCCGGCACCGCAAGCGTCCAAACCAGCGTGACGGCCGATGCGACCACCTGCCGCCGCCACGCCGCCATGGTCAAGCCGCCACGACAATGGGAAAGCGTGCGCGCAGGCCGTCCGCGTCAGCCTGGAAGGGCACGGTGATCGCGTCGCGATCGGGTGCCGACAGGCCGCGCCACAGGAAGTCGCGCTCGTTGCCCGGGTCGCCGGCGACGTAGAGCTGCGTGGTCAGCAGTTCGCGTTTGCCGAGCCTGACCTTGACGTGGATGTGCGGTGTGCGGCCGGCGTACCTGGCGGGCCGGATGGTGCGGAAGCGGTAGACGCCATCAGCGCCCACGGGGGCCCGGCCGAAGCCCTGAAACGCCGGATCGGCGCGCCCGCCGTCTGCAGGGTGGTGGTAGTGGCCACGCTCGTCGCACTGCCAGATCTCGACCACCGCATCGCGCACCGGCCGGCCCGCGCGGTCGGTCACCGTGCCTTCGACCCAACTGGCCTGGCCTTGGGTGTAGCGGGTGCTGCCCTGGGCGAGCAGGTCGAAGTCGGAGTCGACCGGCAGCGCGATGGGGTAGTAAGGCCCCTCGGTCTGCGACGGTGTGAGGCGGCGCGACTCTTGCGCCAGCGCGCCACGGATGAACACCGGCGCGGCGATCAGCGCGGCGGCCGCAGTCAACAGTCGGCGCCGAAGGTCGGGGGGTTGATGAGGCTGGGTCATGGTGTGAAGTCCGGTGTGGAGTGATCTATGCTCGGTGTGGAAGTTCCATTGCAGTCCACGGTTCAACCACTCAAGGATTTTCATGCTTTACAGAAACCTCGGCGGCAGCAATTTGAAAGTGTCCGCGCTGTGCCTGGGCACCATGATGTTCGGCGACCAGACCGACCGTGCCGAGGCCGCCCGCATCGTCGCCCACGCCCACGAACACGGCGTGAATTTCATCGACACCGCCGATGTGTACACGCTGGGCGCCTCCGAGCAGATGGTCGGTGAACTCATCAAGCCGCATCGCAACGACTGGGTGCTCGCCACCAAGCTCGGCAACAAGATGTCGGAGCGCGTCAACCAGACGCACTACTCGCGGGCCTGGATGCTGCACGCGCTGGACTGCAGCCTGCGCCGCCTGCAGACCGGGCATGTCGACATCTGCTACCTGCACCGCGACTACGCCGGCCTGAACCTCGAAGAGCCGCTGCGTGCGCTTGACGACATGCTGCGCGCCGGCAAGCTGCGTTATTGGGGTATCTCCAACTTCAGGGGCTGGCGGATTGCCGAGATCGTGTCGATTGCGCGCCAACTCGGCATGCCCGGGCCGGTGGTGTGCCAGCCCTACTACAACCTGCTGAACCGCATGCCCGAGGTCGAGATCCTGCCGGCCTGCGGGCATTTCGGCATCGGCG
The DNA here is from genome assembly GCA_031415135.1 of Methylibium sp. Lineage (GTDB taxonomy): Bacteria > Pseudomonadota > Gammaproteobacteria > Burkholderiales > Burkholderiaceae_C > LGRD01. The sequence goes on from JANORB010000170.1 coordinate 13,949, forward strand.
TGGCGCCGTACAGCCCGATTGCGCGTGGCGTGCTGACCGGCAAATACGCGCCCGGCTCGCAGCCCGGCGCCGGCACGCGCGCCGGCCGCGGCGACAAGCGAATCATGGAGACCGAGTTCCGCGACGAGTCGCTCGCCATCGCACAACGGCTGCAATTGCATGCGCAGGCCAAAGGGGCCACGCTGGCCCAATTCGCCACCGCGTGGGTGCTGGCCAACCGCGCGGTCAGCTCGGTGATTGCCGGGCCGCGCACGCTGGCGCAGTGGCAAGACTACTTTCCGGCGCTCGACCTTGAGGTCGGCGCGGCCGACGAAGCGCTGGTCGACTCGCTGGTGCGGCCCGGCCACCCGTCGACGCCGGGCTACACCGACCCGGCCTATCCGTTCATCGGCCGCACCGCCGCATCGGCCGCCTGAGATTCGGCAGCCTGAGGATCGGGCGCCCTCAGGCCATTTTCACGGCGGTGCCGCTGACCGCCACCATCATCATGCCGTTGGCTTCGCCCAGCACTTCGTAGTCGAAATCGATGCCGACGATGCCATCGGCGCCAAGTTCCTTCGCGGCGGCCATCATGTCCTCCAGGGCCGCGTCGCGCGCCCCGGACAGGGCCCGCTCGTAGCCCCCGGCGCGACCACCGACCACATCGCGAACCGTCGAGAACAGGTCGCGAAAAATGTTGGCACCGATGATCGCCTCACCGTTGACCACCCCAAGAAACTTCTCGACCCGCGCGCCTTCACCGGTGGGCACGATGGTGGCGAGGAAAAAGCCCGGATCCTTCTTCGAGAACCAACCCATCGTCAACTCCTGAGAAGCCTTGAACAATGCCGACGATATTCGAAGTCGACGTGAGGGGGCGCACTGTGAGGTGTCACAGCGCTCTTTAGCTTCCCGGGGGCGCTGCAAGACGACACCCTGCCGCGCCCGGCGCACTGTGAGGTGTCACAGCGCTCTTTAGCTTCACCGCGCGGCAACAAGGGTGGACTGGCGCTTGTCGCGCCTGTGGCTTGGCGTGTGCCGGCGGCTGACCACGTGCTGGACCGATGCCCCCGCAGCGCCACGCGCGCGATGAACCCCGAGCGGGTCTCTCCCGTGGCGCGCGCCAAGGCATCCAGCCGATGCAGACCGCGACGTGGCAGGCTGATGTTTGCGCGCTCCAATGACGAAAGGGCGTCCGGAATCCCGAACGCCCGGTCCGCATCAGCGCGAGGCGCGGCACGACAGGCGCGCCGTCACGCGCCGCGATCACACCACCGTCAACGCGACGTCGATGTTGCCGCGGGTGGCGTTCGAGTACGGGCACACCTCGTGCGCGTCGGCCACCAGTTTTTCGGCGGCGGCGCGTTCCATGCCCGGCACCGTGACGGCCATGGCCACGGCGATGCTGAAGGCACCCGGCTTGCCGGTCATCGAGCCGATGCTCACGTCGCTCTTGATCGAGACATCCGGGCTCAGCGTGATCTTTTCGCGCGCGGCCACGGCCTTCATCGCGCCGACGAAGCAGGCCGAGTAACCCGCTGCGAACAGCTGTTCGGGGTTGGTGCCGGCGCCGCCATTGCCACCAAGTTCCTTGGGCGTGTCGAGCGCGAGCTTGATCGCGCCGTCCGACGATGCGGTGCTGCCGGTGCGGCCGCCGGTCGAGGTGGCGTGGGCGGTGTAGAGGGCTTTGTCGATGGCCATGTGAGAAGACTCCTGGGAGGGTTGAAATGGCGGCACTGAAGCCGCGCGGATGAAGCGGCGGCGTTCAGGCCGCAGCCGGGCGAAGTGGCGGCATTAGGCCGCCACGGGGGTGAACCGGTTGAGCTGCGAACGCAGCGCCGTGAGTTGCGCGACCAGCGCCGCCAACTCGTCGATGCTGCAACCGGTGGCGCAGGCCACTGCCCGCGGCACGCGGGCAGCGCGGGTTTTCAGCTTGCGCCCGGCCGGGCTGAGGCGCAGCAGCACACGCCGCTCGTCGGCCGCATCGCGCAGGCGTTGCAGCAGGCCCGCAGCCTCCAGGCGCTTGAGCAGGGGAGTGAGCGTGCCGGAATCGAGCGACAGGCGCTCACCGAGCTGCGAGACGGTCAGGCCGTCGCCCTCCCACAGCACCAGCATCACCAGGTACTGCGGGTAGGTCAGACCCAGCGGTTCGAGCAGCGGCTTGTACAGCTTGGTCATCGCCAGCGAGGCCGAGTAGACGGCAAAGCAGAGTTGGTGATCCAGCGCCAGCCAGTCCGTCGTGTCGGTGGCCGAACGGGGGCGCGCTGGTTGCCGCGCAATTTGCGGCGATCGTTGCGGCGACCGTTGCGGCGATCGTTGCAGTGGGCGGGGCATGCTTGAAGTATAGCGAACGATTAGATCGTGTGCAATTTAATAACCCGGCGCGCGACGCGGAAAATGACCGCTCAGCCAGTCGACCGCGCACTGGCGCGTTCGGCGACTCGGTCGCGCCAGGCCTGCAGGTGCGGCATGCCTTCGTCCCCGGGGCGGAATTTCATCAGCCCACGGGCGAATTCAACGGCGCAAAAGGCGGTGATGTCGGCGATGGTGAAGCGCGGCCCCGCGACAAACGCGTGCGCGGCCAGTTCAGCGTCGAGCCAGCGCGCGATGCCACGCAGCTTCTCGCCCTGCGAGCGCCCGAAGTCGGCAAACTGAGGCTGCTCCAGCGGCGCCAGCCCGGGGTGCGTGTGGCGAATCCAGTTGGCGATGCTGCCCAGCAGGTACAGCTCGACGCGCCGGTCGGCCATTTCAATGAAGGCGCGTTCGTCGAAATCGGCGCCCATCAGGTTTGGCTGCGGGTGCAGCCCTTCAAGGTAGGTGCAGATGGCGCGTGTCTCGCCGAGCACGCGCCCGTCGTCGAGTTCGAGCACCGGCACCTTGGCCAGCGGGCTCTTGGCCAGGTACTCGGCGCCGCGGTGCTGGTTGCGGCCGATCTCGACCGTCACTGTCTCGATGTCGCCGATGCCCTTCTCGGCAATGAACATCGTGACGCGGCGCGGGCTGGGGGCGCGCGGGGAGACGTACAGCTTCATGCTGTGGGCCCGCCGCCCATGGACTGCCCGGTCTCCACCATCGTTAGCGCGCTCAGCGCAAACGCCTTCGCCTTCTCGCCGTTGCTGTCGCTGGCCAGGTCCATGTCGGACGGTGGGATGGTGATGCCGCGTTGAACCGCCGGGCGCGCGCGGATCTGGTCGCGCCAGCGCTTCAGATGCGGCAGGTCGTCGACCTCCACACCCGACCAGCGGTGGGTGCGCACCCAGGCCCAGTTGGCGATGTCGGCAATCGAATAAGCGCCGGCCAGGAACTCGTTCGCTTTCAGGTGACCGTCGAGCACCTGAAACAGGCGCTTGGTTTCGCCCTGGTAGCGGTCGATCGCGGGCTGGATCTTGGCGGGGAAGTAGCGGTAGAACACGTTGGCCTGGCCCATCATCGGGCCGATGCCACCCATCTGGAACATCAGCCACTGCAGCACGCGCGAGCGGCCCTTGGGGTCGGACGGCATCAGTTGGCCGGTCTTTTCGGCCAGGTAGATCAGGCATGCGCCCGATTCGAACACCGCGAAGTCGCCCTCGGCGCGGTCGATCAGGGCCGGGATGCGGCCGTTCGGGTTGATGGCCAGGAACGCCGGCCGGCGTTGCTCGCCTTCGGAGAGTTTCAGCGCGTGCACCGTGTACAGCAAGCCCAGTTCCTCCAGCGCAATGGAGACCTTGTGGCCGTTGGGCGTGGCGGCGGTGTACAGATCGATCATGGCGGGTTCCGGGGTTGGCTCGGGCCGGGATGGCCCGCTATTTTGCGCGTTTGATCCGCGCTTCTACACTGGCCTGCCTTTCAACGCCGGAGGCCCCGCGATGCCCGATCTGCTCACCCTTGCGCCGCACAGCAAAGACCTGGGCGGCGGTTTCATGGTGCGCCGCCTGCTGCCCAGCGCGCAGCGCCAGGCGGTCGGCCCGTTCCTGTTTTTCGATCACTTCGGCCCGGTCATTGCCGGCCCGGCCGACCACCATGATGTGCGGCCCCATCCGCACATCGGGCTGGCCACGGTGACCTATTTGTTCGAGGGCGCGATGCTGCACCGCGACTCCACCGGCGTGGTGCAGCGCATCGAGCCCGGCGCCATCAACTGGATGACGGCCGGGCGCGGCATCGTGCATTCGGAGCGCACGCCGGACGACTTGCGCGGCACCACGCGGCGCAGCCATGGCCTGCAACTGTGGGCCGCACTGCCGCAGCAGCATGAAGAGGATGCACCGGGCTTCGAGCACACGCCGGCCGCCGCGCTACCGAGCGTTGCGCTGGCCGGCGCGGTGGTGCGGGTGCTGATCGGCCGGGCGTTCGGCGTGGCCTCCAGCGTGGCCACGCTGTCGCCCACGCTGTACCTCGATCTGGCCTTGCAGCCGGGTGGTTCAGTGCAGGTGCCGGCGGCCGCGCAGGAACGGGCGCTGTACAGCGTGGACCAGGGCTTCAGCGTCGACGGCACCGAGCTGCCGGCCTTCACGATGGTGCTGCTGCCCGCAGGCTTCGAGCCGACCGTGCGGGCAAGCCAGGGTGCGCGCATCGTCGTGATCGGCGGCGCGCCGCTGGGGCACCGGTTCATGGTGTGGAACTTCGTCTCCAGCCGCAAGGAGCGCATTGTCCAGGCGCAGGATGACTGGGAGGCGCAGCGCTTCGAGCGGGTGCCGAGCGAGACCGAGTTCATCCCGCTGCCGCCGCGGCGACCATGATGTCTAGTCGAAGCGGTAAGTCGCGCCGCCTGCCAGGCCGACGCGCAGCGTCTGCTCGATGCCTTCGACGATCACCGCGTTCATGCCGAAGGTGATGGCGCCGTCGAGTCGCGCATCGGCGCGGTAGCCCGCCAGCGCATCGCCCACCGCGTGGCCGGCTTCGGCGGTGAGCGGGTCGATGTCGGGAATCGGGCAACGCGCACACGGCTTGACGAGCTTGAGTCGCACGCTGCCGCTGCCGGTGCCGGTGCTGAAGGTGATTTCGTCGAGCTGGTCTTCAGCGTGCGCGTCGAGCCCGTCCAGCACCAGGTTGGGCCGCATTCGCGCCAGCGTCACCGCCGGCTGGCCTTGCGCCCGCAGGCGGCGGTTCAACTCGCCCAGCGACGCGGTGGACGTGACGAGCAAGGGGTAACCATCGCTGAAGGCGTTCTCGGCTTCGATCGCGCCGGCCCAGCGCCGGTTGGACAGGCGGCGCTGCCCGGGGTCGAAACGCACCAGGCGCAGGCGCTGCCCGAGGAAATCGCTGAACCACTGGGCCGCCAGGTCGCCCATGTCGTAGGCCGCGACCCAGTCGTTCCAGACCTTCGCGCGCACCGGCGTGTTGACCGCGCTGAGCGACAGGTGCAAGGCCAGCATGCCGGGCGCGCGCAACACCGCGTCGTCGTGCTTGAGCGTCGGCTGGATCAAGGCCATGCGCGGCAATTGGCGCTGCGTGACGAAGCTCCGGTGCTCGTCGACCACCATCCAGGCGCGGTCGAGATCGAGCCCGGTTTCGATCAGCAGGCACTGCTCCAGCGCGATGCCGGCGCAGGACTTGATGGGGTAGATGTGCAGCGAATGCACGCTCACAGCGATGTCGCTCAAGGCAGCAGGCCTTTCAGCTTGGTCTTCAACTTGTCTTCGACCGACGGGGCGGAGGCTGCGGGCGCCTGAGCCGACACGGGCGCTTTCGGATCGAGCCTTTGCCGCAGTTTGTCCTTCACCCGGTTCTCGACCTCCGTCCTGGCCTGGTTTTTCAACGCACCGGGCAACACGCCCGACCATTGAATCTTCCAGTTGATGGTGTCGAACGGGCCACTCAACTGCACCGGCACCGTCACGCCCTTGAGTGCGGCCAGCTCGGCGCCGTCCTGGCCTTTGGGGGTGTCGGTCACGGTGGCGCGCACCGTGCTGTCGATCCGGTTGCGCACGATGTCGACCGCGCCCTCGCCACCCAGGCGCAGGTACGGGCTCTTGAGGTCCAGGTCTTTGGTGCGCGCCACGCCGGCATCAATCTGGAAGCTGGCGTTCAGCTCGCTGAAGTCGGTCTTCTCGGTCTTGCTGGCCTTGCTGGCGGCGTCTTGTTTGAGCGCCAGCGCGGCCTTGGCCTGGCGCAAGGTCTTGGCCAGGTTGATGCCCTTGACCGCACCGTCGCGCAATTGCATCGAGGCGCTGCCCTTGAGCCGCGACTTCAGCTCGACCACGGTGCGGCCGGCGCTTTCGATGTCCACGCCGACCCGGCCGGCGCCTTCGAGCAAATCCTTGTCGGCCACGTCCTTCAGCAAGGCCTGGATGTTCACGCCATCGGCGCCGGCCTTCAACGCCACCCGGCTCGCGCGCGCGTCGGCAAAGGCGCTGCCTTCGACGAAGCCGCCCCAGGCCTTGCCCCGGAAGCGGCTCACGCGCAGCATGCCGGCGTCGAGCGTGGCGTCCAGGCTGATGTCGGAGACGCGGTAGTGGCGCAGCGCCAGGTTGGCGATGCGCACACCGAACGCGCCATTGATGCTGCGCAGCGCGGCCAGGTCGACCGGTGTGTCCGCGCCGGCCGATGACGAGCCCGCCTGCGGCGCCGGCAGCAAACCGTTGAGGTCCAGGGTCTGAAAACGCAGCTGCGTTTTCAGCGTGGGGGTGATGCCCGAGAAGGCGGCGCTGCCTTCGGTGTCGAAGCGATTGGCATTGATGTCGCCCGCCAGCCGCCAGCCGGCGCTGCCCGCCGTGGCGGTGGCGCTGCCCTTGAGCAACAGCGTCAGCGGCTTCAGGCCGGGTTCGTCGAGGCGCAGCTGGAGGTCGATCTTGTCCAGCAGCGCGGACCGCTTCACCGGCTGCAGCACCAGTTCGCTGCGCAGGCTGCCGGCGATTCTGCGCGTGGCGGCGCCGCTGCTGAGTCTGGCTTCGAATGCCGGCACCCGCACGTTGTCGAAACTGCCGCTCGGCGCATTGCTCTTGAAGCTCACGGCAATCGGCATCTCGTCACCGAACGAGAACTTGCCGGCCATCGCGCTGCCCTTGAGCGCATCGCCGCTCACGTCCAGCTCCGGCCAGTCGAGCTCGAGCGCAAGCGGCTTGCCGGCCTGGCTGCCCTTGACCCGCAGCTGCAACTGGTGGATGGCAAACGCCTTGCGCGACGGGTCGAGCGCAAAGCGTTCGATCATCAGGCTGCTGCCGGCCAGGCGCATGCCGGCGGTGTTGGCCGCCAGTCGCAACACCAACGCGTTGGCGGCCAGCGCGGACTTGGCGCCGTCCCAGGCCAGCGCGCCCTTCAACGTGGCGTCGATGCTGCTGGCGCCGGGGGCGTCGCCCTTGTAGCCCAGGTCCATGTCGGCCAGGCTCAGCGAGCCGGTGGCAAAGTCGGGGGTGAAGCGGGTCGAGCCGCTCAGTTCGCCCTTCACCGCCGGGGCCTTGAAGCCGAATTGCGCCACCAGGCTGAGCCTGGATTCGACCTGCGACGCGATGCGCCCGGTGCTCAGCTCCTTGAGCACCAGTTCGCCATCGATGCCGGCCGGCTCGTCCCTCACCCGCGCCTGCACGTCGGCAAGCTGGATGCGGCGCACATCAAAGTCCAGCATGCCGCTGCCGGCCGGCTCGGGGCCGGTGGCGGGCCGCAACAGGTCGTCGATGTTGCGCCGGCCCTTGGCGTCGCGCAGCAGCACCACGCGGATGCCGCGCGCCTCGACCCGGTCGACCGACAAGCGGCCGCGCAACAGCGGCAGCACTTCAACGGCGAGCGTGGCCTCGTCGAGCGCCGCGAACGGATCGGAGGTCCCCGCTTCGCTCAGGCGGATGCCGCCCAGCCGCACCACCAGGCGCGGGAACACCGACAGCTTGATCGGGCCGTCGATCGCCAGCGTGCGGTTGCGGTGGATCTTCATCCACTCGATCGCCACATCCTTGTAGTCGGCGGGGTCGAACCGGGCCACCAGCCAAGTCGCCCCAGCAGCCAGAACCAGCAGCACCACGGCCAGCGTGATGGCGGTTCTGCGAATCCAGACGGACATGGTGGAAGCGGTCGCTGCGTGCAAGCCGGGAATTGTGCCTGTCTCACCGGGGCCGCTTGCCGGGTGCCGTCCTTACAATGAAACGACATGAAAACCTTCGACGTCCTGGTTCGGGGAGCGGGCATCAATGGCCGCTGTCTGGCGCTGTCGCTCGCCCGCGCCGGCTTGCAGGTGGCGCTGCGGCCCGATGCGCCGCGGCCGCAGGCACCCGTCGATGTGCGCGCCTACGCGCTCAATGCGGCGTCGGTGGCGCTGCTGCGCGATTTGAAGGTCTGGGACGCGTTGCCCGCGGGCTCGGCCACACCGGTGTACGAGATGCAAGTGCATGGCGACGCGGCGGGCGCCACGCTGGAATTCAGCGCCTGGCAGCAGCGCGTGTCCGAGTTGACCTGGATCACCGATGCCGCCGTGCTCGAGCGCGAACTCGAACGTGCCGTGCGCTTCGCCCCGCACATCAGCGTGACCGAATCGGACGTGCCCGCCACGCTGACCGCGCTGTGCGAGGGCAAGGCCTCCGGCACCCGCGCGGCGCTGGGCGTGCAATTCGAGCGGCACGACTATGGCCAGGTGGCGGTCGCCGCCCGGCTGGTCTCAAGCCGAGCCCACCAGGGCGTGGCGCAGCAGTGGTTCGGCGCGCCCGACGTGCTGGCGCTGTTGCCGTTCGACACGCCCCAGCCGCGGTCATCGTATGCGCTGGTGTGGTCGTTGCCCACACCGCAGGCGCAAGCGCTGCTGGCGCTCGACGAGCGCGCATTCGAGCTGGAGCTGATGCAGGCGACGCACGCCGCCGCCGGCGAACTGCGGCTCGCCACCGAACGTGCCGCCTGGCCGCTGATGCTCGGGCGCGCGCAGGCCTGGTGCGGCCCCGGCTGGGTGCTGGTGGGAGACGCGGCCCACGTCGTGCACCCGCTCGCCGGGCAGGGCCTGAACCTGGGGCTGGGCGATGTGGCGGCGCTGACCCGCGTGATCGCCCAGCGCGAACCGTGGCGCACGCTGGACGACCCCAAGCTGCTGCGCCGCTACGCGCGCGAGCGCCTCGCGCCCACCTGGGCCATGGGCCAGGTGACCGATGGCCTGCAGCGGCTGTTTTCCTCAACCGCGCCGGGCTTGGCGGAACTTCGCAACCGCGGTTTGACTCTGGTGAATCAACTCTCCCCCGTGAAGCGCTGGCTGGCCGCACGCGCTCTGGACTCCTGAAAGGCCGTCATGCCCACACCGTTCGCTTGCCCGTCTGCTCCGCTGTTTGCGCCCCTGCTCCGTTGCGTCGCCGCGCTGTGCGCGGGCGTGTTGCTCAGTCATGCCGCATTGGCGCAGGAAGCGGTGATCCGCAAGAACATCGCCGATCGGCTGCCCGACTTTCCGAAGATCGACGAGGTGAGCAAGTCGCCGGTCCCCGGCCTGTTCGAGTTGCGCGTGGGCACCGACATCTACTACACCGACGAGCAGGGCAACCACCTGATCGAAGGCCAGGTGATCGAAACCAAAACCCGCACCAACCTGACCGAAGCGCGCATCAACAAGCTCACCGCGATCGACTTCGCGGCGCTGCCGATCAAGGACGCGCTGGTCTGGAAGCAGGGCAGCGGGGCGCGCAAGATCGCGGTGTTCGCCGACCCGAACTGCGGCTACTGCAAGCGTTTCGAGAAAGACCTGCAGCAGCTCAAGGACGTGACCATCTACACCTTCCTGTACCCGATCCTGGGCGGCGATTCGACCGAGAAGTCGCGTGACATCTGGTGTGCCAAGGACAACACCAAGGTCTGGCTCGACTGGATGCTGCGCGGCGTGGCGCCGGTGCGCAGCATGGGCGAGTGCGACGCGTCCGCGCTGCAGCGCAACGCGGCGCTGGGCCGCAAGCACCGCGTCAACGGCACGCCCGCGGTGGTGTTCGAAGACGGCAAACGGGTGCCCGGCGCGATGCCGCTGGATCAACTCGAAAAACAACTCGTGGCGAGCCGGGCCAAGCCGTAGTCACGGCACCAGCGCATAGCCGCAAGGCATGAACTCGTGCAGGCCGCCGTGGCATTGAGCTACAGCGAGTCAACGCGGCTCAACAGGGCTTGGGCTTCGATTTTCAAGTTCGCGCGTTCCTCGGCACCAAACCGCGCCGCATTCTTCGCCATCAAGGCGGTGCGCGGGTTGGCGGCCAGTGTGGCCTCGTGCTCGAACAGGAAGTTCCAGTACAGCAGCGTGAAGGGGCAGGTGGGTTTGCCTGCCTTGGCGGCGTCCCTGGCCGCCGGTGCGTACCGGCACCCGCCGCAATGGTTGCTCATGCGCTGGATGTAGGCGCCCGACGCCACATACGGCTTGCTGGTGAAGCGCCCGCCGTTGGCGTACAGCGCCATGCCGGCCACGTTGGGCAATTCGGCCCACTCGACCGCGTCAACGTAGACCGCGAGGTACCAGGCGGCCACCTGTTTCGGGTCGACCTCGGCCAGCAGCGCGAACAGCCCCGTCACCATCAGCCGCTGGATGTGGTGGGCGTAGCCGTATTGCAGGGTTTGCGCAATCGCGTCGCGCGCGCAGGCCATGTGGGTGTCGCCGGTCCAGTACCAGCGTGGCAGCGCGCGCGTGTGGTTCAGGTGGTTGGCCTCGGCCAGGCCCGGCATGTCGAGCCAGTACACACCGCGAATGAACTCGCGCCAGCCAAGCACCTGGCGGATGAAACCTTCGACGCCGGCCAGCGGCGCAGCGCCTTGCCGGTAGGCCGCTTGCGCTGCGGTGATCACCTCGCGCGGGTCCAGCAAGTGCAGGTTCAGGCTGGTCGACAGCAGCGAATGCCAGCCGAACGGTGTGGCCGTCCACATCGCATCCTGGTGGTCCCCGAAGTGGGCCAGCCGGGTGGTGACGAATGTGCGCAGCGCCACCAGCGCCTGTGCCCGAGTCACCGGCCAGGCGAAGTGCGCCAGCGATCCCGGGTGATCGCCGAACCGCTGTTCGACCTCGGCCAACACCTCGCGCGTCGTCACGTCGGGCGCGAACGATTCGGGCGCTGCGATCGGCCCCGGCCCGGTTTTCGGATAGTCCTTGCGGTTGTCAGCGTCGAAGTTCCACTGGCCGCCCTCGGGATCGCCGGCGTCATCCAGCAGCACCTGGTGCTTGCGGCGCATCTCGCGGTAGAAGAACTCCATGCGCAGGCTGGCGCCGGGGGCCTTGCCGTACTTTGCCGCCCAGCGCGCGAACTCGGCGCGCGAGCACATGAAGTGCGTGTCGTCGTGCGTGCGCAACGGTACCTCCGCGTCGCCGGCCACTTCGGCGATGGCTTGGCGCAGGCGCCATTCGCCTGCCTCCAGCAGGCGCAACTCGGCGGGGCGGTGTTGCCTCAGTTGCTCGGCCAGGCGCTGCGCCAGCGTCGGCCGCGCGCTGTCGTTCAGGGCGATGTAGTGCACCGTGAACCCGTTGGCGCGCAACTCGTCGCGAAAATGCCGCATCGCCGTGAGGAACAGCGCGATGCGCGCCTTGTGGCTCCATACGTGCGTGGCCTCGCCAGGGGCTTCGATCATCAGCACGGCGTCTTGTGCCGCGTCCAGCCCGAGCAGGGCCGGGCTGCGGTGGCTGAGCTGGTCGCCCAGCACCAACAGCAGCGTGCGCATGGTCAACCGGCCATGCCGGCGGCGCTGCGCCGGGCATCCGAGCGACAGCGGTCGGAGCAGTACTTCACCTCGCTCCAGTTCTTCGCCCACACGCGCCGCCATGACATGGCACGAGCGCATTGCGCGCAAGGCTTGCTCGGCAGGCTTCGCTTGTTTCCTTTGAAGTCGGTCGGCCCAGCCATCGATAAAGCCTATCTCACACCCGGCCACGAGCGTTGGGCAAGGGCTTTGGCCCGCCCCATAGACTGCGGCCCTCCCAGCACACCGGAGCGGCGCCCATGTCCGAGTCGATGGCCTCGCATTTCGAGCCGACCTTCAACGAAGCCTTGCGCCGCCTGAGCGCGCTGCACCCCGGCGAGTACGCGCGCAGCCGCAACGCGCTGGACGGCGCGGTCAGCGGCTTGTCGCCCTACCTCACGCACGGCGTGGTCTCGATGCGCCAGGCGATGGCGCACCTGTCGCAGCGGCACCGGCTGGGTTTCGACGACAAGCTGGTGTTCGAGTTCGCGTGGCGCGAGTACTTTCACCACGTGTGGACGCGCGAAGGCGACGCCGTGCTGCGCGACCTGCGCCCGGCCGGCCTGTGGCCCGGGCCCTATGCCGACGCGCTGCCCGCCGACCTGCGCGAAGGCCGCACCGGTGTGCCGGCGATCGACGCCGCCGTGCGCCAGCTCTACGCCACCGGCTACCTGCACAACCACGCGCGCATGTGGCTGGCCAGCTACCTGGTGCACCTGCGCAAAGTGCATTGGCGCGCTGGTGCCGACTGGATGTTCGGCCACCTGCTCGACGGCGACGTGCCCAGCAACCACCTCAGCTGGCAGTGGGTGGCCGCCACGTTCTCGAACAAGCCCTACCTGTTCAACGCCGACAACGTGGCGCGCTATGCGCCCAGGGCCGGTGTTGAGGTGTGGGCGTCCAAGGCAACGGTGATCGACCAGAGCTACGAGGCGTTGGAGGCCATCGCGCGCGGCCGGGCCGACGTCGGGCCCGAGCCGGGCGCGCATGACGGCGTGGTGGAACCCGCGCTGATGCGCGCGCCGCCCCCGGATGCGGCAAACCCGCGAATCGCCGCAGACGGCATCGCGGCCGCGCTCGGGGCCAGGCGCGTCGTGGAGTGGGTCCAGCCCTGGCAACTGAGCGAGCGTGCCGAGGCCAGCGTGTTCCGGCTCGGCGTGGTCCACCTGCCCGCGCATGCGCCGCTGCCGTGGAGCGAGCGGCGCTGGCGCTGGGTGCTGGCGCGCATGCAGGCCGTCACCGATGCCGTTTTCATCGGCGACCTGGCGCAGATCAAGCTGCCCGCGCGAACCAGCGCCACCAGTTTCGCCGCGCCGCTGCCCGGTTACGACGCGGCCCTGCGGCGCATCGCCACGCTGCAACCCGCGCCGCGCCTGATGCCCAACCCCGCGCAGACCTGCCGCTCTTTCACCGCCTTCTACCAGGCCGTGCGGAGTTCGGCGCCGACCCTGCAGCATTTGATGCAGCGATCGTTGTTCGACGATTGAGATTGGGCCGCTGATGCATCCCCGAACCGACCTGTCGCCTACTTCAGGTGGTGGTATTCGGACGCGGCGAAAGCAGGGCAAACGTCAAGTCCATCGAGAAGGCCGGGGAGTTCACGAGATCTGTCCAGTACTTGATTTTGGTACCCTATCAACATGAGGCGAAAGCACCAGCGCACGCTCGAGCTGATCTTCGCCCGGCCCACAAGCGGGAACGTTCAGTGGCGTGACATTGAAGCCCTGCTCGCAGAAATGGGTGCCGAAGTCAGCGAGCGAGAGGGCAGTCGCGTGGCGGTCGTTCTGTTCGACGAAGTACGGGTGTTCCACCGGCCGCACCCTTCTCCGAACACAGACAAGGGCGCGGTGGCGAGCATTCGCAAATGGCTGGAACAACACGGAGCGGAACCATGAACAACGTGATGACGGTGGACGGCTATCACGCCAGGATCGAGTACGACGAAGAGATCGACCTCTTCAGGGGCGAGATTCTCGGGCTCAGCGGCGGTGCCGATTTCTACGGCAAGAATCCCAAGGAACTTCGCGCCGAATTCAAGAAGTCGCTGCAAGTCTTCTTGCGGGTGTGCGAGGAAAAGGGCCTGGAGCCGCGGCGCCACTTCTCGGGCAAGTTCAATCTGCGCATTCCGCCTGAGCTGCATGAAAGGCTGGCGATCGAAGCGCAAGCGCAAGGCAAGAGCATCAACACGTTGGCGCAAGAGGCTTTGCAGGAACGCGTCGCCCATTGAACCGGATGCCGTGCTTGGGTCAGGGCAGCATCTGGGCTGGCCGACCGCAGCGGTGCCCCTCACGCGTACCTCAACTCCCCCGCCTTGCCCGCAAACACCCGGTATGCAAACACTGTGTACCCCGCGATCGCCGGCACCGAGATGCAGGCGCCGATCAGGATGACCTTCAACGCCGCCGGGCTGCTGGCGGCCTGCCAGATCGTCAGCCGGTCCATCACCACGTACGGGAAGATGCTGTACGCCAGGCCGAAGAAGCCGAGCACGAACACCGCGACGATCAACATGAACGGCAGCCAGCACAGGCGGCCCAGCACACGCTCGGAACGGAGCAGCGCGCGGGCGGCAAGCAGCGACGCCACGGTCATCAGCGGAATCGGCATCAGCGCGATGATCTCCGGCATGCTGAACCAGCGGTCGCGCACCGACGCGCTGACCCACGGTGTGGCCAGCGAGATGAGCCCCATGCCCACCACCATCGGCCCCCACGCGAGTTGGGCCCAGCGCACCGCCTGGCGCTGCAGCTCGCCCTCGGTCTTCATGATCAGCCAGCAGGCGCCGAGCAGCACATAAGCCGCCGGCAGCGCCACCGCGATGGTGGCGGCAAAGAGGTCGTAGTACCAACCCGGTTTCAGCCCGGTGATGAAGTGGCCGAGCATCCAGCCCTGCGCCGCCGCCGCCAGGCCCGAGCCGGCGATGAACGCGCGGTTCCACAGCGGTTTGTGGTTGTCGTGCGCCTTGACGCGGAAGTCGAACGCCACGCCGCGCAGGATCAGCCCGATCAGCATCAGCGTCACCGGCATGTACATGGCGGTCAGCACCATGCCGTGCGCCTTGGGGAAGGCGATCAGCAGGATGCCCACACCCAGCACCAGCCAGGTTTCGTTGGCGTCCCAGAACGGGCCGATGGAGGCGACCATCACGTCTTTTTGCGCGTCGGTGGCGCGTGGCATCAGCATGCCCACGCCGAGGTCGTAGCCGTCCAGCACCACGTAGGTCAGCATCGCCAGGCCCATCAGGGCCATGAAGATGATCGGCAGCGATTCGTCGAAGCTCATCAGGCAACCTCCGTGCTGCGCACTGCGGTATTCGCCTTGGGACCACGGACGTGGGCCCCTTCGTGGCCCATAACGGCCCGGCGGCTCATGCCGGTCCTCCTTCGCCGACCGCCATGACCGGCGTCACCACCGCCCGCGGTTCGGGCTCGAACGCATCGATGTGCTTTTCGGCCATGTACTTGACCACCCCGATGTACGACACGATCAGCGCCAGGTACACGGTGAGGTACATCGCCAGCGACAGCGCGATCGTCGACGCCGGCACGTTCGAGGCCACGTCGGCGGTGCGCAGCAAGCCGTAGACGATGAAGGGCTGGCGCCCGATCTCGGTGACATACCAGCCGGCCACGGTGGCGATCCAGCCCGAGAACGTCATGCCGGTCAACAGCCACAACAGGGGCCGCGGCATGTTGGCCGCCACCCAGCCGCGCCGCCGGTACAGCCACAGGCCGAGCCAGCTGCTGGCCAGCATCAGCATGCCGGTGCCGACCATGATGCGAAAGGCGAAGAACACCGGCGCCACCGGCGGGTGCGCGCCTTTGAATTCGTTCAGGCCCTTGATCTCGCCGTCGAGGTCGTGCGTCAGGATGAAGCTCGCCATTTTCGGCACGCCGATCTCGAAGTGGTTGCTGCGCGTCTTTTCGTCGGGCCAGGCAAACAGCAACAGCGGTGCGCCGCGTTCGGTCTCCCACACACCTTCCATCGCGGCCACTTTCTGCGGCTGGTGCTTCAGCGTGTTCAAGCCGTGCATGTCGCCCACCATGATCTGCAGCGGGATCAGCACGGCGCCCAGCGTCAGGCCGGTGCGCAGTGCCTTGGGCGTGGAGCCGTTGGCCACCCCGCGCAGCAATTGCCAGGCGCTCACGCCGGCCAGCAAAAAGGCCACCGTCAGCGCCGAGGCCAGCAGCATGTGCGCCAGCCGGTACGGGAACGACGGGTTGAACACCACGTCGATCCAGCTCAGCACATGGAACTCGCCGTTGATGATTTCATGGCCGGCGGGCGTTTGCATCCACGAGTCCAGGCTCAAGATCCAGAACGCGCTCATCGTGGTGCCGAAGGCCACCAGAAAGGTCGCCAGCAGGTGCACCCTTTCGCTCACCCGGCCGTGGCCGAACAGCATCACGCCGAGGAAGGTGGCCTCCAGGAAAAACGCCGTCAGCACTTCATAGCCCAGCAGCGGCCCGGCGATGTTGCCCACCTTTTCCATGTAGCCCGGCCAGTTGGTGCCGAACTGAAAGCTCATCGTGATGCCGCTCACCACGCCCAGCGCAAAGGTGAGCGCGAACACCTTGGTCCAGAAGCGGTAGGCGGTGAGCCAGGCCAGGTCGCGCGTGCGCAGCCAGCGGGTGCGGAAGAACAGCAGCGTCCAGCCCAGCGCGATGCTGATGGTCGGGAACAGGATGTGAAAGGTCATGTTGGCCGCGAACTGCGTGCGCGCCAGAATCAGAGCGTCCATTCGTGTCCTCGTGTCCTCGTGCTTTCGTTGCACTGCTCGGGTGGGTCGCTTGATGGTAGTCAAGAATGAACCGGCCTGTTTCGGCCACCCATGAAAGGGCCCGTTTCGGTCCAGACACGCCAACGGCGACAATCCGCCATGACCGAATCGACCCCTTCTCCGCTGGCGCTTCGGCTGGCCTACGCCGGCCTGATTCCCTTTGTTCTGGGCGCCGTTCTGTTGTGGCTGGTGCGGCCCGACGCGCACCCTTATGTGGCTGGCGCGCTGTCGGGTTATGCGGCGGTGGTGGTCGCGTTCCTGGGCGGCATCCACTGGGGATTCGCCATGACCCAGGCGCTGCCCGCTCCGCGCTTGTTCGTCTGGGGCATTGTTCCTTCGCTGGTGGCCTGGCTGGCGGTGGTGATTCCGCCATACGCCGGCCTGGTGCTGCACGGCGTGATGCTGCTGCTGTGTTACGCGGTGGACCGGCGTGTCTACCCGGCGCAGGGGGCCGGCCGCTGGCTCACGCTGCGCTTTCGCCTGAGCACGGTGGCGGCGCTGAGCTGCTTCATCGGTGCTGCCGGCAGCTGATCCCATTCACGCTTCTCGACCTCTGCATGATCACTTACCGAATCGGAATCGCCGACGCCAATGCGCACCTGTTCCAGGTCACGCTGACCATCCCGAAGCCGGCGGCCGGGCAGCGATTGAGCCTGCCGGTGTGGATACCGGGCAGCTACCTGGTGCGCGAATTCGCGCGCCATGTGTCCGGCCTGCAGGCGCGCCAGGGCGGGCGCGCCGTGCCACTGCGGCAGCTCGACAAGGCGAGCTGGCAGGCCGGCTGCGGCGGCCGCGCGGCGTTGTCGGTGAGCTACCTCGTCTACGCGTTCGACACGTCGGTGCGAGCCGCATTCCTGGACGCCGCCCGCGGCTTCTTCAACGGCACCAGCCTGTGTATGCGCGTCGAAGGCATGGAGGCCCAACCGCATCGCCTGGAGCTGGCCGATTTGCCGCGCGGCTGGCAGGTGGCGACGGCGCTGCGCGCGCTGAAAGTGAATGCGGCCGGCCACGGCAGCTACCTCGCGGCCGACTACGACGAACTGGTCGACCACCCCGTGGAGATGGGCCATTTTTGGCGCGGGCGGTTCAGCGCTGCCGGTGTGGCGCATGAATTCGTGATCGCCGGCGCCTTGCCCGACGTCGATGGCGACCGCTTGCTGGCCGATGCCCAACGCATCTGCGAGGCGGCCATCAGCCTGTGGCACGGCGCGCCAGGGCGCGGCGGCGCGGGGCGCGCGACTGCGGTGCCCTTCGAGCGCTACGTTTTCATGCTGAACGCCGTTGACGATGGCCATGGCGGGCTGGAACACCGCGCCAGCACCGCGCTGATTGCGCCGCGGCGCGACCTGCCGCAACGGGGCAAGCCGGACCTCACCGACGGCTACGTGAACCTGCTGGGGCTGGTCAGCCATGAGTATTTCCACGCCTGGAACGTCAAGCGGCTGCGGCCGGCCGAGTTTGCAAAGGTCGACTACACGCGCGAGAACTACACCGAGCTGCTGTGGTTCTTCGAGGGTTTCACGTCGTACTACGACGACCTGTTGCTGCTGCGCGCCGGGTTGATCGACGCCGACCGCTACCTGCGCCAGGTGGCCAAGACGGTCACTGCCGTGCTCGGCGCGCCGGGCCGCCAGGTGCAAAGCGTGGCGCAGGCCAGCTTCGACGCCTGGGTCAAGTACTACCGCGCCGACGAGAACACGCCCAACGCCACGATCAGCTACTACGCCAAGGGTTCGCTGGTGGCGCTGGCGCTGGACCTGACGCTGCGCGGCGAGGGCCAACGCGGGGGCCATGCATCGCTCGACGATGTGCTGCGCCATTTGTGGGCGTCCAGCGCCGGGGGGCCGATCAGCGAGGACGACATCGCCGCGGCGCTGGCAGCGGTGTCCGGGCGCTCGTTCGCCACCGAGTTGGCGGCCTGGGTCCATGGCACCGGCGAGTTGCCGCTGCAAACGCTGCTGGCCGCGGCCGGTGTGGCTTGGCAGCAGCAGGGCGCCACGCTGGCCCAGCGCCTGGGCCTGCGCGTCGGCGAGAGCGCGTTGACGGGGGTGAAGGTCAGCCATGTGCTGCGCGGTGGCGCGGCGCAGCGGGCCGGTCTGGCAGCCGGCGACGAACTGCTGGCGCTCGACGGCTGGCGCCTGCGCCGCCTCGACGATGCCTTGCGCCTGCTGGTGCCCGGCATGCCGGCGGCCTTGCTGGTGTCGCGCGACCAGCGTGTGTTGACCCTGCCACTGACCTGCCCCGCGCCAGCTGACGATGGGGGTCCGGTTGCGCTGTCGAGGGTTGCCAACCCCGCCAAGGCGGCGCGGGTGCTGCGCCAGGCATGGCTGGCGGACTGACCCGGCGCGCTTCCCGGCTGCCGAGCGCGCGCCGGCACATGGCGCTCGCGGCGCTGGTGCTGCTGGTGTTGCTGGCACACGGCTGGGTCACCGAATTGCTGGCCGAACAAATGGCTGGGCTCGGCCTCTCCCAGGCGATGCCGGCGCGGATGGAGGTGACCTACGTTCGTGACATGGCGCTGGCGGCCGCACCGGTCGCTGCGCCCGCAGCGCCGGTGCCGGCGCCGCTGCCGGCTGCCGTGGCACGGCCGGCCAGGGCCGCCTCGGCGCCCGAGCGCAGTGCCAGCCGGGCGTTGCCCGACCGGGCCCGAGCCCCGCCGGCAGCGCCTGTGCCCGACCCGCCGGTCGAGGTGGCGAAAAACCTCCCGGCCGATGAGCCGCTGCCATCAGACACGCCGCCGCCCGCCCCCGAACCCTTGGCGCCGCCGCCGCCGCAATCCACCCTTCAGGCCGTGGCGGGGGTGGCCTCCGAGCCCGCCTCGGCGCCACAGAGCCAGGTGGCGCCATTCGATTGGCCCGAGTCGACGCGCCTGAGCTACAAGCTCAGCGGCAACGTGCGTGGCGAAGTGCACGGCGACGCGCAGGTCGAGTGGATCCGCGTCGGCAGCCGCTACCAGGTGCATCTGGACCTGACCGTGGGCCTGAGCTTTGCGCCGCTGATGACACGCCGGATGAGCAGCGACGGCGACATCACACCGGAAGGCTTGTCGCCGCGCCGCTACGACCAGGACACCAAGGTCGGTTTCGGCGCGCGCCAGCGCGTTGCGGTGCAGTTCGAACCCGACGCCGTGGTGCTGGCCAACGGCCAGCGCCGCGAGCGCTGGCCGGGCCTGCAGGACACGGCCAGCCAGTTCATTCAGTTGACCTACCTGTTCAGCACCCGGCCGGACCTGCTGCGCCCCGGCGCCAGCATCGACGTGCCGCTGGCGCTGCCGCGCAACGTTTCGCGCTGGGTCTACGACGTTCTCGACGAAGAGATCGTCTACACCCCCATCGGCCCGGTCCCCGCGTTCCACCTGAAGCCGCGCCGCTCGGTGCTCAAGGGCGGCGACCTGAGCGCCGAGACCTGGTTCGCGCCGCAATGGCGCTACCTGCCGGTGCGCATTCGCATTCAACAGGACGCCGACACCTTCATCGACCTGGTGATCGCCCGCAAGCCGCAGTTGGCCGCGCCATGAGGTTTGCGCCGCCGCCTGCCCCGATGGCGGGTCAGGTGGGCGGCGTGTCGATGAAGCGGCTGCCGTAGTCGGCCGCCGTCGCCGCGCCCCTGGTGTTGCGCAGCACCTGCTGGGCCAACTGCAGAATCGGCAGCAGCTCGTTCCAGTCGTGGCACTTTTCCATCCGGATCGCCACCGCGTCGGCCATCGGGCCGACCAGGTCGGTGAGCGCATGAATCGCGTCCCGACGGCGCTCGTCGAAAGCTGGCGAGCGGGCGTTGGCAGCGCGCCCAGCCGCTTCCGGATGGGGCTGCGGCGCTGGCCCGCGAGGGGCGCTGCGCGGCTCGACGATGCCCGCCACCTCGACGAAGCCATCGGCCAGCAACGCCTGCAGGCTGGCCACGGGGTCGCCTGAAATGAGCTTGCCGAGTTCGGCGTCGCTGCGGTGCCCATCGACCAGAATCAAGGCCGTGCGCAGCCGAGGCGCCAGCCGGTACAGGCGAGTTTCGATCTCGGTCTGACCCTTGACGGTCTTGCGATAGATCGTGGCCATGGTGTTGGTGAGAGGGTTGGCCAGCTTACATCACTCGCGGGAGCCATCGCATCCCGGCAACAGCATGGCACGGCACCGCACGTATAGTGAGCCCGGTTTCATGGAGGAGTTCCGAGATGGATTGCTTGTTTCTTCACACCGATGTCCGCGGCGCGGGTGGGCTCAAGGTGGGCCTGATCACGCTCAACCGCCCGAAGCAGCTCAATGCATTGAACGATGGCCTGATGGACGAACTGGGCCAGGCCTTGAAAGCCTTCGACGCCGACGACGGCATCGGCTGCATGGTCATCACTGGCAGCGACAAGGCGTTCGCCGCCGGCGCCGACATCGGCGCGATGGCGAGCTGGTCGTACATGGATGTCTACAAGAGCGACTACATCACCCGCAACTGGGAAACGATTCGCTCGGTGCGCAAGCCGGTGATCGCCGCGGTGGCCGGCTTCGCGCTGGGCGGCGGCTGCGAACTGGCGATGATGTGCGACTTCATCATCGCCGCCGACTCGGCCCGGTTCGGCCAGCCCGAGATCAAGCTCGGCATCATCCCCGGCGCGGGCGGCACCCAGCGGCTGCCGCGCGCCGTCTCCAAGGCCAAGGCCATGGACATGGTGCTGACCGGCCGCATGATGGACGCCGCCGAGGCCGAACGCGCCGGCCTGGTCTCGCGCGTCGTGCCCGCGGCCGAACTGATGGACGTGGCCCTGGCTGCGGCGCAGGCGATCTGCGAGCTGAGCGGGCCGAGCGTGATGATGGCCAAGGAGTGCGTCAACCGGGCCTACGAGGCCCCGCTGGCCGAGGGCATCCAGTTCGAGCGCCGCTTGTTCCATTCGCTGTTTGCCACCGACGACCAGAAGGAAGGCATGGACGCGTTCGTGAACAAGCGCAAGGCGGTGTTCAAGCAGCGGTGAGCCCTTTGGATCGGCGCGCTTCGCGCCGCCTCGGGCTGAGCACCTGTTCGGGCTTCTCCCGTTGGACAATCCGAACACTGTGAACGCGGGAGCGACGGGATGTTGACTGAGCTGCACATCAAGAACTTCAAGGCATGGAAGGACACTGGGGCGATCCGCATGGCGCCGCTTACCGTGATTTTCGGCGCGAACAGCGCTGGCAAGAGCAGCCTGGGCCACCTGCTTCTCGCCTTGAAGCAGACGACGCTGCTGTCAGATCGCAAGCGAGCCTTGCATCTTGGAGACAAGTCTTCGCTGATCGACTTGGGGACGTTTGCTGACTGCATCCACGCTCACGATTTGAAGGCATCGCTTGAGTTTTCGCTGAGGTGGCGCCTACCAAGTCCGCTGGCCGTTCGCAACTCATCGGTCCGCGGAGAGTCGTTTTCTGGCACGGAAATGAGCTTGACCAGTCGCATTCGGGCTGACAAATCAGAGCAGCCGGAAGTGGAAAGCATTCGGTACCAATTGTCAGACGGTATGGCTAATGTCTTGACGGTGGACCATCGACGCAGCGCGACTGGTCCAGGAACACTCGTGGCAAACCCTCTGAAGTTGGTCAAGGCCGTGGGCCGCAAGTGGCCAATTCAGCCTCCAGAGAAGTTCTATCGCTTCTCCGATGTGACACTCGCGCGCTACCAGAACGCTGATTTCCTGGCGCAGTTCGCATTGGAAACGGAACGAGTACTGGGAAGCCTGTACTACCTCGGCCCGCTTCGACGGCACCCCGAACGGACATATCAGTGGTCTGGCGAAATGCCCTCCGATGTCGGTTCGCAGGGAGAATCGACGATCGCTGCTTTGCTGGCCGCGACAGCTGATGGACGAAAACTGAACCGTGGCCTCAAGCAGCCGAGGCAGGGGTTCAGCGCTTTCATCGCGTCGTGGCTTGAAGACTTGGGCGTGATCAGCAGTTTCAATGTCAAGCGGGTCGCTGACGGTCGCAAGGAATTCGAGGTGCTCATCAAGACCCATGATGGCGCTCCGGAGGTGAAGCTCACGGATGTCGGATTCGGGATCTCGCAAGTCTTGCCGGCGCTCGTCGAAGCGTTCTACGCCCCGCCCAATTCAATGGTGTGGATGGAGCAGCCGGAGATCCACCTTCACCCCCAGGTGCAGGCGGAACTTGCGGATGTCTTCATCAGTGCCGTGCAGGCGCGTGAAGACGGTAAGCCGCGCAATGTGCAGTTGATCGTCGAGAGTCATTCCGAGCACTTTTTGACTCGCCTTCAACGACGTGTCGCCGAAGGGGCCATAAGCCTCGATGACGTGGCTATTTACTTCTGCAAGAGATCGGGAGGTGTGGCGGATCTCGAGCCTCTGAAGTTGAACCTGTTTGGCGAGATAGAAAACTGGCCCGACCACTTTTTTGGAGATGAGATGGCGGATGTGACGGCCCGTACGCTCGCTGCCATGCAACGCAAGATTAGCGAGCGCGCGGGGCGCGGGGTATGACCGCCAGAGTAGTCGATACAAACGTCATTCTGGTTGCCAATGAAGCCCACGCGGAAGTTTCGCCTGAGTGCGTCATCGCCTGCGTCGAACGCCTCAACGAGTTGATGGAGTCCGGCGTGCTGGTTGTTGACGATGGCTTTCGCATTTTCTCGGAGTACCTCAACAAGACAAACCCGCGCGCGGCCAAGGGCGTCGGCGACGTCTTCGTGCAATGGGCACTCCGCCATCGCGGGCAGGCGCACCGCGTGCAAGAGGTCGCGCTCACGGAGCAGGGTTCCGACCAGTACGCGGAGTTTCCGGACCCAGCGCTTCAGGCCCGATTCGACAAGTCGGATCGAATGTTTGCCGCTGTAGCTCACGCACATTCAGACCGCCCGGCTATTTGGCAAGCGGCTGACTGCAAGTGGCTCGACTGGTGGCCCGCCTTAAAGGCCTGCGGAGTTGTGGTGGAGTTCTTGTGCGAAGACGACATCTGCCGCGTTTACGCGAAGAAGTTTCCGAAGAAGCCAATGCCAGCCCTGCCATGACCGAGTTCTTTCGTTACCCCCACACCCCCCATATCGCGTGGCTGGCCGAGGGCCAGCCGCGTGACGACAAGGTGCTGTCGCCGATCGAGGCCACTCTATTCTTGGCGGATGAAATTGTGGTCGAGGAGAAACTGGATGGAGCCAACCTTGGTTTCTCGATCGGTCCTGACGGCGGAATGCGCGCGCAGAACCGCGGTCAGTACCTCTTGGCGCCATTCACTGGCCAGTTCGCGCGACTGGATGCCTGGCTGACGGTGCACCAGGACAGACTTTTCGACATGTTGACCGAATCATTGATCGTCTTTGGAGAGTGGTGTGCCGCACGCCACTCGCTGAACTACGACCGGTTGCCGGACTGGTGGCTAATGTTCGATGTTTATGACCGCAACTCGCGGCAGTTTTGGAGCACGCAGCGGCGCAACGAACTGGCAAGTGCGATGCGGGCGACGGCGGTTCCTTGCATACACCGGGGGCGGGTCAGCCTGGCGCAGTTGCAAGGATGGCTTGCTGGCGAGTTCAGTCAATTCCGTGAGGGTGCGGTGGAAGGTTTGGTGCTGCGGCGCGAGGATTCACTTTGGTTGAAGGAACGAGCAAAGCTGGTGCGGCCCGGTTTCACCCAAGCCATCGCTCAGCATTGGCGCGAACGTCCCCTCGAATGGAATCGCGTGCGCACAGCGGCGCGCGATTGAACATGCTGAACCACCTCACGGCTGCACCCAGCGCGCACCCTGATCGTCGAACAACGCGCGCCGGTGGCCGTCGCGGTGCAGTTCGAGCCAGTCGATGGCCAGCACCTGGGCGTTGACGACGGCGAAGTACTCGCGCTTGAGGGGCTGGGAGGGCGGCGTCTCGTGCGCATCCTGTGGGGTGTCCAGCGGGGCGCCCGGCGGCAGACGGGCCAGGTAGTCCTGCGCTGCCGGGGTGAGCTTGATCCTGGCCCAGCGCGATGTGGCGGCCAGGCCCGTCATCTCGAGCGAGAGAAACACGCGGCAGCGCAATTGCCAGCTCAGCTCCGGGGACCACATCACCATCGAAGCGCGGGGGCGCCTCAGCATCTGGGTCACCTTGCCGGCGCGGTCGTCGGTGAAGGTCAGCAACTGCTTCTGGCGCGCATCCACCTCGCGCAGGATCACCGTGCGCGCGTCGGCCGCATCGCCGTCGACGGTCGCCAGCACCGGCGTGCGCCAGGCGTGGAGCTTGTCGTGGGCGGCGCGTTCAAGCTCCTGCCAGATCGCGGCTTCAATGTCCTTCAGCGCGGCGAGCCGCTCGGCCACGTCAGCCTTCCTTGCGCAGCGAAGGAAACAGGATCACGTCGCGGATGCTCGGGCTGTCGGTGATCAGCATCATCAGCCGGTCGATGCCGATGCCGCAACCGCCGGTGGGCGGCATGCCGTATTCGAGGGCGCGGATGAAGTCGGCGTCGTAGTACATCGCCTCCTCGTCGCCCGCCTCCTTGTTGGCGGCCTGGGCCTGGAAGCGCGCGGCCTGGTCTTCGGCGTCGTTCAGTTCCGAGAATCCGTTCGCATATTCGCGGCCGGTGATGAACAGCTCGAAGCGTTCGGTGACGGCCGGGTTGGTGTCCGATGCGCGGGCCAGCGGCGACACTTCGACCGGGTAGTCGATGATGAAGGTCGGGGCCCAGAGTTTTTCTTCCACCGCCGCTTCAAACAATCCGAATTGCAGTTCGGCCAGCTTCCAGTGCGCCGGGGCTTCATGGCCCAGTGCCTTGAGGCGGGCGCGCAAGGCCCCGGTGTCGCCGGCTTGTGCTTCGGTCAGCTCGGCATGCCGCACCAGCGAATCGCGCACCGTCAGCCGCGTGAACGGCGCATCCAGATCGACCGGCTTGCCGGCGTAGCTCAGCGTCGCCGAACCGGTGGCCTGGCGCGCGGCGTGGCGCAATACCTGCTCGGTGAAGTCCATCAGGTCGTGATGGTTCCAGTACGCGGCGTAGAACTCCATCATCGTGAACTCGGGGTTGTGCCGCACCGAGATGCCTTCGTTGCGAAAGCTGCGGTTGATCTCGAACACGCGCTCGAAGCCGCCGACGATCAAGCGCTTGAGGTACAGCTCGGGCGCGATGCGCAGGAACATCTGCTGGTCCAGCGCGTTGTGGTGGGTGACAAACGGCTTGGCGTTGGCGCCGCCGGGAATCGGGTGCAGCATCGGCGTTTCCACTTCCATGAAGTGGTGCTCCACCATGAACTGGCGGATCGAGCTGAGCGCCTTGCTGCGCGCCGCGAACCGGTTGCGCGCGTCTTCGTCGGTGATCAGGTCCACATAACGCTGGCGGTACTTCTGCTCCTGGTCGGCCATGCCGTGGAACTTGTCGGGCAGCGGGCGCAGGCTCTTGGTCAACAGCCGCAACGCGGTGACGCGCACCGACAGCTCGCCGGTCCTGGTCTTGAACAAAGTGCCCGCGGCACCCAGGATGTCGCCCAGGTCCCAGTGCTTGAACGCAGCGTAGGCGTCTTCGCCCAACGCGTCTTTCGTGACGAACAACTGCAGTTGGCCCGAGCCATCCTGCAGCGTGGCGAAACTGGCCTTGCCCATCACACGCTTGAGCATCATCCGGCCGCCCAGCGCCACGTTGAGGGCCAGCGGTTCGAGCTCCTCCTGCGTCAGGCCGCCGTGCTTGCGCAGCAACTCCAGGGCATGGTGGGTGGGCTTGAAGTCGTTCGGGAACGCGATGCCCTGGGCGCGGATCGCGGCGAGCTTTTCGCGCCGTTCATGGATCAACTGGTTGTCGTCGGTGGCCACGGGGGCGGCTGGCGGGGATTCGGACATCGGGGGCTTTCGGTAAGGGCGGAATTCTAGGGCGCTTCGCCGGCGCGGGGCCCGCGGATCAAGGCAGCGCCGGATCGTCCCGTAAAATCGCCCACCACGGTCGGCAGCGCGTTGTCCTGCGTGCCTTGACCTTGCCCTGCAGGGCCCCGGAGGCGGTGCGAGACACGTGTCGCCTGATCCCTTCAACGAACCGTGACCCTGGTTTTCGCCAGGAGCTTGAATGAGCGTCGTCGCCGTCATCGGCCTGGGCTACGTGGGCCTGCCCCTTGTGGTCGAGTTCGGCAAGCACACCCGCACGATCGGCTTTGACGTCATCGAAGACAAGGTCGTCAAATGCCGCGCCGGCACCGACCCCTCGCGCGAGATCCCCGATGCCGAGATGCGCCTGGCCCTGCATGCCGAATACACCAGCGAGCCCGCCGCACTGCGCGAG
>JANORB010000171.1:0-10723 GCA_031415135.1 Methylibium sp.
GGTACAGGTGAGCCTCACCGTTGCGCGGCCGGTCCGAGGTGAACAGCACCCGGTCGTCCGTGGCGTACAGCGGCGAGACGTTGTTGTAGCTTGCGGGCTGGTTCGCCACCTTGGTGATCGAAACCGTTTCGCCCTTGCCCATGCCGGACACTTCGTACAGCTGCCAGCGATAGCTGTTGTATTGGTACTGCGTCGCCGCGGCGCCGATCACCATGCTGAACAAGGCCTTCTTGCCGCTCCAGTGCACCGACGGTTCGCGCACCGCGATGGCCTTGTCGCCCTGGAAGCCTTCCATGCCGAAGCCGGCTTCCTTGGTGAGGTTGCGCACCGTTCCGTCAGGGTAGCGAACCATCAGGTCACCGCCGCGCGCGACCTGCACGAGGTCGGCGCGGTGGTTGCCGAAGGTCGACGCGCGGCTCGCGAAGTCGCCCAGCGTGGGCACCTGGGCCGCAAACAGGATGGGGTTCTGGATCGTGCCAACCGGGGAAGGTGCCGGGCCAGGAGCCGGAGCCGGAGCCGGAGCCGGAGCGGGTGCCGGAGCCGGAGCCGGAGCCGGGGCAGGCGCGGGTGCCGGAGCAGGCGCGGGTGCCGGAGCGGGTGCCGGAGCCGGAGCCGGGGCAGGCGCGGGTGCCGGAGCAGGCGCAGGAGCCGGTGAAGGAGCAGGTGCTGCTGCGTCATCGCGCGTCACCACCGTGGAGGCCGTTGCAATGTTCCCCGCCGCGTCCTCGCCGCCACGGTGATGGTGTTGGCGCCGGGCTGGAGTTGGATCGTGGCCGCGGTCCAGGCGCTGTCGGTGGTGGTTCCTTCCATCGTCGCCGCGCCCTGGCCGCCGCGGTCGTTCTGCCACGCCACACGGTACAGGCGCATGTTGTCGGTGGCCCGGCCTGTCAGGCCGATGACGCCAGCGGTGCCGCCGGAGGTCTGTCCGGCGATCGCGATGGTGGGCGCCGTGCTGTCGATGGCGCGCCAGCGAAGCCGCTCGGCTTCTTCCTGGTTCACGGCGTCCGCGCTGGCTGCCTCGGTTGCCGCGCCCCCGCAACCGACCAGTGTCAGAACGGTGGTGGCTTCGAGTGCCGCCAGCATGAGGATGTTGAGTTTGAGCTTCATCGGGGAGCGCCCTTGTATGGAGTGACTGTGTACTGCTGTTGATCTGGTTGGCCGAGCGACATCGGGTCCCACCAGGCGCTTTCTGAGCAATTGGTTTCTTCGATGACGTTTGCCGCACCGACAGATTAGGGGGGTGAGGCCCAGGCCCCGTAACCGAAGTCCCGAACCTGTAACAGCGCAGAGGGCCGCGGGATGCCGTCTGACACTGGGCGGGGTGGCGTCCTACAGGTGAGGGTTGCCCCCAGGAGCGTTGAAGGACAGACGCAACCCGGAGCCGTCACTGGCAAGACCGTTCTTACAACTCCTCACTTGATGGGGTGCGGGCAGGCCTGAAACAGGTCGGTCCAAGGGCCCCATTTGAGGCCTTGCGCTGGCGCGAAATTCGTGCTGCCTAGAATGCGCCCATGCCCAAACCCGAATTCACCAGCACCGTCAGCGTGCGCCATCTGCCCGAGCAGTCCGACCCCAAAGCGGGCCAGCACGCGTTTGCCTACACGGTCACGATTCGCAACAGCGGCGACGTGGCCGGCCAGTTGATCGCGCGCCACTGGGTCATCACCGACACCAACGGCCAGGTGCAGGAGGTGCGCGGCCTCGCGGTGGTCGGGCACCAGCCGCTGCTCAAGCCGGGCGAGAGTTTCGAGTACACCAGCTGGACCCGCCTGGAAACCCCGCAGGGCACGATGCGCGGCACCTTCTTCTGCATGACCGAAGACGCCCGGCCCTTCAACGCCGCGGTGCCGGAGTTCGGCCTCACCTTGCCCTCGGCGCTGCACTGATGCGATGGCCGGGCGCGCTGCGCGGCGCGCCGAAGACCTGGGAGCTGGGCGCGCTGCTGAACCTGGCGGCCTTTGCCGCCGACCCCAAGCAGGTGGCCGAGCGCCGCGCCGAAACCGGCGCGCACCACATCACCCGTGACGCCGCCGCGTACCGCGCGATGCTGCGCGCGGCCATCGGCGGCGGCACGGTGATTGCCGGCACCACGTTCGTCAAGTTCATGGTGCTCGCACTCCGCCTGTCGGCGTTCTGGGGCGGGCTGTGGGCGGGCCTGAACCAGGCCGCAAGCTTCGTGATCGTGCAGCTGCTGCACTGGACCGTGGCCACCAAGCAGCCGGCGATGACCGCGCCGGCGATGGCCGACAAGCTGACCGACATGTCTGGGAGGCTGCCGGGCTTTGGGTCGGGCCCGCGCCACCCAACGCCCGGCAGCCTCCAAGCGACGACGCGGTGGAAGACTTCGTCGACGAGGTGGCCCACCTGATCCGCTCGCAGGCCGCGGGCATCATCGGCAACCTGGCGGCGGTGACGCCGCTGGTGCTCGGGGTGCAACGCTTCGAACTCGGCATTGACCAACCGCTTGACGACTGGCGGCGGTGACGCCGCTGGTGCTCGGGGTGCAACTGCTGTGGCAGGCCGCATTCGGCGCGCCGCTGGTGGTTGCCAAGGAGGGCCAGCACGTGCTGGAGGCCATCACCCTGCTTGGCCCGACCGCTTTCTTTGCCGCCTTCACCGGCGTGCTGCTGTTCGTCAGCTCGTTGATCGCAGGCTGGGTCGAAAACTGGTTTGTCTGGCATCGGCTGGACAGCGCGATGGCGTGGAACCCGCGTTTCATCGCCCGCCTGGGCGCGCCGCGCGCGGCGCGCTGGGCGGCTTTTTGGCGCGCCAACATCTCGGGCTTCGCATCGAACATCTCGCTCGGGCTGATGCTGGGCCTGGTGCCGGCGGTGGCGGCGTTCTTCGCGTTGCCGATCGAGGTTCGGCATGTCACGCTGTCCACCGGGCAGCTCGCTGCGGCGGTTGGCGCGTTGGGCTTTTCGATCGTCGGCCAGAGCGAATTCTGGTGGTGCGTGGCCGGCATCGCCACCACTGGCGCGCTCAATCTGGCAGTGAGCTTTTTCCTGGCCTTCAAGGTGGCGCTGCGCTCGCGCGGCGTTCGACTGGCCGATCGCAGCCGCATCTACCGGGCGATCCGTCGCAGTGTGTTGACGCGGCCGGCGTCGTTCGTCGTGCCGCCGCCGGTTTGATTCAGCCTTGCCCTCAATCGTCGCCGCGGCGGCGCTCGCCTTTGTCGCGCCCCGAAAACATGGTCCACCAGACGATCAGCACCAGCAGCAGCAAGGCCGCGAAGGCTTCCAGCAAAATCAACCACATGGTCACGGCCCTTCAACGCACGACGCGGCAGGCGTCGGTCTGGATTCTAGTTTTGCTGGCGTCCTGCACCGGCGCGCCGCCGCCGGCCCCGGCACCGGCTGATGCGGCCGACAAGACGCCTGCCGCGCCCGCCTCGGAGCCGGCCCCCGCAAGCCCCATCGTGCGCCCCAACGCGCGCTGGGTGCCTGCGGCCTGGGCCGACCTGCCCGGCTGGCAGGCCGACCGCACGCTGGAGCTGTGGCCGGCCCTGCTGCGCGGCTGCGACCGCCCCGCCGCGGGCTGGGCCAGGCTGTGCATGGCGGCCGCCCGGCTGCCGCCGCAGAGCGACGCCGACGCCCGCGCCTGGCTGCAGCAGCAGCTGCGGCCGTACCGGGTCGAGGCGCTGGACGGCGCGGCCGACGGCCTGATCACCGGCTACATCGAGGCGCGCATCGACGCGCAGCGCTTGCCCTCGGCCGGCGTGCGGGTGCCGATCCATGCGCCGCCGGCCGATTTGAGCCAGCGCCAGCCGTACTGGACGCGCCAGCAGCTCGACACCGTGGCAACCGCCAAAGCGGCGCTGGCGGGCCGCGAACTGGCCTACGTGGCCGACCCGCTGGACGCGCTGTTCCTGCACATCCAGGGCTCGGGCCGGGTCACCATCAAAGAGGCCGACGGCAGCCGCCGCACCGTGCGCCTGAGCTACGCCGGCCACAACGGCCAGCCCTACAAGTCGGTCGGCAAGTGGTTGATCGAGCAGGGCGAGCTGCGCGCCGACCAGGCCTCCTGGCCCGACATCAAGCGCTGGGCGCAGCTTCACCCGAAACGGGTCAACGAATTGCTGTGGAGCAACCCGCGCGTGGTGTTCTTCCGCGAAGAGCCGCTGCTCGACCCGCAGTCGGCGCCGCTGGGGGGCCAGGGCGTGCCGCTGACGCCGCGCCGATCCATCGCCGTCGATGTGCAAAGCATTCCGTACGGCACGCCGGTGTGGCTGGACACCAGCGAGCCGCTGTCGAGCCTGCCGCTGCGCCGCGTGGTGATGGCGCAAGACACCGGCAGCGCCATCCTGGGGGCGGTGCGCGCCGACTATTTTTGGGGCTGGGGCGACGAGGCCGAGGCGCAGGCCGGCCGCATGAAGCAGCCGCTGCGCTTGTGGGCCTTGTGGCCGATCTCACCTTGACCGGAGCGCCCATGCACGACATCCCCGCACTCGACCCGGGCCGCCACATCGACTGGAGCCTGACCTCGGCCGACTACGCCGCCCACCGGCCCGGCCCACCCGCCCGGCTGTACGACATGCTCGCGCTGCTGGGTGTGGGCGGGCCCGGCCAGCGCCTGCTCGACCTGGGCACCGGCACCGGCCTGGTGGCGCGCGAGTTCGCGCGCCGCGGCTGCGCGGTCAGCGGCACCGACATCGCTCCCGGGCAAATCGACGCCGCGCGCGGGCAGGCACTGGCCGAGGGGTTGGTGATCGACTTTCAGGTCGCGCCCGCCGAGGCCTGCCCGCATGCGGACGCCAGCTTCGACATCGTCACCGCCAGCCAGTGCTGGATGTACTTCGACCCCGACCGTGCGATCGCCGAAGTCAGGCGCGTGCTCAAACCCGGTGGCTTTGCTGGTCACCACGCATTTCAGCTGGCTGGCGCGAGCCGACGCGATTGCCCGGGCCAGCGAAGAACTGGTGTTGAAGTTCAACCCGGTGTGGAAAGGGGCCCACTGGTCGGGCGCCGTGCCCTCGGTCCCGCCGTGGTCGGCCGGCCGCGCGGACGTGCGGGCGATGTTCTGGTTCGACGAAGCCGTGCCGTTCACGCGCGACAGCTGGCGCGGGCGCATGCGTGCCTGCTGCGGGGTGGCCGCCACCTTGTCGCCCGCCGAGGTGGCTGCCTTTGATGCCGAGCACGACACGCTGCTGGCGCAAACCACGCCGCCGCAATTCACCGTGCTGCACCGGGTCGATGCCCATTTGTTGCGCCCGCTGTAGCGCGGAGTGGAGTGGATGCCATGGCCGACGAAAGATTCCAGCCTCCCGAACGACAGACGCTGTACAAGCGATTGAAGGAGTTTTTTGCCATGACACGCCGCCCCCTGCTCACCCTGCTGGCCAGTTTCGGCCTGGCGCCCAGATTGGTTGCCGCGGCCGGCCCACCCGCACCGGACGCCGCGCGCATCGTGCCGCTGCGGCTGGCGGACGCCGAATGGAAACAGCGGCTCAACCCGTCCCAGTACGACGTGCTGCGCAAGGCCGGCACCGAACGCGCCGGAACCAGCCCGCTGGACAAGGAAAAGCGCAAGGGCCGCTACCTGTGCGCCGGCTGCGAGCTGCCGCTGTTCAGCTCGGAGATGAAGTTCGACAGCGGCACCGGCTGGCCGAGTTTTCATTCCACGCTGCCCGGTGCGCTGCTCACGTCGACCGACTTCAAGCTGGTGTTGCCGCGCACCGAATACCACTGCGCCCGCTGCGAAGGCCACCAGGGTCACGTCTTCAACGACGGCCCGGCCCCGAGCGGCAAGCGTTATTGCAACAACGGTGTGGCGTTGAAGTTCGAGGCGGCCGCATGAAGCGAAGGACGAGGGGCCCCCGCCTGGGGGATCGGCCAGCGCAATGCGGCCAGAGCCACCGACCCCACAGAGGGTTGAACAAGCACGACCGTACGGAGGTGGCTGCATGAAAACCGCGCGGCACATTCTCTTCGCACTTGCTGCGATGACCTCGCTGACGTGGGCCGGCGGCGCGATAGCGCAATCCCAACCCGCAGCCACCGCCAGAGCCGTGTTCGCCGGCGGCTGCTTCTGGTGCGTGGAGTCCGATTTCGACAAGCTGCCGGGCGTGCTGTCCACCACCTCGGGCTACACCGGCGGCAAGACGGTCAACCCGAGCTACGAGCAGGTGTCCGGCAAGGGCACCGGCCATGCCGAGGCCGTGGAGATCGTGTTCGATCCGGCCAAGGTCAGCTACGAAAAGCTGGTCGAGCACTTCTGGCGCACCATCGACCCGACCACCAGGGACCGCCAGTTCTGCGATGCGGGCTCGCCGTATCGCACCGCCATCTTCGCGCAGGATGCCGCCCAACTGAAGGCCGCGATGGCGTCACGCCAGGCGCTGGAAAAGACCAAACCGTTCAAGGAACCCGTCGTCACCGAGGTGGTTCAAGGCGGGCCGTTCTACCCGGCCGAGGCCTACCACCAGGACTATTACAAGAAGAACCCGGTGCGCTACAACTACTACCGCAGCAGCTGCGGGCGCGATGCGCGGTTGAAGCAGTTGTGGGGGGAGCAGGCGGTGCATTGAGGCTGAAGCGGACAAGGCGCGTCGTCCTCGCTTGCCTTCGGTACCCGCAAGCTACTCGAGCCGAATTCCCGCGTCGGCGATGACCTTGCCCCACTTCGCGGATTCGCTCTGAACGAAGGCCCCGAATTGCTCCGGCGAATCGCCGCCCACCACGCCGCCGGTCTCGATGATCGCCTGGCGAATGTCCGGCAGGTTGAGTGCTCTCACGAGCGATTTGTTCATCTTGGCGACGATCTCGCCCGAGGTCCCGGCGCGCGCGAAGATGCCCATCCAGCCGTTCACATCGACCGACGGATGGCCGAGTTCACTGAAGGTCGGTAGGTCGGGCAGCACCGCCAACCGACCCGGGGCTGCGACTGCCAGCGCCTGGATGCGGCCGGATTTCAAGTGCGGCAAGGCCACCGACGCCACGTTGAATGTCAGCTGAACCTCGCCGCCGATCAGGTCGGTCATCAACTGCGACCCGCCTTTGTACGGAACATGGGTGAACGCTATGCCTGCAGCCTTGCTGAACAGCTCGCTCGCCAAGTGCTGAATGTTGCCGACTCCGCCGGTCGCGACATTGAGCTTGCGCGGGTTGGCGCGGGCATAGGCCACCAGCTCTGCGATTGAATTGAACGGCACACCCGGGTACGCCAACAGAATCTGCGGGCCGGCCGATACCTTCGTGATCGCCACGAACGCCCTCAACGGGTCGTACGGCAGCTTGGTCAGGTGAGCCACGGTGACCATGCCGAAGCCGCCCATCATCATCGTGTGTCCATCCGGCGGGGCCTGGACCACGAAGTCCAATGCGAGTTTCTCGGACGCGCCGGGCCGGTTGTCGACGAAGACGTTCTGTTGCCACTCTTCGCTGAGTTTTTCGGCAAGCTGTCGGCCGCGAGTATCCAGTGCGGTGGCGGGAGGGGTTGGCACGACCAGGCGCACCGGCCGACTCGGAAACACCTCATCGGCGCGGGTTGAGGCTTGGGCCCGTACGACGCTCGGGATAACTGCTCCCAGTGCTGCAACAGTGACCGCTCGGCGGGTCAGCATCTGTGTGGTCATCACGACTCCTTTGCGGTGCACCGACCGCGCGCGGATCGAGGTTCAAATTCGGTCTGCGTTCCTTCGCCTTGCCACCAAGCATGGCGATGCGAGACCCTGCACGAATTGAAACGCCGCGGCGTCAGAAAGTCCTGAACACAAACGAAAAGCTTGCGAAAGAAAACGAGGCCGGCGCGCGCACGCCCTGCGGGATCAGGGCTGCAACCGCGCACCACCGACCACGCGCAGGCGCGCGTGGGCATCGGCGACCTCGCCCGTTGCGGCGGTTTCGACACCTTGCTCCTCGCGGCCATTCGCGTCGGCAGTGCCAAGCACGAACTCGTCGATCAAGCGATTGACGAAGCCGAACGCCGGTTCCGTGGGCAGGGGTGTGTGATTGGCGCTGGCAAAGGGAACCAAGCGCGCGCCGGGGATCATGGATGCAATCATGCGACCCTCCTCGAACGGCACCGGACGGTCGTCCGGGCTGTGAAAGATCAGTGCGGGACACTGAACACGCGGCAAGTCGGCGGTCGCGTCGTATTCGGCGTGGGTCCGGCCAAGGTGCGCGGCCACCTGCGGCGAACAGGCTGCGCGCTGGAGCGAATTGAACGCCTGCATCTGTTCGGCGTTGGCACCCGGAAAAATCAGTGAGGTCATGAGTTGGCGAAAGGCCGCGTTGTCTTGTCCCCAGCCGTCTTCAATCAGTTTCCAGAAGGCGTCTTGATGTTCGGGCGGCAGCGTCAGCGCGCCGCGGTGACGCGAGCCGCGCACGAACCCGCCGATCGTGATCAGGTGGGTCACGCGTTCGGGGTGGCGCGCGGCATAGCGCACAGCAATGGCGCCGCCCTGCGAACGGGCGTACAGCGCAAACCGTTCCAGGCCGGCGGCATCGACGACGGCCTCCAGGTCGCGCACCTCGTCATCCAGGTCCTGGGGTGGCGTGCCACGGTCCGAAAGACCGCATCCACGCGCGTCGTAGCGTACGTGCCGATAGCGCTGCGACAGGCCTTGAATCCATGGGCCGTAGACGGCGCTGTGGCAATCCAGGGCTACGTGTGTCATCCAGTGAACCGCTCTCACCAGCGGCGGCCCGTCACCGCTGGTCGCGTAGGCGATGCGCGCACCATCCGCCGTGGTGGCAAAACGAATGTCTTGTTGGAAGGCGGCTGACAGCGGCGTGGTGGCGGGAGGCAGAGGCACCTCGCCGCCCGGCACCAGCCGGTAGCCGCGCTTGGGCAGGGTCTGGATGATGCTGCGCGCGTCATCCTTGAGCGCTCTGCGCAAGTCCTTGATGCACTGAACCAGGCTGTCGTCGGTAACGGCCAGGTCGGGCCACACCGCCTGCATCAGTTCGTCCTTGGTGACGACCTGGTCGGCCGATCGCGCCAGGCAGTCGAGCACCGCAAGAGTCTGCGGCCGCAGCGTTACCCGCGCACCCGCGGCTGCTCGCAGCTCCCTTCGCTCGATGTCGAACACGAAGGCCGGCAATTCGATCTTGTTGCCTTGGTCAGAGGATTGCATCGCGATAGCCCTCGATTGATCCGGCGTTGTGCGGAGCCCTCGGCACGGCCAACGACTCGCGTACCGGCATGGTAGGCCCAGTGAACCTGGCATACCAGCATTCCGCCAATGAGGGGTTGCACCTGGTGCTAGACTTCTGGCAATGCCAAAGACGCTGTCAAACCAGGTCTTCAAGACTGCTTGGTTCAGCAAAGCTGCGAAGAAGGCCGGGATCGGGGACTTCGCGCTTTGCGAAACCATCCGACAAGTCATGGCGGGTCAGGCCGATGACCTCGGTGGTGGTGTGTTCAAGAAGCGCTTGAACGACAACATGCACCGCTGCATCATTCTGGCCAGGGGAGGTCGGTACTGGGTGTACGAGTACCTGTTCGCCAAGAAGGACCGAGACAACATCGACAACGACGAACTCGTGGCCTTTCGCGCTCTTGCAAAAGGCTACGCAGGCATGACCGATTTGCAGCTCGCTCAACTCGTGAGCGGAAAAGACTTTGTGGAGATATGCCATGGCGACAACGCGCAAGTTCAGAAGTGATGCCTTCGAGGCGATCCATACCTCGGCCTCGGCGCTGCATCGGGTCGGCGCGCTCAACAAGGCCACGATGCGTCAGTTCGACGAATCCTGTCTGGTGGCCCTTCCGGTGATGGCGCCCAACGAGATCAAGCGCATTCGCGAGCAGGCGCATGTCAGCCAACCTGTGTTTGCTCGCTACCTGAACACCAGCGAATCAACGGTGCAGAAGTGGGAAGCCGGCACCAAACGGCCCAGCGGCATGGCGCTCAAACTGCTGGCCGTGGTTGAGAAGCATGGCTTGAAAGTGCTTGCCTGAAATTGACAGCGCGCCTACGGGAGGCGCGCTGTATTCAATGCAGGGGGCGATCGTTGATCATCACCGCCCGTACACCTTCCCGAACAGCTCCCAGCTCTTGCCGTTGAACTTCTGCAGTTGCTCACGTTCGATCGGGTAGAAGTCGTCGGGCCCGGTCTTGATGTTCACGCCGGGCAGCAGCATTGGCAGGGTCAGGTCCAGGCTGGCGGCCTGCTTCATGATGTTGTCGCGGGTCAGCTCGTCGCCGGCCTGGGTCAGCACCTGCACCAGGGTCTGCGCCACGGTGTAGCCGTAGACGTTCAGGTTGTCCTTCAGGTCGGCCGTGGCGTGGTACTTCTTCATCCATGCCACCCAGTCGTCGTACTCCTTGCCCTTCTGGAACTGCGGGTCGGTCGGGTCCTTGATGTAGCCGGCGGTGATGATGCCGGCGGCGTTGTCCAGCCCCGCCGGCGTGAGCACCGAGCCGACGCCGGTCGACACGCTGTTCAGGTAGTGGGCCGGCTTCCAGCCGATCTCGGCCGCCTTCTTGATCGCCTGCGCGGCGAACTTCGGGGTCGTGATGTTGAAGAAGGTGTCGGCGCCGGACGACTTGAGCGACACCATCTGGCTGTCCACCGTCGGGTCGGTCACTTCGTAAGACACTTTGGACACGATCATCGTCTTGGCCTTGTCGCCCAGGCCGTCTTCGAAGCCCTTCAGGTAGTCCTTGCCGTAGTCGTCGTTCTGGTACAGCACGCCGATCTTGGCGTTGGGCTTGTTTTCCAGAATGTGGGCGGCGTAGATCTTGGCCTCGGACTGGTAGTTGGGCTGCCAGCCCATG
>JANORB010000172.1:0-3962 GCA_031415135.1 Methylibium sp.
CTGATTGGCGTGCGCGTCGTGCAGCTTGGACAGCTCGGCCAACGTCTTCTCGCCTCGGATCGCATCCAGCGCCACCTTGGCCTTGAACAGCGGCGAGTGGTTCCTGCGGGGTCTCTTGCTCATGTGCTTTCTCGGGCCTCAGGCCCGGGTTGTTGTCGCAGAGTTTCCACTTATCGCTGTGTTCAGATTTCCGGCGCCACCTCTTCCTGCGCCTCGGGCAGCGCAAGCCACAGCGTCAATGCCGAAGCCGCGCCGATGACGGCCCAGAACACCAGGAAGGCCAGGCTGTAGATCGCCCGCTCGGGCCAGGCCGTGGCGGGGCCGCCGAAGCCGTGCAGATCGCCGGGATCGACCAGCGCGAACACCAGGATTTCCAGCACGCCGGCCATCACGAAGGCGGGCCACAGGATCGTCAACAGGCGCTGTTTCATCGGCAACTCCGGGGCGGGTGGGCGCGCGCCGTTCAGGGCTGTGGCGAGGCCGCGTGGTTGCGCGCTTTCAGCGCCGGCGCCAGGCGGTCTTTCGGGCTGGCGGGCACGGCCACGTCGTCGGCCGGCCGCGCGTGGCCGGGCCGCGCGTCGGCGAGCACCGGGTCGATGTGGCGCCACGCCACCACCGCCGTGACCAGGCTGGCCAGCACCACGGCCAGCGGGCCGCTGAGCACGACCCAGACCATGGTCACGCGCCACCACGGCAGGTGGGGTTCGGGGTTGGCGGCGGCGCGGCCGGTGCCGGCTCGGTTCGGGGCAGGGGTCATGGCGGGCTCCAGGGTCAACGCGGGATCACGAAGGTCGATTTTTCAGTGACGACGGCGGCACTCGCCTGGCCTTCGGCCACGCGGCTGATTTCGAACCGCATCGCATGCGCGCCCGGCCCGAGCGCGCGCGCCGATTCAGGCGGCAGTTGAACACTCACCGGCATCCAGCGCGACTGGGTGGCGCCCACGTCGACCTCGGCGCCGGAGGCCACGGTCGCACCCGTCAGCCCGTGAATGGCGATCCGGTAGCGCTGCGGCAACTCGGTCGCGTTCATCACCTGCAGGCGGTAGACGTTCTCGACCCGGCCATCCTCGACCAGCCGGGCCAGCGCGCCGCGGTCACGGATCACATCGACCCGGAACGGGCTGCGCAGCACCAGGCTGGTGGCAAACGCCAGCGTGATCAGCACCAGGATCGCGGCGTAGATCAACACCCGCGGGCGCAGCACGCGCTTGAGCATCTGCGCGCGGCTCCAGCCCTCGGCCAGCCCGGTCTGGGTGGCGAATCGGATCAGGCCGCGCGGGTAGTCCATCTTGTCCATCACGCTGTCGCACACGTCGATGCAGGCCGCGCAGCCGATGCATTCGTACTGCAGGCCGTTGCGGATGTCGATGCCGGTCGGGCACACCTGCACGCACAGCGTGCAGTCAATGCAGTCGCCCTTGCCCAGGCCCGCCAGCGCGCTGTGGCCGGTGGCGCGCGGGCGCGACCCGCGCGGCTCGCCGCGCCGGGTGTCGTAGGCGATGACCAGCGTGTCCTTGTCGAACATCGCGCTCTGGAAGCGCGCGTACGGGCACATGTACTTGCACACCTGCTCGCGCAGGAAGCCGGCGTTGCCGTAGGTGGCCAGGCCGTAGAACAGCACCCAGAACCATTCCCACGGCCCGAAGTTCAGCGTCAGCGCCTCTTGCGCCAGCACGCGGATCGGTGTGAAGTAGCCGACGAAGGTGAAGCCGGTCCACAGGCCGATGGCGATCCACACCACTTGCTTGGCGCCCTTGCGCAGCCACTTCTGCGCCGTCCACGGGCCGGCATCGAGCTTGATGCGCTGGTGCCGCTCGCCTTCGATGCGGCGCTCGACCCACAGGAACATTTCGGTGTAGACCGTCTGCGGGCAGGCGAATCCGCACCACAGCCTGCCGGCCACCGCGGTGAACAGGAACAGCCCGTAGGCGCACAGGATCAGCAAGCCCGTGAGGTAGATGAAGTCCTGCGGGTACAGCACCAGCTTGAAGATGTAGAAGCGGCGCGCGGCCAGGTCGAACAGCACCGCCGGGCGCCCGTTCCAGTCGAGCCAGGGCAGGCCGTAGAACAGCAGTTGGGTGCCCCACACCAGCGCCCAGCGCCAGGTGGCGAACCAGCCGCTGACCGAGCGCGGGTGGATTTTGTCCTCGGCCTGGTACATCGACACCATCGCCGCGCCGGCGTCGTCGGACGGCGCGATCGGAATGACGCGCCGGGGCGGGGTGTCACCTTTCAGGGTCGGCGGCATTCCATTCCAGGGGCGTCACCGAACCGCCAGCGCGCCGGGCTGCGACAGGCTCCACACATACGCCGCCAGCACATGGATCTGCTCGGCGCTCAGGCGCCCCTGCTGGGCCGGCATCATGTTGGTCTTGCCGTTGTTGACCATCGCCACGATCAGGTCCTCGCCCCAGCCGTGCAGCCAGATCCTGTCGGTCAGGTTGGGCGCGCCCAGGGCCTGGTTGCCCTTGCCATCGACACCGTGGCAGGCCGCGCAGACAACGAACTTGCTCCGGCCCAGTTGCGCGGCGATCGAGTTGTGCGGGCTGCCCGACAGGCTCAGCGTGTAGTTGGCGACGTTGCGCACCTCGTCGGCCGTGCCCACCGCGGCGGCCAGCGGCGGCATCGCGCCCTGGCGGCCCAGGGTGATGGTCTCTTCGATCTTCTCGGGCGCGCCGCCGTACAGCCAGTCGCCATCGGTCAGGTTCGGGAAGCCCTTGCTGCCCTTTGCATCGGAGCCGTGGCAGGTGGCGCAGTTGTTGATGAACAACCGCTCGCCGATGGCCATCGCGCCGCGCTCCTTGACCAGTTCTTGCGCGGGCATCGCGGCGTACTTGGCATAGACCGGCGCCATCGCGGCGCGGGCCTGCTTCTGCTCGGCCTGGTACTGGCCGGCGCTGGTCCAGCCGAAGCTGCCGGCGGCGTTGCCCAGGCCGGGGTAGACCACCAGGTAGGCGACCGAAAACAGCACCGTCAGCACGAACAGGATCATCCACCAACGCGGCAGCGGGTTGTTCATCTCCTTCAGGTCCACGTCCCACACATGGCCGGTGCTGCCGTCGTCGCCGTGCGGGCCGATGATCGCCTTGCGCCGGCTCGCCACCACCAGCAGCCACAGGCAGGCGGCCAGCCCCAGCAGCGTGCTGGCGGCAATGAAGATCGACCAGCCGTTGTTGAAGAAGTCGCTCATGGTTTGCTTTCGCCCGCGCGCTGCGCGGCGGGTGGGTCATCGGTCCCGTCCTCTGCGAACGGCAGCATTTCGGCCTCTTCGAAACGCGCACGGTTGCGGCGCGAGAACGCCCAGGCCACGATGCCGGCAAAGGCCAGCAGCGACAACACGGTCACGATGCTTCTGAGATCGTTGATGTCCATCGGCCCGTCCTCATTTCAAGGTGATGCCCAGCACCTGCAGGTAGGCGATCAGCGCATCGATCTCGGTCTTGCCCTTGACGGCATCGGCCGCCTGCGCGATCTCTTCATCGCTGTAGGGCACGCCCAGGCGGCGCAGCGCGCGCAGCTTGACCGGCATCTCGGTCGGGTCGACGGCGCTGTCCACCAGCCAGGGGTAGGCCGGCATGTTCGATTCGGGCACCAGGTCGCGCGGGTTGATGAGGTGGATGCGGTGCCATTCGTCGCTGTACTTGCCGCCCACGCGGTGCAGGTCGGGCCCGGTGCGCTTGCTGCCCCACTGGAACGGGCGGTCGTAGACGAACTCGCCGGCGGTCGAGTAGTGGCCGTAGCGCAGCGTCTCGGCGGCCAGCGGCCGAATCATCTGCGAGTGGCAGTTGTAGCAACCCTCGCGGATGTAGATGTCGCGCCCGGCGAGCTGCAGCGGCGTGTACGGCTTCAGGCCCGGCACCGGCTCGGTGGTCGACTTCTGAAAGTACAGCGGCACGATCTCCACCAGGCCGCCCACCGCCACCGTCAGCAGGATCAGCACGATCATCAGGAAGTTGTTGG
>JANORB010000173.1:0-11447 GCA_031415135.1 Methylibium sp.
GCGACAAAAAAGAGGCGCATCTTGTTGCCCAGCTTCTTGCGCCAGGCGTCCGTCACGCGCTCGGCGTGCTGGAGTTGTTCGTGGGTCGGCAGCAGCTGGTCGCGGTTGACGAAGGCCCACGAGTAGTACTGCGTGTTGGCGATCTCCAGGTACTCGGCGCCAAGCTCGGCGGCCATGCCGATGATGCGGTCGATGTGGTCGATGTTCATGCGGTGGATCACCACGTTCATCACCATCGGCCAGCCCTGGTCCTTGATGATCTTCGCCACCTTGTTCTTCAGCTCGAAGGTCTTGGTGTTCGACAGAAAGTCGTTCATCTCGCGGGTCGAGTCCTGGAACGACAACTGCACATGCTCCAGGCCCGCCGCTTTCAGCGCGGCGGCGCGCTGCGCGGTGAGGCCCACACCCGAGGTCAGCAGGTTGGTGTAGTAGCCCAGCGTGCGAGCTTCGGCGACGATCAATTCCAGGTCGTCGCGCACCAGTGGCTCGCCGCCCGACAGGCCGAGCTGCACCGCACCCATTTCGCGGCCCTGGCGCAGCACACGAATCCAGTCGTCGGTGCTCAACTCTTCTTGCTGGCGCGCAAAGTCGACCGGGTTGTAGCAAAACACGCAGTGCAGCGGGCAGCGATACGTCAGCTCGGCCAGCAGCCACAACGGCGGGCCCACTTTGGACGATGCGGCCGCTGCGGGTGCGGGTGCGGGTGCGGGTGCGGCTTCAAGCGGGGTCGTATTCATCGCATCCATCCCAGGTGAGCCAGTTCTGCCCGGCGGCCATGTCGACGAAGGCGATCACGTCCGGCTGCAGGCCACTGGCCGAAAAAGCCCGCTCCAGTTCGGCCGCGATGGCTTCGATGCTGCGCTGGCCATCGCAGCGTTTCATGATCTCGCCCGCACTGCCGTTGAGCTTGACCATGCCTTCGGGGTAGAGCAGCACATGGCAGTCCTGCACCGGCTCCCATTGGAGCCGGAAACCGGGGCCGACACGCGGCACGGTGGCGGCGGTGGCGGCGCCCTGCGAAGTCATGCCGCGGCACCGTAACGCACCATCAACGCGTCGCTCAGCGCCCACAGGATGTCGAGCTTGAACTGCAGCACCTCGAGCGCGCGCTCCTGCAGCGCGCGGGTGGTGAAGTGGTCCAGCGTGATCGCCAGCCCCTGGTCCACATCGCGCCTGGCCTGGCTGACGCGGTTGCGAAAGTACATCAGCCCGTCGTGCGCGATCCACGGGTAATGCTCGGGCCAGGTGGCCAGGCGCTGCTTGTGGATTTCGGGCGCGAACAGCTCGGTCAGCGACGAGCACACCGCCTCTTGCCACGGCGCGCGGCGGGCGAAGTTCACATACGCGTCGACTGCAAAGCGCACCGCCGGCACCACGTGCCGCAAGTCCAGCACTTCCTCGCGCGTGAGGCCCACCGCCTGCGCCAGCCGCAGCCAGGCTTCGACACCGCCTTCGTCCCGGATGCCGCCGATCTCGAAGCCGTCGTGGTCGAGGATGCGCTGCACCCAGCCGCGCCGCACCGCCGCGTCGGGGCAGTTGGACAACACGGCCGCGTCCTTGATCGGAATCGCAATCTGGTAATAAAAGCGGTTCGCCACCCAGCCGCGAATTTGCTCCGGCGTGGCGCGCCCGGTGTTCAGCATCACGTTGTACGGGTGATGGATGTGGTACGCGCGGCCGCGTTCGCGCAGCTGGGCTTCGAACGCTTCGCGCGTCCATGCCGGGCCGTCATCGGCCGCGCGGCGGCGCTCCTGGATCATGTCTGCGCGCATCGTGATTCAGAGTGAAATGGCCATGCCGTCTTCGCACACTTCGATGCCCGCGCGCGTCAGCAGCGCGCGCTGTTCGGAGTCTTCAACGAGGATCGGATTGGTGTTGTTGATGTGGATCAGCATGCGGCGCGTGGTCGACGGCAGCTTGCCCAGCCACTCGATCATGCCGCCGGGGCCGGCCTGCGCCAGGTGGCCGATATCGCGCGCCGTCTTCTTGCTCAGCCCCATGGAGATCATTTCATCGTTGGTCCAGAACGTGCCGTCGACCATCACCGCGTCGGCGCCGGCCATCGCTTCAAGCACCGGCGGTGTGATCTCGCCGAGGCCGGGCGCATAGAACAGGCGCTTGCCGCTGCGGTGGTCGGTGATGGTCATGCCGATGTTGTCGCCGGGCACCGGGTGGTCGCGGTGCGGCGAGTAAGGCGCGGCCTTGCTGGTCAGCGGCAGCGCCGCGAAGCTCAGGCCCGCCACGCCGGGCACCTCGAACGCCGCGCCATCGAGCGCGATGCGCTGGCGCCGCACGCCGCAGTAGTGGCCCAGCACGCGCAGCACCGGGTTGCCTTGGGTCAGGTCTTCTTCGACCGGGTCGGTGCACCACAGCGGCAGCGGGCTGCCGCGCTCGCGCAGCATGAACAGGCCGGTGGCGTGGTCGACCTGCCCGTCCATCAACACCACGCCGGCAATCGCCGAATCGCGCACCGCGCGGGCCGGCTGCAGCATGGGGTTGGCGCGGATCTGTTCCAGGATGTCGGGCGAGGCGTTGAACAACACGCCGTCCACGCTGTCATCGGGCCGGATGAAGATCGACGACTGGGTGCGTGCCTTGGCGCGCAGCGTGCCGGCGCGCAGGCCGGCGCAATTGGCGCAATTGCAGTTCCACTGCGGGAACCCGCCGCCGGCGGCCGAACCGAGAACCGTGATGCGCATGCCTGTGACCGTGGGTTGTGGAATTTGGGATGTGGAATCCGGGTTCCGGGTTCCGCGATGTCCGTGAAGCGCAACGCCCTGGGGAACACCCAGGGCGTTGGTCATTCGCAGCGCGCTGGGAATCAGCGGGCGGCGACGTACATCGTGAT
The DNA here is from genome assembly GCA_031415135.1 of Methylibium sp. GTDB lineage: Bacteria > Pseudomonadota > Gammaproteobacteria > Burkholderiales > Burkholderiaceae_C > LGRD01. The sequence goes on from JANORB010000173.1 coordinate 2,849, forward strand.
TTCGAAGCCGAAACGGAAATCAACAGCGGTCGGGGTTTGCCAGGTCATCAGAAAGTCTCCTAGGGGGTCGCGCAGCGCCGGACGGTCACTGCGGGGACGGGTGTCATCCCGCAACGCATGTTCACGCAGCCGGCACCGGCGCCCCAGCCCCTCGGCCATGAATTGACCCTCATGATTTTCATGAATGTGCGCGGCGACCGCCAAATGCACTCGATACCATCGGCGCCATGAGCCTGCGACTGAAAATCAACCTGATCGTCGGCGTGCTGACCATCCTGTTTGTTGCGGTGCTGACCACGCTGCAGTTCCGCAGCCTGCGCGAGTCGGTGCACGAAGAAGTGGCCAGCGCCAACCGGGTGGCGCTGCAGTTGCTCAACCGCACGGTCTGGCGCTACGCGGCGCAGGGCCCGCAGGCCATGCTCGCCTTTTTGCAGGGCACCGGGCGGGTGCGCTCGAACGACATCACGCTGTTCGACGAGCAGGGCGCCGAGTTGTACCGCTCGCCGCCGTCACCGTACAAGGCCGGCCGCGACGCGCCCGACTGGTTCGACAAGCTGCTGGCCCCGCCTGCGGCCGTGCAGTCCATCAAGTTCCCCGGTGGGCAACTCGAAGTGCGGGCCAATGCCTCGCGCGCGGTGCTCGATGCGTGGGACTACGTGGTCTGGCTGAGCCTGGGCGGGCTGCTGCTGCTGCTGGCGGTCAATGCAATGGTGTTCTGGCTGGTCGGCCGCACGGTGCGGCCGTTCGGCCAGATCGTTGCGGCCCTGAACCAACTGCAGGCCGGCCGTTTCGACGTGGCACTGCCGCCGCTGGCCGGCACCGAAGCCGCGGCGATGGGCACGGCGTTCAACCGCATGGTGGGTGTGTTGCAACACAACCTCGAGACCGAGCGCCGCGCGGTGCGGGCCGAACGCGAACTCTCGGACAGCCGCGAGCTGACGCGCTGGATCGACCACCACATCGAGCAAGAGCGCCGGATGATCGCGCGCGAGTTGCACGACGAGTTGGGCCAGTCGGTCACCGCGATGCGCAGCATGGCGCTGTCGATCGCGCAGCGCGTGGCCGCACTCGACCCGACCGCGGCCAGCGCGGCGAGCCTGATCGCCGACGAATCCTCGCGCCTGTACGACGCCATGCACGGCATCATCCCGCGCCTGACGCCGCTGGTGCTGGACAACTTCGGCCTGGCCGAGGCCTTGAACGACCTGGCCGAACGCACGCGCCGCAGCCATGCCGAGGTCAGCATCGCGCTGCAACTCGACCTGGCCCGGGCCACGCTGCCCGCCGATGTGGCGCTGGCGCTGTACCGCACGGCGCAGGAAGGCATCACCAATGCGTTGCGGCATGGCCAGGCCCGGCATCTGGTGCTCGAAGTTCAGGGCCGCGCCGCCGAAGTCGAACTCAAGCTGACTGACGACGGCACCGGCCTGGCGCCGGACTGGTCGCAGCGCACCGGCCACTACGGCTTGCGCTGGCTCACCGAACGGGTGGAAAGCCTTGGAGGCGTGTTTCGGCTTGAGGCCGCCACGCCACGGGGCGTGGCGCTGGAAGTTCGGCTGCCACTGGCGCTGGAGCCGGCATGATCCGCGTGATGCTGGTCGACGACCACGCGCTCGTGCGAATGGGCTTTCGCATGCTGCTGGCCGATGCGCAGGTCGAGGTGGTGGCCGAATCCGGCAGCGGCGAACAGGCCTGCATCGACTACCCGCGCGTCAAACCCGATGTCGTGGTGATGGACTTGTCGATGCCCGGCATGGGCGGGCTCGAAGCCGTGCGGCGGCTGCTGGCGCAAGACCCCAAGGCACGCGTGCTGGCGCTGTCGGCGCACGAAGACACCGCCCACCCGCGGCGGGTGCTGCGCGCCGGCGCGCTGGGCTACCTGGCCAAGCGCAGCGCGCCCGATGCGCTGATCGCCGCCGTCACCGCCGTGGCCCGCGGCGAACGCTATGTGGACGCGCTCACCGCGCAGGCGCTGGCGATGGCGCAGATCGACGGCCAGGCCAGCCCGGCCGACATGCTGAGCGAACGCGAGTTCTCGGTCTTCATTCAACTCGCGCGCGGCCTGAGCGTGGCGCAGATTGCCGCCAACCTGAGCCTCTCGCCCAGCACCGTCGGCACGCACCTGTACCACGTGAAGCAAAAACTCGGCGCCAGCAACCAGAGCGAGTTGACGCTGGTCGCGCTGAGATGGGGGTTGATTCAGGCGTAAGCAGCCAACCCTGAGTTGTTGCCGTAGCGACATTGGGCTGGGCCGGCATCGAGCCTCCACAACTTTGCGGAGATATCGGGACCGTCCATTGACCCCACGGGCAGTTGGCGATACAAATGTCTCGCGAGACAAGCCCAAGTCGCTTGAAAAAGGAGACAGCATGAGACCCGCCTCTGTCGTTCAGCTGATTTACCGTTTTGTCGTGGCACTCGCGATGCTGGGTGCAAACCAGGTGCTGGCCCAGCCGCGAACCGCTGGCAGCGACATCGAGGTCGGCGCCTTCAGGATGCACGTGCAGCTCGCTCAGCGGCGAGTCGTCCTCCAAGATATGCGAGGTTCGAATGCGGCGGCTGTTCCGGCCACGCAGATTTCGGTGGCCTTTTCTGACTGGAACCCCGCCGACGGTGCCGTCACATTGCACGCGGCGGTCAGGAACACAGGTTCCAAATCCCTGTTTGCTCCGTTGCGTGTGGTTGTCACCAAACTCGCTTCCCCGCTTGCGCGTGCCGTAAATCCGGACGCGGGCTCGGGAGCCGGATCGTGGGCATGGAACTACGCCGGTCCGCCTCTGGCCATCGGTCGCTCCACGGCGGAGAAAACGTGGCAGTTTGTCAGCCCGTCTGCGGCGGACTTCCAGGCCGAGTTGAAAGTCTATGCCGGCGTGCCTTTGACGGCGGGCACGGGAGGGACCGTGACCGGAGTCGATGGCAGCAGCGTGACCGTCCCAGCCAACGCATTGCCTTACGAAGCACTGGTGGATATTCGCCCGTTCCCGGTTGCGGACCTTCCGGCTTCGTCAAGCAACCTGCCGGTTGTCGGCGCGGTGGAGGTGATTCTTCAGCCTGCGGAACAGGTCTCGGAACTGAAACCTGTGACTGCCAAGCTGATCCTCTCCATTCCCACCCCACCGGCGTCTCTGTACTCCAGGTTCATCGTTGCCCAGCCTATCCTCGCCGACTCGATCAGCGGCACTCCCGCCCTGCGCCACCAGTTGATGCCGACGGATACGGCGGAAACGGCGGGTGCGCAGATCACGACCAACGGCGTCATGTTCGCCGGAATCCGCGGAGGCGGCGTCTTTGCTTTCCTTGCCAACACAGGGTCCGGCTTTGCCAGTGGCATGGTCACCGAAGCGGGAGCGCCACGCGCTGGCGTGGTCGTCAGCAACAACACGAACACACTGGTGGCCGTCACCGATGGATCAGGCAACTACCAGCTCTTCGTGAACGGGGGGCCTTTCACAGTGACGGCTTTTGATCCATTTCGCGGCTCGCTGGGGTCGACTGCCGGAAACATAGTGGCGCCTCAATCCACCGTCGCGGCAAACATTGCCGTCGCACCCGTCGCGACACCACCCGTCACCCGAGACGGCGTTCGCAATGGAGCGTTCGAAAGAGGAGACCTGTCAAGTTGGGCGACCACAGGGGCGGCGACCGTTCGCCAGCAATTGGGGCCAACGTCCACGGGCGTCGTCATCCGCCCGACGGAAGGCCAGTGGATGGCCGACATCAGCACCGGCACAGGCTCCGTGGGTGGCGTCGGCTCCGGCTTGAAGCAGCGGTTCATCGTTCCCGCCGGCGTGCAGTCGCTCAAGGTCGACTTCAATTTTGTCAGTGAGGAGTTTCCGGAGTTCGTCGGCAGCGTCTTTGACGATGCGTTCCGTGCCATCGTGACGACCCCCAACGGGCAGATGATCTTTGCCCAGGTGAGCGTGAATGTTTCGGGCGGATTTCAATTGATCGGCGACTGCTTCTTCCCGGGTGGGGACACCACTTGCGGTCAGACCGGATGGCGCACCGGAAGCGTGGACCTTTCTCCTTTTGCGGGCACCGACCAACCGATTCAAGTTGAGTTGTTGTTCACTGCAACCGACGCCGGGGACAACATCTATGACACCCATGTCCTCGTTGACAACATCCGATTCAGCACACTCTGGATTGACGCAAAAACCATGGTTGGTTCATCAGCCGCTGCGGCACGTGTCCAGGCGGATGTGCGGCAAGCAACCGAAGTGCTTTCCCAGGCGGGAATCAATGTTCGGCTGCGCGGCACTCGGAGCATCGCGGACCCCGGAACCCTGCTGGACACCGACGCCACCTGGACGACCGATCCGGTGACGACGCTGGGAGTTCGAACGGCGGAAGAGACGCAACTGTTGGGTCTGAATCGTTCGGCCACCACAACCGACCTGAACGTCTATTACGTGCGCTCGCTCACCGGATTGGGGGCTTTGGCAATTGCCATCGGCCCGAATGACTTCCAGAATGCCGCGATAGCGACGAACGCCGGTGTTATCACGACCGACGCAGCATTCCCGGAAACCCTGGCGCACGAAATCGGGCACCTGTTGATATCGCCAGACCGAGCCGGGAGCGCGCTGGAGCACAACGTGGGCGTCGCAAACAACCTCATGAATGCGCCGCGAACAGTGCCTCGCAATCTTGTGTCGCGCCAACAGTCCGGGAGTATCAACGCCGCTGGTGTGGCGCTGGTTCCCTAGCATTCGCCCCCCGGCTACGGCATTTCAATGACCCGGAGCGCCGCTTTGATCGAACTGCGGGCATGCGCATCCGTTTCCACCCGCAGGGCGACTCTCAGTGGGCCGAGCGCTGCGGGCGCCTTCAGCTGACCGAGCGCGTGCGCGGAGGCCGCTCGCAAGAGCGCGCTCCGCTCGCGAAGTGTTCGCGTCAACGGCGCCACAGCCCGGCGATCCCCCAACTCGCCCAGCGCCTGGGCGGATTTGGCGCGGGCAAACTCGGGGGAGCGTGAGTCCCATTCTTTGGCCAGACCGACCTGAAGCGTCGTCAAGAGGGCGGGGATACACCCCGCGCCGCATGCCTTCAAATCTCGAAGCGCATCAATACAGTCCAAGTCCTCGCACAAGAGATAGCTCCTGACCGACACCGCTTCGGCTGATTGCACGGATACACCCTCGGCAGAAATCGGCGCTGTCATGCACGCCCCGGCGCATGACAACACCAACCATCCCAGCAGATACATTCGATGCATCAAACACCCTTTGGGGCCAGGAAGCTGAATTGCGATCACCATGCAAACATCGGCGATTCTGAAATGGGGCGAACCGGTGGACAAGGATAAACGCCCCTGACATCGCCCAGGTCAGCGAATCGCAGAGCAGCGACATCGAGCATGCGCACCAGTCGATTGCCCAGGTCGACGCCATGACGCAGCAGAACTCGGCCTTGGTTGAGTAACTCGCCGCCGGCACGGCGCACTACGCCTCTTGCAGAAGAATGCGCCAACCTGCGGCACGCGCATGCGCGAGCAGGCGCTCGTCCGGCCGCACGGCCACCGGGTGTGACACCGCGCCGAGCAGCGGCAGGTCGCTGGCCGAGTCGGAATAGAACCACGACACCTCGAAGCCGGCCAGGCTTGTGCGCCGCTGCGCCAGCCACGCCTGGGTGCGACTGACCTTGTGCTCGCGAAAGCAGGGATCGCCGGCAATCTCTCCGGTCAATGCCTCCTCCGGTGGCTCACCGCTCGTGGCGGCTTCGGTGGCCAGCAGTTCGCCGATGCCGAACAGCCGGGCGAACGGCTTGGCAATGAAGCGCGGGGTCGCGGTGACGATGGCGCACAGGTCGCCGGCAGCCTGGTGGCCGCGCACCAGGGCCAGCATCGAGGCCGGGATCAAAGGTGCCATGCGGGCCTCGAACTCACGCGCCCACGCCGCGATTTGCGTGCGAGGGTAGACGCGCAGCGGCTTGACGTTGGCCCGGTGCATCGCTTGGATGTCCAGCGTGCCGGCCACGTACTGGTGGCAGAAGTCCAGGTACTGCGCTTCGGCATGGGGTGGCAACACGCCGCGCTCGATCAAGAAATGCGTCCAGGCCATGCCGCTGTCGAACGGGATCAGCGTGTGGTCGAGGTCGAACAAGGCCAGGTTCATGCCGCACCCCCCTCGGCCTCGCGCAAGCGTGCGAACAGCGGCCCGCGCAGCGCGTTGCACACCATCAGCGCTTCGGCATCGCGCAGCTCGTCCAGGCGCAGGCTGCGCTCGACGGCGTTCCAGCTCGGATCCTCCAGCACCACGGCGCGCATCACGCCGGGCAGCGCGCCGTCGGACAACGGTGGCGTGAACCAGCGCCCCCCGAGTTGCACGAACACCGAGCTGCGCCCGCCTTCGACCAGACGCCCGTCTTCGGTGAAAAACAGGCTGTCGAAAGCGCCCGCGTGTTCGGCGGCCCGCACACCGTCGTCGTAGTGTTGGCGCAGCGTGGTCTTGTGCGCCGACAGCGGGTTGTGATCGGGCAGGCGTTGATCGGCCACCAGCAGGCTCACCAGGCCATCGGGCAGCGGCGACAGCGGCGCATGGGTCACCTGCAGTGTGCCGTCATGGGCCAGCGCCAGGCGCAAGCGCGATGCCACGCCGGGCGCCAACACACAGGCCGGCAGCGCGGCACGAGCCGCCTCGGCATCGAAGCGAAAGCCCAGCACCCGCGCGCTGCTTGCCATGCGGGCCAGGTGCTGATCCAGCCGCTGCAGCCCGCCGCCCGGCGTGGCCAGCAGGGTCTCGAACAACTCGAAGCCGGGGTCGGTGCGGGTGAGAAAGTGCGCCTTGAGCCGGCACTCGTCGAACTCGTCCGCGGCCCGGCTGTCGAGCACGATGCCGGCGCCCACGCCCAGGCGGGCCGGCCGCAGCGCGTGGTGTGGCGGCCCGAGCGTGAGCGTGCGGATCGCCACCGACAGGCAGAAGTCGCCACAGCGCGCGGTGCCGATGGGCGCGTCGAGCCAGCCGATGGCGCCGCAGTACAGGCCGCGCGGCGTGCTCTCCAGGCCGGCGATCAACTGCATCGTGTGATGTTTGGGCGCGCCGGTGATCGAGCCGCACGGGAACACCGCGCGCAGCAACTCCGGCATGCCCACGCCGGGCTTGAGGCGCGCCTGCACGGTCGAGGTCATCTGGAACAGCGTGGGGTAGTGTTCGATGGTGAACAGCTCGGGCACCTTGACCGAGCCGACCTCGGCCACGCGGCCCAGGTCGTTGCGCAGCAAGTCCACGATCATCAGGTTCTCGGCGCGGTTCTTGATGTCGATCGACAAGTGGCGCGCGGTTTCGCTGTCGCCTTCGGGAACGTCGATGCGCGAGGCCGTGCCCTTCATCGGCCGCGCCGTCAGCACGCCCGCGGCGTGGCGCAAAAACAGTTCGGGCGAGCACGACAGCACGTGGCTCACGTCCGCGCCGTCGGGCAAGGCGATCAATGCACCGTAGGCCACCGGCTGGCGTGCGCGCAGGCGCCGGTACAGGTTGAGCGGCGTGCCGTAGGCCTGCCCGTGCAGGCGGTAGGTGTAGTTGACCTGGTAGGTTTCTCCGGCGCGAATGGCGTCGAGGATTCGCGCGATTGCGGCGTTGAATTCGCGCTGGTCGACGCTGGGCCGCAGGTTCATCACACCGGCGGCGGCGCCCTCGTCGTCGTGCTGCCGCAGCCAAGCATCGACGGCCGCGCCGGACAGCGCCGCCACCTCGCTGAACATCAGCACCCGCAGCGCGGAGCCGTCGTGCGCGGCCAGCCGTTCATGGCCGGCCCCGAGCAGCTTCGCGCCCCATTCATAGTCGGCCAGCAGCACCGCGTGCAGGCCGGCGCGAAGGTCGGTGTCGACGCGCGCCCAGGTGGCCTCCAACCCTGCTTCATCGACACACCGGTGCTCTCTGACGAAGCCCGCATAGAGCCGGCTGGTCGGGCGGTCGGGCGTGGCGCCGCAGTCGTCCAGCAGCGCAAAAACCTCGGGCAGCATCACGGGAACATGGCGACCGGGAGTCAGCTCCAGTCGTCCATGTCGTGCCTGATCTTGTGGCGGTTGGCGATCAACTCGTCCACCGACGGTTCGTTATTCAAGGCGCGCTTGATCGCCAGCCTGGTCGCCTCGTGATTGGTGCGGTACATGTCTTTCTTGTCCAGGTTCGGATCCTTTGCGCAGCGCGGGTCGATCCACACCAGGCTGATGATGCACAGCTCGTTGGCCAGGGCTTTGGGAATCGTGCCGTCGATCAGGCAGTCGACCACCGCGTCCGCCGTGGCGCTTTGCACCACGCCACCGAACAGGTCGATGTTGGCCGCATCCTTCAGCGTGACCTTGGGCACGACGATGGTGGCCGGCCGCACCAGCTGGTTGCAGGCGCGAATCGCGAACATCGCGGTGTGGCCCTTGCTCTGCGCCATCAGGTTGGCGAAGGCCTGGCCCACGGGCCCATCGGTGCGGCCGATCAGGATTTCAGGCATCGCGTCGGTGAACTGGCCGTCGCGCGCCAGCACGGTGGCTTCACCGGCGTGAAAGAGGTGGTTTCTGCTCATGAAAGTGGCTCCAGGAAAGTGAGAAATACAGAAGGTCGGGCGACCAGGAAAGTCAGGCGACCAGGATCAGCTCGCCCTG
>JANORB010000174.1:0-47328 GCA_031415135.1 Methylibium sp.
CGCCGGGCGCGACGGCCGCCGCTGCGGGGGCGGCCGCCAGGCTTTGCCCGCCACCGCCACCGCCCGAACCGCCGGCGCCGTAGGCCGCGCGCAAGACGCCGGCGAGTTTTACCGCGTCGGCATTTTTCAGGTACACGACCCAGATGTTGCCCATCGCGCTGCCGCCCTTGATGGGCTGGTCGAGCTTGGCCACCAGCGAGCGGATGCTGGCCATGCGCGACGGATTGGCGGCGCGCACGATCAGCGAGTTGCTGCGCGAGTCCACCAGGATCGACGGTGCGGCGCCGCCCGCCACGCCCGGGACTCCGGTGGCCTGCGCCGTGTCGGAAAGGCGCTGCACCATCGTGGCGATGTCGGAGGCCACCGCATGTTGCAGCGTGATCACTTCCACGTCGCCGGCGGCGGGGGTGTCCATCGCCGCGATGATCTTGGCGATGCGCTGCAGGTTGTCGGCGTAGTCGGTGATCACCAGCGAGTTGTTGCCCGGGTTGGCGTTGATGGTGTTGTTGGGGCTGATCAGCGGCCGCAACACCGGCACCAGGTTGTTGGCGTTTTCGTGGTTGATCTTGAAGATCTGCGTGATCACCTGGTCGCCGCGGCGCGACACGTCGCCGGTCGACACCGTGCCGGCCTGCAGCTTGGCGTCGGCCTCGGGCACGACCTTGAACAGGCCGCCGACTTCGACCACCGTGAAGCCCAGGCCGCGCAGCGCGGCCAGGAAGTTCAGGTAGGCCTCGCGCGGCGCCAGCGGCTCTTCGTTGTACAGCGTGATGTTGCCCTTGACGCGCGGGTCGACGATGAACTGCTGTTTGAGGATCGCCGCCATGGCGCGGGTGACGCCCTCGATGTCGGCGTTGACGAAGTTCAGGGTCACCGGTTCGCCGCGGAAACGCGTGGCGGCGGCGCCGGGCGCGTTGGGCGAGGTCTGGGCAAAGGCCAGCGGTCCGGGCAGCAGCGCCAGGCACACCCAGGCCGCCACGATCGAGGAGCCGCGCGCGCCGCAGCGGGATGGCCTGGCGGGTCTGGGGGCGGTGCGTGGCTTCATGCTTATCCGATCGAAATGACGGAGCGTGCGCCGTCGCGCCGCCCGATGATGTTCAGCAGGTTGGTCAGCGCCGGTTCGTCGGCGGCGCCGGCACGCGCTTCGCCGCGAAAACGCACACCCCCCGGTCCCCAGGTGCCGTCGCCCGAGAGCTGCAACGCGCCGTCCGTCGTCGACAGGTTGATTTGTGCCACGCCGGCCTGGGCGGCGTTGCCGGACAAGGTGAGCCGGTAGTTGCCCAACGGGTCCAGCGTCGTCAGGCGCGACGATACGCCGAGCAGCTCGACTTCGGCGCGACCCTCGACGCGCCAGCGGCCCTGCACTGATTCGATCGTCAGGCCGGGGGAGACCAGCCGCAGCGCCCCGCCCAGCTGCAAGGTGTTCCATGGCGTGCCCAGCCCGCCCAGCCAGGCGCTGGGCCACTGGCCGGTCCAGCCGGGCGACGGCAACAGCGTGAAGGACATGCGCCCCAAACCCGGTCGCAGCCGCACCGCGACCGGCCCGTTCAGGCAGCATGCGTGGCGCGCGCGCAGTTCGAGCGCCAGGCCGGCCAGGCCCAGCGTCCACTCGATCCGGCCGGGCAGCGCGCTGGCGTCGCGGCTCTCGGGGCCGCCGGTCAGCACCAGCACGGCGCTGCCCGCCCACACGCTGCCGCGCGCGTCGGCCAGCAACAGGCGCTGGTCGGTGGCCGAGGCCACCGCGCGCGCCAGCCAGGCCGCCGGGGCAAACGCCACCACGCCCACCAGCGCGCCGACGAGCAGGCCGAAGACCGCCCAGCGCAGCGCCGCACTGCGCGACTTGTCCCAGGACATTTCGGCGAAGGTCGACTCGCCCCAGCCGGTGCCGGCCACGGTGGGCGACCACAGCCCCTTGCTGCGCTTGCGGCGCATCACGGCGCGCCCGCCAGGTTGACGGTCAGGGTGCCGCTGTAACCCTTCGGGCCGCGCATCAGTTGCGCTTCCACTGGACGGGCGCGGGCCGCGTTGCGCGCCTCGTTCAACCATGCGCGCAGCGCCTCGGGGCTGGCGCCGTTCAGCGTCAGTGTGGCCCGGCCGCCTTGCAGGTTGATCTTGCCGGCTTCGCCCAAGCGGTCGGTGGCGGCCTTCAGCGCGGCGGCGGCCTGGGTCTGAGACACGGGCGTGGCGCCGCGCAGGTCGCGGCCTTCGGCAGCCAGGCGTTGCATTTGTTGCAGTTGCACGTCGAGCTGGTCCATTTGGGCCGACGCCTCGCGCAGGCTGCGCCACGCGGGTTGCACGAACAGAACCCAGACCAGAAACAGGCCCAGCACGAGCGCGACCACCGTCAGCGCCTGACGCTCGCGCGGCGTGCGAGCCATCCAGGCCTGGGTTGCCTGCTGGCGAAGGCTGCCCAGCGCCGGCGGCAGGATGGGTGCGCGTGTGCTCATGCGGGCCTTGCGGGCGGATGGGCGGGCAGGAAAAATCTCATGAGCGCCCCAAGGCCGGCCCGGGCCGGCCGTCCCCCGAGAGGATCAAGGAAAGTGGCAAAGCCACATTTCCTTGTGAGCTTCGAGCGCGGCTGAGCGTGAGCCGGCCTTCGGCCGCTTCGACCTGCCAACCAGTGGGAAGCAACAGGCTGCGGAATTGCTCGATCTGCGCCGGGCTCCAGCCGGCGACTGCCAGCGTCAGCCTGCCGGGCTCGTAGCGCAGGTTTTCCACCGGCGGGCGGTCGGCCGGCCACGCCGAGGCGGCTGCTTGCAGCATCGGTTCCAGGTCGGCATCGCCCGGCTTGCCGGCAAGTGTGCGCAAGGCTTGTGATTCGCGCTGCATCACCGCCGCGGCATCGCGCTGGATGTCGTTTTCATTCACGCCGGGGTAGGCCACTTTCACCAGGCTCTGGATCGCGGCGCGCTTGGCCGTGATCGCGCCGCGCTGATGCCAGGCCCACAGGTTCAGCCCGGTGATGTTGGCCAGCACCAGGGCCGCCAGGCCGTAGCGCGCGGTGCGCCAGGCCGGGCTGAAGAACTGGCGCAGGAAGTCGCGATAGGCCCGCGCTCCGCGGTTGCGCCGCGCCAGATCGAACTGGCGCAGGTTCCACAGGCTGCGCGCCGCCTGGAGTGCGCGCTGGCCCGGCGTCATGACCGTGACCGCCGCACCCAGCCATTGTTCGGCCGCGGCACTGGCGCCGGGGGTGGCGCTCCAGCGCGTGGCCGGAGCCGCGGGTGCGGGCACCACCGCGCGCGCCAGACCGCCCTGCAGGCGAATGCTGGCAACACCGTCGGCATGGGCCCAGTGCAGCGCCACCGCTTGCGCCGGACTGCCGGGGTCGTCGGAGGTTTCGGCAAAGTGGCCGCTCGGTGGGTCGTCGGGCCAGGCCATCGGGACCACGCGGTCGATGAACACATCGGCCTTTTCCAGTGCATCGAGCTCGGCGCGCAGCCAGCGGCGGTCGACCGCCGCCACCCAGGTGGGTTGGCCGGCGGTGGCCTGAGGCGCGAGCGCGAGATGCACCGCCTCGGGCTCGTCGAGCAGCGCTTCTTCGAGCACACCGTCCAGCGCCGCGCGCAGCCGGGCCGCAGGCGCCTTGGGCAGCGTGATGCGGTGCCAGCTGACATCGGTGTCGGCCAGCGCGGCGACGATGGTGGTGGCCTTGGGCAGCAGAGACGCGGCGCAGCGGCCTTGCGCCTGCAGCGCCAGCCCGTCCGGGCTGGTCACATAGTCGTACTCTTGTCCGGACCGGGGGCCGTTTTGCTCAGCGCTGCCCGCGCTGCGCGCGCTGAGGCGCTGCCGTTGGGGAATCTGGACAACAAGGATCGACATGGGAGATGAGGGCCTGGGCTGCGGTCATTGTAGACAGGCGAAAACGACAAGCCTTCGCAAATCAAACACTTACGCGGCATTTGTGGCGCAAGTCGACGGCATTCATATCGGTTGCCTGAAGCGCATCAGGGGCCGGCCTGTTCGCGGCTGGAGACCTGCTCGCGTTGCAGCGCGATCATCTCTCGGTTGCGCCGCTCGACGAGCGAGCGCTGCTCCACGATCCGGTCTCCGAGCCGCAGCCGGCCGCTGATCTCGAAAAACTCCGACTTCACCCCGACTTGCTGGGCCGGCAAGGGGCTCAAGCCGGGGATTTGCTGTTCGACTTCCAGCAGCGCCTTGAACGGCGTGCGCTGGCGCACTTGCAGCAGCCGCTCGGCCGTGGCCAGGTCGAGACCCTTGATTGCGCCCACCAGCACCTCGCGCGAGGCGGTGTTCACGTTGACGGGCGTGGGCTTGGGCAACAGCGTGACATAGGGCTCGAGGCGCCGCATCGCCTCCGGCTCCACACCCAGCCACGCCAGTTGCGCCGTCGACCGCGGCAGCAGCGGCGCCGTGCCGGCGGCGCCCGGCGACAGGGCGTCGCGCATCCCGTCGGCGATGCGCGTGGCCACGTCGCCCGCCACGCCGATGGTCTGGCACAGCCGCTCCAGCGCCGCCAGTTCGGTGGGCAGCACCTTGCCTTGCGGATCGATCAGGTTGCGCAGGTTGTAGCGCGCCTGCGCGTCGACGATGGCGCCGGACAGGAATGCGTCCGGCGCGTCGTCGGTGTTGTCCTTGTCGGCGGCCAGGAAGGTCGACAACCGGGCTTCGGCCAAGGGCACGGCCCAGGGTTCGCTCAACGCGGTGAAGGTGGCGCGGTCCTCGCGCAGGATCAGCCGCGCCCAGTCCAGCGCGCCACCCAGGATCCAGGCCGACTGGGTGCGCGCGCGTTCGGCGGCCTCCACCTGCACCGCGCGCCACTGCTGCCAGATCATGCCGGCGGCGAGCGTGGCGACCAGCGTGACGATGATCATCGCCATCAGGATCGCGGCGCCGCGCTGCCGCTGCGGTCGGTGGCGCGGGGCGCTTGGCAGCGGCGTCATGGCGGGGTCACGGCAGGAGTTGGGTGTCGCGGATCAGGCTGCCGCTGTGGCCGCTGTCGGGTGCGAAGCTCAGCACGAGGCGCACACCGGCCGGCAGGGCCGCTCGCGGCGGCGCGCTGGCGCCGGATGCCGGGGCCGCCACGTTGCCGGTCGACTGGGCGTTGGTCCATGCATTGCCGACATAGAAGTAGACCTGCCATTGCGCCACGCCGTCCAGCGTGCGCAGCTGGCCGGCTTCGGTGCCCTGAAACTGCTGGCTGCGCAGCCAGCTGTCGAGCAGCGCGCCGGTGCTCGTCACCGCCGGCCCGGCCCAGCGCCGCCAGGTGTTGCCGCCGTCTTCGGGCCGCAATGACCAGACCACCAGCTGAAGGCCGCCCACAGTGCGGCGTGTCAGGCGCAACGCCGCGCCATCGAAGCTCAAGGCCGACGGCACGGCGCTGGTTTCCTGCAGCCCGGCGAGGTCTTGCTCCCACTGGGAGATCACGGTGTTCAGGCGCAGCGAACGCTCCAGACGGGCCTGGTTCGAGTCGCGCGCCCGGACGATGCCGTCGACGCCCTGCCACACCATCACCGCCATGATGGCCATCACCATCAGGGCCACCAGCACCTCGACCAGCGTGAAGCCCGCAGCCGACCTGCACTTCATCAAGAGAGGCTTCATCAAGAGAGGCTTCATCAGAATCGGCCCAGGATGGTGGACAGGCTGAGGATGTTCTGGCCTGCGTCGTCGCTGATGCGGGCGTCGACCCGGCGAAAGTTCGGATTGGGGGTCGGGCGGATCGCCAATTGGCCCCGGTAGGTTCGGCCCAGCTGCTCGCACACAAACTCGGAGTCTCCGATGCCCGGATACTGGCGCGCCAGCTTGAGGCCCGTGAGGTGGTTGTCGGCGCACCACTGCGCGGCGACCACATCGGCCAGGCGCTGGGTGTTGTTGGTGAGCGCGCCGGCCGCCTTGATGCCCGCGCCGAGCGTGACCGCAACGACGGTCAAGGCCACCAGCACCTCGATCAGCGTGAACCCGCGCGATGCACGCCTGGCCATCAGCGTGCCACCGGCAACTCGTCGGCGGCCACCACAAACGGGCCGAGGCCGTCGGTGCCCAGCGTGAGGTGCTTGTCGTTCAGTGTGAGCACGATGCGCTGCGCACCGATCAGGGGTTCGGGCCCGAGCAGCACGGCGCGGGCGCCGACCACCTCGGCCGTCACGCCCTCGACGAGCCAACGCGATGGCAATTCGCTTGAGGCCGGCAGGCCGACGAAGCGGAAGCCCTCGGCGCCGGCCTGCGCCGGCTTGGGCTCCCAGTAGGCGGCCAGCCCGGAGGCGCGGGCTTCCGCGCGCGCCCCTTCGAGCAAGGCGGCCAGTCGCGCCGCCTCATGTTCAAGCCGCGTGGCCGACGGGTCCCGCAACGCCAGGCTCGCCACCGAGCTGGCGATGGCGATGATGACCACCACGACCAGCAGTTCGATCAGCGTGAAGCCGGCGTGGCGCAACCTCACCCCGTGCTCCGCGTCATTGCCACGAACCCACCTCGGCGTTCTTGCCGTCGCCGCCGATCACGCCATCGGCGCCCAGGCTGTAGATGTCGACCTCGCCCTTCAAGCCGGGGCTGGCGTATTGATACGGCCGCCCCCACGGGTCGTTGGGCAACTTGTCCAGGTAGGGCTTCCAGTTCGGCGGTATGGCGCCCGCGGTCGGCTTGGCCACCAGGGCCTGCAACCCTTGCTCGCTGGTCGGGTAGCGCTGGTTGTCGAGCTTGTAGAGCTTGAGCGCCTGCATCAGGTTGTTCACGTCGGTGCGGGCGGCGGTGACCCGCGCGTCATCGGCCCGGTCGAGCACATTCGGCACGATCAGCGCAGCCAGCACACCGATGATGACCAGCACCACCATCAGTTCGATCAGCGTGAAGCCGCTGATGCCACGCGAGCGGCGCGATTTCAGATTCATCTGCAACATCATGAAGGATTCCAGCCGGCGCAATTGCCGGAGTTGTGAGTCGGTTGAATCATAATCAATGCATGTTCGTACGAGTGTGCGCGTTTGTGATCTGGGCCCTGGTGGCCGCGACGGCCGTGTTCTGGGGCCTTCGCCTGGCGGTGCGTTCACCCGAGGCGCCGGCGCATGCGGTGCCGGTGGGCGTTGCGGTTGCGGTGCGCGGCGATCTGTCGCGCCTTCTGGGCGCCGCGCCCGTCGCGACGGGCGCCGCGGCGATCGCCAGTCCGGAAGCCAGTTCCCGCTTTCGCCTGCTGGGCGTGATGGCGCCCAAGGCCCGCGCCAAGGCCGAGCCCGGTTCCGCCGCATCGGGCCAAGGTGTGGCCCTCATTGCGGTCGATGGCAAACCGGCCAGGGCTTACGCGGTCGGTGCGCAGCTCGACACCGATCTTGTGTTGCAGTCTGTCAGCCTGCGCTCGGCGTCCATCGGTCCGGCGCAAGGGCTTGCATCGATCAAGCTCGAGATTCCGCCACTGCCACCACCGGCGACCGGAACCTTGCCGAATGGCGCCGGCGCCGGCGCGGTCAGCGCAGCGCCCCTGGTGAGGGCTCCGGCAATCCCGGCGGTGGCGCCGCCCGTGCTGGTGGCTCCGCCGCTGGTGGCCCCGCCACCCGTGGAGGCAGCGCCGCCATTGGCGGCTTCGGTTCCGTTGCCCGGTTCATCCGCGCCGCGGCGCGATTCCGGGTCGATGAACCGCTGATTCAGCCGGCGCCCAGCGGCGCATTGTCCGCGGCCAGCGGCGCCGGCCGGGACGGCCCCGGGTCTTCGCCGTCGGCCACTTCGCTCAACAGCGCCGCGGCGCTGCGCATCAGAGGCCAAGCCAGCGTCGCCCCGGTTCCGTCGGTGCTTTCCATTCCGAGTTCGAGCAGCGGCACCGCGTCAAAAATGGTCAGTGCGTGGTCCAGGCCCTTGTGGCAGTGGCTGCGCGTGAACACGCTGTAGTCACCCACCGCGGGCGCGATGCGCGAGGCGATCAGCAGTGCGGCGCAGGCCGGCAGGCCATCGATGATCAGCAGATGCCGTTTGCTGCCGGCGACCAGCATCAGCCCCACCATCATAGCGATCTCGAACCCGCCGAAAGCCGCCAGCACTTCGACCGGGTCGGACAAGTCCTTGTGGCGGGCCTGCGCACTCTGCAACAAGCCCAGCAGGCGCTCGAGTCGCTCGTGCTGCGCGTCCTGGCCGGACGTGAGCAGGTCTTCCAGCCGGACCGCAGACAGGCGCGACAGCACCAGCGACGCGCTCTCGTGCGAACCCACGCCGATGCCCGCACACGCGACCACGTTGCCGGGCAAGGCGTCGGCGATTTCCATGCCGGCCCGGATCGCCGCGTGGGCCAGTTCGAGCGACATCGCCGCGGTGACTCGTGCATTGCGCGTGCCATGGGCGATCTTTCGCGCCAACAGCCGGGGATGCGGCGCCACCGGTTCTGACACGCCCGCGTCGACCACCGACAGTTCCAGGCCCTGGATGTGCGCAAAAACCGAGACCGGCAACTGTGACCCCAGCAAGCTGCTCACCACCTTGGCGGTGGAGATCCAGGCGTGGTCGCCAATGCCATCCACCGCCAATCCGTGGTCGGAGGCGAACACCGCAAGCTGAGGGGCACGAAAGCGCGGTTTCAGCGAGTTCTGGATCAACCCCAACCGCACTGCAAGCGGCTCCAGTTCCCCCAGGCCGCCCACCTTTTCGGCACGCCGCCGAAGTTTGTCGCGCAGCGCGATTTCCAAGGTCGCGTTGGAGGTGGGGGAGATCAAGGAGCGATTGACCGACATGGAGATCCGTTGCAATTCAAGGCAGCTGAGCGCACGGCACGGCAAGCAGATTTTGGGCCCATGCCAGCGCCCGGCGCAACCAGTGCCTGCGCGTCAGCGCAAGAACAGATGGTAGACCGGGTTGTCGGTCTCGTCCTGACAAGGGTAGGCCAGGCTTTCCAAGAAATCACGAAACGCCTTGGCGTCGGCGCGCGGCACCTGAATCCCGACCAGGATGCGGCCATAGTCGGCACCCTGGTTGCGGTAGTGGAACAGGCTGATGTTCCAGCCCGGGTGCATGCTGGAGAGGAACCTCATCAGCGCACCCGGCCGCTCCGGAAAGATGAACCGGTACAGCCGTTCGTCCTTTGCCAATGCGGTGTGCCCGCCCACGAGGTGGCGCACATGCTGTTTGGCCAGTTCGTCATCGGTGAGGTTCAGGGTGGCGAACCCATGGCGGGTGAAGTTGCGTTCGAGCTTGTCGGATTCTTCGCGGTTTGCCGTGGCGATGCCGACAAACACATGCGCCACCCTGGCGTCCGAGATGCGGTAGTTGAACTCGGTGACCGCGCGCGGTCCGATCAGTTCGCAAAAGCGCTTGAAGCTGCCGCGTTCCTCGGGGATCGTGACGGCGAACAGGGCTTCGCGCTCCTCGCCGACCTCCGCGCGTTCCGCAACGAAACGCAGCCGGTCGAAGTTCATGTTGGCACCACAGGTGATCGCCACGAAGGTCTGTCCCTTGGCGTGGTGGGTGTGGGTGTACTGCTTGATCGCGGCGACCCCCAGCGCGCCGGCCGGCTCCAGAATACTGCGCGTGTCCTGAAAAACATCCTTGATCGCGGCGCAGACGGCATCGGTGTCGACGATGCAGAAGTCGTCCACCAGCTCGCGCGTCAGGCGAAAGGTCTCCTCGCCGACCAGCTTCACCGCCGTGCCGTCGGAAAACAGGCCCACGTCCGACAGCTGAACTCGCTTGCCCGCTTTGACCGACTGGATCATGGCGTCGGAGTCGTTCATCTGCACGCCGATGACCTTGATCACCGGCCGCACCGCCTTGATGTACGGGGCAATGCCCGAGATCAGGCCGCCGCCGCCGATGGCGACGAAGACCGCATCGATGGTCCCCTGGTGCTGGCGCAGGATTTCCATGGCGATCGTGCCCTGGCCGGCGATCACGTCAGGGTCGTCGAAGGGGTGGACGAACGTGAGCTGATGCTCGACCTCGAGCGCCTGGGCGTGCAGGTAAGCGTCGGAGTAGCTGTCGCCGTGCAAAACGACTTCACCGCCCAGCGTTTTCACCGCATCGACCTTCAGTTTGGGCGTGGTCACCGGCATCACGACCATGGCCTTGCAGCCCAGCCGCTTGGCAGACAAGGCGACGCCCTGGGCGTGGTTGCCGGCCGAGGCACAGATCACGCCGCGCCGCAGCTGTTCGGCGCTGAGGTGGACCATCTTGTTGTAGGCGCCACGCAGCTTGAAGCTGAACACCGGCTGCTGGTCTTCGCGCTTGAGCAGAACCTGGTTGCCAAGCCGCCGCGAGAGGCTCTTGGCCAGGTCCAGCGGTGTTTCGATCGCCACGTCATAGACCCGGGCGGTGAGAATCTTTTGCAGGTACTCGGACAACCCGAGAGCGCCGCGCCTGGCGGGCTGTTTCGGGGTGTTGCGTCGTGGCCCGGGCATCACGGTTGTCTCCTGGGGATTCAAATTCTTGCGGCGCAGCATCTTACGTTGGCGCAAGACAGCAAGAAAAAAGCCCAAGACATCGCTGTCTTGGGCTGAATCCACCAATGGAGGAGGTGGAGGAGACAAAAGGCTGGAGGGCCCGGCACTTGGCGCAAAACCACTCCAATGCGACACAGTCTAGTCGCTTGAATGTTGCGCCGCAATATCGGCGCAGGAATTCCTTGTGGTCGACCCCGGATACTGCGTGACGCGTTGCACATGGCGGGTCGATTCGACGAAACTTGCAGCCCAGCCGGTATCAGTGGCCGGCCAAAACCACAATGAACTGCACGATCAACTGGATGCCGGCCAGCGGCATGGGCTTTTGCGCCGAAACCGGCAGTGGCCACTTGCTGATGATGGACGGGGCTGCCGATGGCGGCGGACGCAACCTGGCGCCGCGCCCGATGGAGACGGTTCTGGCGGGCACGGGGGGGTGCGCGGCCTACGACGTGGTGTTGATCCTCAAGCGCGGCCGTTTCGACGTCAGGGGATGCCAGGTGGCCGTCACGTCGGAGCGCGCCCCCAGCGACCCGAAGGTGTTCACCAAGATTCACATGCACTTCGTCGTCACCGGACCGGCATTGACTGAGCCTGCGGTGGAGCGAGCGGTGAGCCTGTCACACGAAAAGTATTGTTCAGCCAGCATCATGCTGGCCAAGACCGCCGAGATCACCACCAGCTTCGAGCTGGTGGCGGGTTGAGGCCGGCGCTCAGATGTGGTGGGCCGTGGCAGTCATCACGCGAGCCGCCGCCCGCATCACCCAGCGCACCGGTGCCGGCAGTTCGGCGCCGCCGGCCCCTTGCGCTGAAGCCGCGTGGCGGGCCTCGTCGTCCTTCATCTGACGCACGATCGCGCGCGAAGCGTGGTCGTTGGCCGGCAAGCGGTCGAGGTGGCCTTCCAGGTGATGCTCCACCTGGCGTTCCGTTTCGACCACGAAACCCAGGCTGGTCCGGTCGCCGGTCCGCCCGGCGAACCATCCGATGCCGAAAGCGCCAGCGTACCAAAGCGGGTTCAACAGGCTGGTGCGCGCGCCGAGTTCGCCCAGGCGCTGCTGGGTCCACGCAAGGTGGTCGGTCTCCTCCCTCGCCGCACGTTCGAAGTGTTGCCTCAGCGCGGCGTCCCGGGTGCTCAGCGCCTGGGCCTGATAGAGCGCCTGGGCACACACTTCCCCCACATGGTTCACTCGCATCAATGAACCCGACAAACGCCGCTCCGCCGAATTCAATGAGCCGGCCGGCTGGTTGATCGACGGACAGGGGCGCGCGGCGTGGCTGGCGCCCGACAGGGTGCGCAGCGTGTTGTCCGCCGCCGCCAACAAGGAATCCAGGAACATGATGGCCTCGCGGAAATGGAGTGGTCGGTTTCGAGCATAACGCCGGCCTTCCAGCGCTGAAAGGTTCCGCCAAGCGCAGCGCAGCGCGCTTGCGCAGGGCTGCGACCTGGGTCTGCCGACACTCGTTGTGCTCAGGCAACACAATGGCCCTTTTTGTCCGGCGGTCCTTGGCAATCAAGGTGCCGCTCTGGTGCAATACGAACAACTTCCGCTGAGGGGGTTGGCCTGATCTGCCCGAACGGGTGCCTCTTGATCGGGACCTCTTATTCAACCTAGGAGATCGTTGTAATGAAAAAATCCCTTCTCGCACTTGCTGTGCTGGGCGCGTTTGCAGGTGTGGCTTCGGCCCAGTCGTCGGTGACGATCTATGGTTTGCTCGACCAGGCCGTCTCCAAGGGCAACGGCGGAACGGCGCCGAACCCTGGTGCCAACGGGCTCTCCAGGGCTTATCAGGTCAGGCAGTCGGCCGGGTCGCGCCTGGGTTTCCGGGGTAGTGAGGACATGGGTGGCGGTTTGTCGGCTCAGTTCCAGATTGAGCACCGGTTCAGTCCGGACGACGGTGCGGCAGCTACCCCGTTCTGGAACGGCCGTTCGTATGTTCAAGTGACGTCTGCGGCCGTCGGTTCTGTGTACATGGGTCGTGACTACACGCCGGCATTCTGGCCTGCGGTCAAGTCTGACCCGTTTGGCTGGGACGGTGTTGGCCAGATCGGAACTGCGGGATGGGCCGGTTATCTCACTCCGGCCGGTCAAGGCGTTCGTACCTCCAACACCGTCGGCTTCAAGTCGGCGAGCTTTGGTGGTTTGACCGTGCAAGGTGCGGTGGGCTTGTCCGAGAATTCGACGACCGGTCGCACCAATGGCTTCAACGTCGAATACGGCGGCGGGCCTATCTATGCCGGGTTGGGTTATGAGGGCGTCTCTAAAGGCCTTCAGGACAAACAGGGCGTGGTCAACTTTGCGTTCCACTACGACTTGGGCGTGGTCAAACTGATGGCCTATGGCGCTCAAGCGAAGGTCGGCGCGGGAGGCAATACCAAGAACAAGATGTTCAGCCTCGGTGCACGCGCACCCATCGGCCCAGGCGTGTTGAAGGCTCAGGTCTACCGCCTTGACCCGCAAGGCAACAAAAACAACGAGACCAAGTTCGGCATCGGTTACGACTACTCGTTGAGCAAGCGCACCAATCTGTATGTCGACTTCGGTCAAGCGAAGTCGGACGTGACCGGTGTGACCTCCAACCGCGCTGCTGCCGTCGGCATGAAGCACACCTTCTGATTCTTCGCTCGCATTCGCGAGCCGGAATCGATGGTTTTGAAAGGCCGCCTTCGGGCGGCCTTTTTCATGACGGTGGTGCTTTGGAGTTTCTCGTGACGACATTTCGCGGCGGTTCGATCAGCTTGACGAGTTTGCTGCTGGCCGGTTGCGCCGCCGCGCCATCCGCGCCACTTGAAGCATCACCGCAGGCGCAGCAAGCCGTTTTCGACTGGCGCGAGGCGACCCTGCCTGGAAAGCGCAGCACCCGCTACACGCCGCGGGTCATCGATGGTCGACACGTCGTTCACGCCGAGGCCGATTCGGCCGCGAGCCTGCTCCGGCGCAAGGTGCGGCGTGACGGTTCCGAGTTGGGCTCGGTCCGGTTCTCGTGGCGTGTGCAAGACCTCATCACATCGGCCGATCTCACAGACCGCGATACCGACGACTCGCCGGTTCGGCTCATTCTTGCGTTTGATGGAGATCACTCGCGATTGTCATTGCGCAATCGGCTGGCGTTCGAACTGGCGCACGCAGTCTCTGGCGAGATGCCCCCTTTTGCGACCCTGATGTACGTGTGGGACAACAAGGCTCCGGTCGAAAGCGTGATCCACAGTGGCCGCACCGACCGCATCCGCAAGATCGTGCTGGAGTCGGGTGCCGGTCAACTGGGCGTGTGGCGTCACCATGATCGCGACATTGCCGCCGACTTTCGCACGACCTTTGGTGAAGAACCAGGTGCGCTGGTGTCGATCGGGCTGATGACCGATTCGGACAACACGCGCTCGATCGCCGAGGCCTGGTACGGCGAGGTTCATTTGACCACCGGCCCAGCGCTGCCGCGCTGACCGACGCGGCATCGCGTTCAGGCGGGCACGGCACATGCTCGCTTCAGCGAGCCCAATTCGATCAACCGCAATCGATCAACCGCAAGCGTTCATCGGGACAATCCCCTTTGACCTGGGGCTGGAACCGTCCGAACATCGAAACCCATGCTTGCCTTCATCCTGCGTCGTCTTGCCCAAGCCGTGATCGTGATGCTGGCGGTGGCGTTCATCGCCTTCATGCTGTTCCAGTACGTCGGAGACCCCGTGACGAACCTGCTGGGCCAGGACGCCACGCCCGAGCAGCGCCAGCAGTTGCGCGCCGACCTCGGGCTGGATCAACCGTTCCCGGTGCAGTTCGCCCGTTTCGTCGGCAATGCCGTGCAGGGTGAATTCGGCCTCAGCCTGCGCCAGGGCCGCAAGGTCTCTGCGTTGGTGGTCGAACGTTTTCCAGCCACGCTGGAGTTGTCGTTGACGGCTGCCGCGATCGCCTTGCTGCTGGGCATCCCGATGGGCGTGTACGCGGCACTTCGGCGCGGCACGTTCCTGTCGCAGGCGATGATGACGCTTTCATTGCTGGGGGTGTCCCTGCCCTCATTCCTGATCGGCATCCTGCTGATCCTGTTGTTCGCGGTGACGTTGAAGTGGCTGCCGAGCTTTGGCCGTGGCGACGTGGTGAGCCTGGGGCAATGGACCACCGGTTTTCTCACCGTGGATGGCTGGAAGCACCTGATCCTGCCGGCGATCACGCTGGCCATCTTCCAGCTCACCTTGATCATGCGGCTGGTGCGATCGGAGATGCTGGAGGTGCTGCGCACCGACTACATCCGCTTTGCCCGCGCGCGTGGCTTGACCAACCGGTCGGTCTACTTTGGCCATGCGCTGAAGAACACGCTGGTGCCGGTGATCACCATCACCGGCCTGCAACTCGGGGCGCTGATCGCCTTTGCGATCATCACCGAGACGGTGTTCCAGTGGCCGGGCATGGGAGCCCTGTTCATTCAAGCCGTGACGTTTGCCGACATCCCCGTGATGGCGGCCTATCTGTGCCTCATCGCGCTGATTTTCGTGGTCATCAATCTGGTGGTCGATCTGCTGTATTTCGCCGTTGATCCGCGCTTGCGGGTCGAAACGCCGACCGGGGGGCATTGATGTTGCAAGCCATGAAGGCGCCGGCTGGCGGTCTGTTCGAACGCTTGCGCGCGCTGCACCCGGAACTCACCGCGTTTCGGCGTGACCTGCACGCCCACCCTGAACTCGGCTTCGAAGAGGTGCGCACCGCCGCGCGGGTGGCCGAGGCGCTGCGGGTCAGCGGTGTCGACGAGGTTCACACCGGCATCGGCAAGACCGGCGTGGTCGGCGTCATTCGAGGCAGGCGGTCAAGCTCCGGCCGGGGCATTGGCTTGCGCGCCGACATGGACGCGCTGCCGATGCGCGAGGAAAACGACTTCTCCTGGCGCTCCACCACCGGTGGTTTGATGCACGGCTGCGGCCACGACGGCCACACCACGATGCTGATCGGCGCCGCCAAGGCGTTGGCCGCCACGCGCCAGTTCGACGGCACCGTGGTACTGATCTTCCAGCCCGGCGAAGAAGGTTTCGCCGGGGCCAAGGCGATGATCGACGATGGCCTGTTCGATCGATTTTCGGTCGATGCCGTTTACGCGATGCACAACTGGCCCAGCCTCGCGCCGGGCATGATCGGCGTCAATCCGGGGCCGATGATGGCCGCAGCCGATCGAATCGAGATCGTGATCAACGGCCGCGGCGGGCACGGTGCGCACCCCTACATGACCATCGATCCGGTGCTGGTGGCGGCGCACATCATCACTGCGGCCCAGAGCCTGGTGTCGCGCAACGTCAACCCGCTCGACAACGCGGTGCTGAGCCTGTGCGCGATGCAGGCCGGCGACCTCGGCGCCTACAGCGTCATCCCGCGCCAGGCCCGGCTGATGGGCACGGTGCGCACGTTCAGGCGCGACGTGCAGGACATGATCGAGGAGCGGCTCGGCCGGCTGGTCGAATCGGTGGCCATCGGCTTCGGCGCCACGGCCACGCTCGACTACCGCCGTTCCTACCCGGCCACCATCAACACAGCGGCCGAAGCGATGTTCGCCGCCGATGTCGCGGCCACGCTGGTCGGCGAGGAGCACGTGATCCGCGATCTGCCGCCGAGCATGGGGGCCGAAGACTTTTCGTTCATGTTGCAGACCAAGCCGGGCGCCTACCTGCGCTTGGGCCAGGGTGGCGAAGGCGGCTGCTTCCTGCACAGCACACGGTATGACTTCAACGACGAGGTCTTGCCGCTGGGCGCGGCCTTGTTTGCGTCGCTGGCCGAACAGTCCATGCCGCTGGCGGCCGCTTGACCCACAACGATTCCAGGAGACCACGATGACCCTCAAGAACACAGCGCTGGCCGCTGCGCTGGTACTTGCCGCCACCCTGTGCCAGGCCGTCACCTTGCGGGTGGCCAACCAGGGCGATGCGCAGTCGATGGACCCGCATTCGCTCAACGAGGCGTTGCAGCTCACCTTCACCAGCAACGTCTACGAGCCTCTCGTGAGCCGAGACCGCAAGCTGGGCCTGACGCCCGGGTTGTCGACCCAGTGGAAGCAGACCTCGCCGACGGTGTGGCGCTTCGAGTTGCGCCGTGGCGTGAGCTTTCACGACGGCACGCCCTTCAACGCCGACGATGTGGTGTTTTCGTTCAAGCGCGCCTCCGGCGACGGCTCGGACATGAAGAGCTACACGTCGTCGTTCAAGGAAGTGCGAAAGGCCGGTGACCACGCCGTCGAGATCGAGACCTTGACGCCGTTCCCGATCCTGCCCGACGTGATCACCAACGTGTTCATGATGAGCAAGAAGTGGTGCGAGGACAACAAGGCCCAGATGCCGGTCGACCGGCGCAAGGGCATCGAGAACACGGCCAGTTTCAAGGCCAACGGCACCGGCCCCTACCGCCTGAAGGAGCGCCAGCCGTCGTCGCGCACGGTGCTGGTCAGGAACGGCACCTATTGGGGCAAGGTCGAGGGCAATGTCACCGAAGTGATCTTCACACCCATCGCCAACGATGCCACGCGGGTCGCCGCCCTGTTGTCGGGCGAGATCGACCTGGTGGAGCCGGTGCCGTTGCAGGACATCGATCGGCTGAAGGCAACGCCCAGCATCACGATCATGCAGGGCCCGGAGTTGCGCACCATCTTTTTGGGCATGGATCAAAAGCGCGACGAGCTGCTGTTTTCCAGCGTCAAGGGCAAGAACCCGTTCAAGGACAAGAAGGTGCGCCAGGCGTTCTACCAGGCCATCGACGTCGAGACCATCAAGACGCGCGTGATGCGCGGTGCCGCCACGCCGGCCGCGTTGATGATCGGGCCCGGCATCAGCGGCTTCCCCGGCGAGATCAACAAGCGCCTGCCCTACGACGCGGAGGCGGCCAAGAAGCTGCTGGCCGAGGCCGGCTATCCGAATGGTTTCGAGATCACGTTGAACTGCCCGAACGACCGTTATGTCAACGACGGCCAGATCTGCCAGGCGGTCGCCGCGAACCTGGCGCGCATCGGCGTGAAGGTGAACCTGCAAACCGAGACCAAGGTCACCTACTTTCCGAAAATCCTGCGTCGCGACACCAGCTTTTACCTGCTCGGCTGGACCTCGGGCACCTACGACGCCCACAACCCGTTGAATTCGCTGATGGCCACACCGAACGACAAGGGGCAAGGCCAGTTCAACCTGGGCTCGTACAGCAACCCGCGCGTGGACGAGCTGACCGCGGCCATCCAGAGCGAGACCGACCAGGCCAAGCGCAACGCCATGATCAGGGAGGCGTACGAGACCCACGCCAACGACATCGGCCACATCCCGCTGCACCAGCAGGCGCTCGCCTGGGGCATGAAGAAAAACGTCGAGCCGGTGCAACTGGCGGACAACGCGATGCCGTACCGCTTCGTCGTGGTGAAGTGAGGCCTGAAGTGGGAACCGCCGCGCCGGCGCGTCGACCATGACCACGACGACCACCGCTTCCGCGCCCGGTGTGCTGCGGCGCTTCTTCGACGGCGATGTGTGGCACAGCTTTCGCACCTCGCCGGTGGCGGTGTTCTCGGCCCTGGTCGCGTTGCTGTGCATTGCTGCGGCCATCGGTGCCGACGTCATCGCACCGCACAACCCGTTCGATCTGAAAACGCTGGAGCTGAACGATTCGATGCTCCCGCCCGCGTGGATGGAAGGCGGCAAGGCACGCTACTTCCTGGGCACCGACGAACAGGGCCGCGATGTGCTGTCGGCGCTGATGTACGGCGCGCGCATCTCGCTGTTCGTGGGCGGTGCCGCGGTGGTGTTTTCGGTGCTGATCGGGGTCGGGCTGGGGCTGCTGTCGGGTTATGTCGGTGGGCGGGTCGATGCTTTCATCATGCGTCTGTGCGACGTGATGCTGTCGTTCCCCGCCATCCTGATCGCGTTGCTGATCTCGGGCGTGGGCCGCGCGCTGTTTCCGCAGGCCAATGACTCGCTGGCCTTCGTCGTGCTGATCATCGCCATCACGCTCGGCGGCTGGGTGCAATACGCGCGCACGGTGCGCGGCTCCACCATGGTCGAGCGCAACAAGGAGTACGTGCAGGCGGCGCGCGTGATCGGGGTGTCGCAGTTGCGCATCATGTTCAAGCATGTGCTGCCCAACGTGATGGGGCCGGTGCTGGTGCTGGCCACGATCCAGGTGGCCACCGCGATCCTGACCGAGGCGACGCTGTCCTTCCTGGGCGTCGGTGTGTCGCCCACCTCGCCATCGCTGGGCACCTTCATCAACGAAGGCAACAAGCAGTTGTTCAGCGGCGCCTGGTGGCTGGTGATCTTTCCGGGTGCGATGCTGGTGCTGATCGCGCTGAGCATCAACCTGTTCGGCGACTGGTTGCGCGATGCGCTGAACCCGCGCCTGCGTTGACCCATCCGATCGCACCGATGACCACCCCGTTGCTCGAAGTCAGAAACCTGCGCGTCGAATTTCCGACTCGGCGTGCCACGCTGGTCGCGCTGGACGACATCTCGTTCGACATCGCGCCGGGCGAGATCCTCGGCGTCGTCGGCGAATCGGGCGCCGGCAAGTCGCTCACCGGCTCGGCCATCATCGGCCTGCTCGATCCGCCCGGGCGGGTCGCCTCGGGCGAGATCCGTTTCGACGGGCGGCGCATCGACAACCTGCCCTACGACGACATGCGCAAGGTGCGCGGGCGCCACATCGGCGCCATTTTTCAGGACCCGCTGACCTCGCTCAACCCGCTGTACACGATTGGCCAGCAGCTGGTGGAAACCATCCAGGCGCATCTGCCGGTGAGCAGTGACGAAGCGCGCCGCCGCTCCGTGCGGCTGCTGGAAGAAACCGGCATCCAGGCCGCCGAGCAGCGCATCGACCAGTACCCGCACCAGTTTTCCGGTGGCATGCGCCAGCGCGTCGTGATTGCGCTGGCGCTGGCGGCCGAGCCCAGGCTGATCGTTGCCGACGAGCCGACCACGGCGCTGGACGTTTCGGTGCAGGCGCAGATCATTTCGCTGCTCAAGCGCTTGTGCAAGGACCACGGCGCGGCGGTGATGCTGATCACCCACGACATGGGCGTGATCGCCGAAACCTGCGACCGGGTGGCCGTGATGTACGCCGGGCGGATTGCCGAGATCGGGCCGGTGCACGACGTGATTCATTCACCGGCACACCCGTACACGGCGGGCTTGATGGGCTCGATCCCCGCGATGGATGAAGACCGCGAACGGCTGCTGCAGATTGACGGCGCGATGCCCCGGCTCACGGCCATCCCGAGTGGCTGCGCGTTCAATCCGCGATGCCCGAAGGTGTTTGCGCGTTGCCGCGCGGAACGGCCCGAGTTGCTTTCGGCGGGCTCGACCCGAGCCGCCTGCTGGCTGCATGCGGCATCGTTGAAAGAAGCCGCATGAAGCCATTGGTCGAAGTGCGCGACCTGTCCAAGACCTTCGATGTCTCGGCGCCTTGGCTCAACCGGGTGGTCGAACGCAAGGCGCGGCAATTTGTGCACGCCGTCGATGGCGTCAGCTTCTCGATCCAGCGCGGGCAGACGCTGGCCCTGGTCGGCGAATCGGGCTGCGGCAAGAGCACGGTGGCGCGCCTGCTGGTCGGCCTGTACGCGCCCACGCGAGGGCAGGTGAACTTCGATGGCATCGACATCGCCGCGACCCTGGCCTCCAACGGTGCGCAGGCGATGCGGCGGCGCATGCAGATGATCTTTCAGGATCCGTATGCCAGCCTGAACCCGCGCTGGAAGGTCGAAGACATCGTCGGCGAGCCGCTCCGGGAGCATGGCCTGGCGGCTGCATCGGGAGCCGCCGCCACGCGCGTCGGCAAGGACGACCTCAAGGCCAAGGTCGCAGGGCTGTTGAAGTCGGTCGGATTGGCGGCCGCCGACATGGAGAAGTTTCCGCACCAGTTTTCGGGCGGTCAGCGCCAGCGCATCTCGATCGCGCGCGCGCTGGCGACGCAGCCCGAGTTCCTGGTGTGCGACGAGCCGACATCCGCGCTCGACGTGTCGGTGCAGGCTCAGGTGCTCAACATCATGAAGGACCTGCAGCGCACGCGGGGCCTGACCTACCTGTTCATCTCGCACAACCTGGCGGTGGTGCGCCACGTCAGCGACCAGGTCGGCGTGATGTACCTCGGCCGCCTGGCCGAACTGGCGGACAAGCACACGCTGTTCTCACGGCCGCGCCACCCGTACACGCGCATGTTGCTCGACGCCATTCCCGACATTCACATGAGTGGCCGGGCCCGAACGCCGGTGCAGGGTGAGGTGCCCAACCCGCTGAAGCCGCCGAGTGGCTGCTCGTTCCACCCGCGTTGCCCACACGCGAATCAACGCTGCAAGAATGAGCGCCCGGCCCTGCAGCAGCTGAACGGCGTGCTGATTGCCTGCCACGCGGTCGAGGAAGGGCGGATCTGAGTCGAGCCGCAGCTCGCGCGCTGCCGGTCAGTCCGAAGGGAGCAGATGCTCGCCGCGGAAAAGTTCGGCAGCCGCTTCACGGTCGCGGATCAGCCAGGCTTGAGCGCCGGCAACCATCACTTCGGCGGCGCGGCCGCGGCTGTTGTAGTTGCTGGCCATGCTCATGCTGTAGGCGCCAGCCGACAACACGGCCAAGAAGTCGCCCGGCGCGACCGACAACTCGCGGTCGTGCCCGAGCCAGTCGCCCGATTCGCACACCGGGCCGACCACATCGAACGTCATCGCGGGTTCTGCGCGCTGGCGGCAGGCCGCGATGCGCATCCACGCGCCGTACATCGCTGGGCGGATCAGGTCGTTCATCGCCGCGTCCACCACGCAGAAGTTTTTCTCTTCGCCCGGCTTGAGGTAGAGCACTTCGCTCACCAGCGCGCCGGCGTTGCCGACCAGCGAACGGCCGGGCTCCAGCAGGATCTTGCGGTGCGCGTGCCCGCGTGCGTCGATGCGCGCGAGCAGGGCGCGCACCAGCGCCTCGGCCGCGGGTGGTTGCTCGTCGGTGTAGGTGATGCCCAGGCCGCCGCCCAGGTCGAGGTGCGCAATCGCGATGCCGCGTGATTCGACGCTCTCGACCAGATCGAGCAATCGA
The DNA here is from genome assembly GCA_031415135.1 of Methylibium sp. Taxonomy (GTDB): domain Bacteria; phylum Pseudomonadota; class Gammaproteobacteria; order Burkholderiales; family Burkholderiaceae_C; genus LGRD01. The sequence goes on from JANORB010000174.1 coordinate 21,376, forward strand.
TCCAGCGCGTCCAGATACGGGCCGGTCTCGGTGATCTGTGAGCCAATGTGGCAGTCGATGCCGACCACCTCGAGCTGCGGCAATTCGGCCGCCCGCAGGTAGCTCTCAACCGCGCGCGCATGGGCAATGCCGAACTTGTTGCCCTTCAGGCCGGTGGAGATGTAGGGGTGGGTCTTCGGGTCCACATCGGGGTTCACGCGCAGGCTTATCCGCGCCGTCAGCCCGCACTGCACGGCCACCTGCGACAACACCCCGAGTTCGGACTCGCTTTCGACGTTGAAGCACATCACCCCGGCTTCGAGCGCGCGCCGCATCTCGGCGCGTGTCTTGCCGACGCCGGAAAAAATGACCCGGGACGCGGCACCGCCCACAGCGAGCACCCGTTCGAGTTCACCGCCGGACACGATGTCGAAACCGCAGCCGGCCTGGGCGAACGTCTGCAGCACCGCGAGGTTGGAGTTGGCCTTCATCGCGTAGCAGATCAAGTGGTCGCGGCCTGTCAACGCGGCCTGGTATCCCGACAGCGACTCCAGCATCGCCGTTCTGGAATACACAAAAAGTGGAGTACCGAAGCGCCGCGCCAGCTCGCTCAGCGCGCACGCTTCGATGAAGAGTTCGCCATCGCGATAGGCCAGATGCGGGGCACCGGGGAGCGTCATGGCGCCGACGCCGCTGACGCTGCCGCCGAGGTGCCGGTGGCTGCTTTGGGCAGAGCCAGCGGACCCTTCTGGCCGCACCCCGTCAACGCAACGAGCCCGGAAAGGGAGATGGCGGCCAATGGGCCTGCGACCAGCATTCGTATCGCCCGGCTCGCTACACTTGCCTTGCACTGCAACATGATTTCATTCTACCGGACATGACCGCACCCACTGCCCCCGACCGATTGACCGACCACGCGTACCACGCGCTGACCACAGCGGTGCTGGGTGACATCGAGGCCACGGTGGACGCGTGGTTGCAAGACGACGTGGTCGACATCGATGCCCATCGCACGGGGGGCCTGCTCGAGCTGAGTTTTCCGAACCACAGCAAGATCGTCATCAACACCCAGCCGCCGCTGCACGAACTCTGGCTCGCCGCGCGCTCGGGCGGGTTTCACTTTCGCCACGTGCAAGGCCGCTGGACCGACACGAAGGACGGCCGCGAATTCTTTGCGGTGCTGTCCGAATGTGCCAGCGGCCAGGCCGGCCGCAGCCTGCGGTTTTCGCCCGCCCACTGACGCGACGGTCAGCGCCGGAACAGATCGAGGATGCCCTTGCGCTCCTCTTCGTTCGGTGGCGGCGCGGCGGGATGCTCCTCGAGCCCGAGGCTGCCGACGCCGGCGCCGTGCGAATACTCTTCGTAGTACCACTCGTTGTTCAGGTTCACGACACCCGGCGGCGCCTTGGGCTCCTGCACGGGAATGCCCTTGAGCGCAATGCCCATGAAGTCGACCCAGACCGGCAGCGACATGCTGCCGCCGGTTTCCCGGTCGCCGAGTTTGCGCGGGGTGTCGTAGCCCATCCAGACGACCGCCACCATGTTGCGTTGCCAGCCGGCGAACCAGGTGTCGAGCGAGTCGTTGGTGGTGCCGGTCTTGCCGTAGACATCGGTCCGTTTCAGCTTGGTCTGGGTTCCGGCCGCCGTCCCGCTGCGCGTCACTTCCTGCAGCAGGCTGGACATGATGAAGGCGTTGCGCGCATTGATGGCGCGCAAGGGCTCGTCCAGCGCCGGCGCCTTGGTTTCATTCAACAGCCGGCCTTTTGAATCGGTGATCCGGCTGATCAACACCGGGTTGACACGGTACCCACCGTTGGCAAACACACCGTAAGCGGTTGCCATTTGCAGCGGCGTCACCGAGCCGGCGCCCAGCGCCATGGTCAGGTAGGCCGGGTGCTTGTCGGCGTCGAAGCCGAAACGAGTCACCCAGTCTTGCGCAAACCCGGGCGTGATGGCCTGCAGGATTCGGATCGAGATCAGGTTCTTCGACTTCGCCAGGCCGCGGCGCATGGACATCGGGCCATCGAAGCCGCCGTCGTAGTTCTTGGGCTCCCACGGCTGGCTTCCGGTGGCTTCGGCGTCGAAGAACAGCGGGGCGTCGTTGATCACGGTCGCCGGTGTGAAGCCTTTTTCGAGCGCCGCGGAGTAAATGAACGGCTTGAAGCTGGAGCCGGGTTGGCGCCAGGCCTGGGTCACGTGGTTGAACTTGCTCTTGGAATAGTCGAAGCCGCCGACCATCGCCCGAATGGCGCCGGTTTGTGGATCGAGTGCGACGAATGCGCCTTCCACCTCGGGCAGCTGGGTGATGCTCCAGTCGCCCTTGGGCGTCTTGATCAAGCGAACCACCGCGCCCCGCCGAATCTGGATTTTCGGGTTGGCCTTCGGTGCCAGCCCGGAAGTTGCCGGGCGCAGCCCATCACCCGTGATGGTGATGGACTCGCCACTCTCGAGCACCGCGACGACTTTCTTGGGGCCGGCTTCCAGCGTGACGGCCGCCTTCAATTCATCGTTGTCGGGGTGGTCCTGGAGGACTTCGGCGATGCGGGCGTCCAGGTCCTTGGGATCGGCGGGCAGATCGGCATAGGCCTCGGGGCCGCGATACACCTGGCGCCGCTCGTAGTCCATGATTCCCTTGCGCAGCGCGCGATAGGCCGCCAACTGCTCGGTGGACGTGAGCGTCAGATAGACGTTCAGGCCACGCGTGTAGGTGTCGTCCCCGTACTGGCTGAAGATCAGTTGGCGCGCGGTCTCCGCAACATACTCCGCGTTGGGCGGCACTTCCGACAGCGAGCGGTACTTCAAGGTTTGCGCCTTGGCCGCGGCATGTTGCTCCGCAGTGACGAAGCCGTTGACCAGCATGCGGTCGATGATGTACTGCTGCCGCTCGGTGGCTCGCTTCGGGTTGGCAATCGGGTTGAAGGTCGAGGGCGCCTTGGGCAACCCGGCAAGCATCGCCGCTTCGGCCAATGTGATGTCGGCGAGCGGTTTGCCGAAGTAGATTTCGCTGGCGGACGCGAACCCGTAAGCACGCTGGCCGAGGTAGATCTGGTTCATGTAGAGCTCGAGGATCTCGTCCTTGCTCAGCTGGCTCTCGATCTTCAGCGTCAACAGGATCTCGTAGATCTTGCGCGTGTAGGTGCGCTCGCTGGAGAGGTAGAAGTTGCGCGCCACCTGCATCGTGATGGTGGATGCGCCTTGGCCCCGGGCCTCGCCGAGGTTGGCACGAATCGCGCGCAGGATGCCCTTGTAGTCGACACCGCCATGGTCGTAGAAACGTGCGTCCTCGATGGCCAGCACGGCGTCGCGCATGACCTTCGGGATCTGTGCAATGGGCAGGAAGTTTCGGCGCTCCTCTCCGAACTCGCCGAGCAATACGCCGTCGGCCGCAAACACCCGCATCGGCAGCTTGGGCCGGTAGTCGGACAGGCCGCTGATCTCGGGCAGGTTGGGGTAAGCCACTGCCAACGCGATCGAGGCCAGGAAGAGCAAGGACAAAGCCGCGGCCAACGTCAGGCCGACGACCCAGGCGCCAGTCTTGCCGAGCCAACGAACGACATGGGCAAGGACCAGCGCCGCCGGATTGCTGGGCGGGGCCTCGGCAGGTCGCTCGGGCGCGCTCTCGGATTCGCTCATGAAACTCCAACGTTGATGCGACGCATTATAGAAAGCGATGAAAATCGCAATCCGCAGCCTTGCTTGCGGTTCGAACGCCTTTCAAATTGCGTGCGGCCGACCGGTTCACCGGCAAGCGCAGAGCAGTGTCGGCGGGCGACCGGCGGGTGTGAGATTTGCAACGCGAGCGGCTCGGCGGCAGAGGAAACATCTTTGGTGTTCAAAGGCTTTACTGCTAGCATTCAAGTAGCTTATTAACAGTCCAGCATCCGGATTCTGCCGCTGGGAGAAAGGCGTCGTGAGCTTCCTAGACACGTTGTTGGGCCGCAAGCATCCGCCGATGATTGGGTTGGACATCAGCTCGTCGAGCGTGAAGTTGGTGGAGTTGGGTCAAAACTCCGCGGGCGAGTATGTTCTGGAGCGGTTTGGCGTCGAGAGCTTCGAAAAGGGCTGGATTGCCGACGGCCAGATCGAGAAGTTCGACGAAGTGGCCGAAGCGGTCAAGCGCGTTGTCTCGAAGAGTGGCACCAAGACCCGCCATGTGGTCATGGCCATGCCGCAATCCGCGGTCATCACCAAGAAGATCATGCTGCCCGCCGGCCTGCGTGAAGAAGAACTCGAATTGCAGGTCGAGTCCGAGGCCAATCAGTACATCCCGTTCTCGCTCGATGAAGTCAGCCTTGATTTTTGTGTCATCGGACCGAGTCCCACGTCGGTCGGTGATGTCGAAGTGCTGATTGCCGCTTCGCGCAAAGACCGCGTGCAGGATCGGCAGGGCCTGGCCGAGGCGGCGGGCCTCAAACCCATGGTGCTCGACATCGAATCGCATGCCTCGCGCCTGGCGATGGGCCGCGTGGTCATGGGCCTGCCCAATGAAGGCAAGGATGCGTTGGTCGCGTTGTTTGAAATCGGCGCCGACACGACCAGTCTCAAGGTTCTGCGCGATGACGAAATGCTCTACGACCGGGATCAGGCCTTCGGGGGCTCTCAGCTCACCCAACTGATCTCGCGGCAGTACGGCTTCTCGTACGAAGAGGCGGAGCAGAAGAAGCTGGCTGCCGACTTGCCGGAAGACTACGAATCGTCGTTGCTCGCGCCGTTCGTCGACAGCCTGTCCCAGGAAATCGGGCGTGCCCTGCAGTACTTCTTCACCAGCACGCCGCACCACAAGGTGCACTACGTCATGCTGGCCGGAGGCACGGCGACATTGCCGGGGCTCAAGGACCGAGTGACCGAATTGACCGGCTTTGCCTCGATGGTCGTCAACCCGTTTGAAAACATGAAGCTCGGTTCCGCAGTGCGCGAAAGCAAGCTTCGGCGGGAGGCGCCCTCCTACCTCACCGCCTGCGGTTTGGCCATGCGGAGGTTTCTGCAGTGATTCTGATCAACCTTCTTCCGCACCGGGAAGAAAAGCGCAAGCGCAAGAAGATCGCCTTCTTTGCCGGCTTGGGCCTGGCAGCCGCAGCGGGATTGGCCGTGGTCGGCATCTGGTATGTGCTGGTTCAGCAGCTGACGTCTGCGCAACGCGAACGAAACCAGTATCTCGTTTCCGAAATCGCCAAGCTCGATATACAGATCAAGGACATCGCAACCCTGAAGGCCGAGATCGAATCTCTCAAGGCGCGTCAGAAGGCCGTCGAAGATCTCCAGATCGATCGCAACCTGCCGGTGCACCTGCTCAACGAACTCGTCAAGCAGACCCCTGAAGGGATTTATTTCACGGCGGTCAAGCAAGAGGGCCAGGTTCTGAGCGTGACAGGGATCGCGCAAACGCAAGAGCGCGTTTCCGAGTTTTTGCGCAACACGGCCAACAATTCCGAGTGGCTGGTCCGCCCGGAATTGGTCGAGAGCAAGGCGGCCACTGTGCAGGCGGCCAACAAGGAGCAAAAGCGGTTGTTCGACTTTTCAGTTCGGGTCACCGTCAAGCGCCCGCAGGACAAGCCGGCCACCGTGGCCGAGGTGCCCGCGCCCGGCAGGCCCGCCAGCGCCGCGGCGCCGAAGAAAGTCTGAGACCGCCATGGCGACCCAAGCGAGATCGGCGAACATCGACATCAACTCCGTTCTGGGCGGCGCTGCTTCGCAGTTTCGCGGCCTCAACGGGCGGGAGCCGGGCCAGTGGCCGGTGCTGCCCAAACTGCTGGCGTGGACCGCAGTGTCCATCGGCGTGGTGTTGATCGGCTGGTTTGCACTGTTGTCCGGCGCGCATGACGAGCTCGACGCGGAACGAAACAAGGAGCCCACGCTGAAGGCCGACTTCCGGGCCAAGCTCGGGCAGGCCGTCAATCTGAGCGAGTTGCGCAAGCAGAAGCTGCAGGTCGAAGAGTACGTGACGCAGTTGGAAAAACAGTTGCCGGGCAAGGCTGAAATGGACGCCCTGCTGTCCGATATCAATCAGGCCGGCCTGGGGCGTGGCCTTCAGTTCGAATTGTTCCGACCCGGCCAGGTCGCGGTGAAAGACTACTACGCCGAGCTGCCCATCGCCATCAAGGTCAGTGGCCGCTACCACGATCTTGGAGCGTTCGCAGCCGACATCGCAAACCTGTCTCGAATCGTCACCTTGCACAACCTCAGCATCGGCACGATCCGTGACTCCGCCGGATTGTTGTCGATGGAAGCCACTGCCAGGACCTATCGCTACCTGGACGCGAACGAACTCGAAGAGATCAAGAAGGCCGCGGAGAAAGCCAAGGCGGGGGCGAAGAAATGATGGGCAATCTGGGGCGATCGACACTGCTCGCCTGGTTGGCGTTGATTGGGTTTGCCTTGTCAGGTTGCAGTGGCGAGCAGGAGGAGTTGGCGCAGTGGATGGAGCAGCAGCGCCGTGAAGTCAAGCCCGATGTGCCGCCGCTGTCGCCACCCAAGAAGTTCAACCCGCAAGGCTATTCATCGCTGACGGGCGTCGAGCCGTTCAGCACCCAAAAGCTCAGTGTGGCGCTCAAGCAGGAGGCCAGGCAACCCAACTCGCTGCTTTCGGCCGAAATCAACCGCCGCCGTGAACCGTTGGAGGCCTACCCGCTGGACAGCATGACCATGGTGGGTAGCGTGGTGAGGACCGGGCGGCCCTATGCCTTGCTCAAGGTCGACAACCTGCTGTATCAGGTCAAGCCGGGTGACTACCTCGGACAGAACTACGGAAAGATCACCAAGATTTCTGAAACCGGTGTCTCGCTCAGGGAGATCGTTCAGGATGCAGCGGGCGAATGGATAGAGCGCACCAGCGCCCTCCGGCTCCAGGAGAAGGCGCGATGAACAGACTTCAGGAGATACAGATGATGAGCAAGTGGCGCGCACGTGCCCTGGCGTTCGCGTTGTTCGTCGGCGCACCGGCATTGGCGATTGCCCAGAATGCGATCCAGTCGATCAACAGCACCCAGCAAGCCGGGTCGGAAGTGGTTCGCATCGAGTTGACCGAAGCGCTGGCCTCCGTGCCGCTAGGGTTCACCATACAAGCCCCTCCTCGCATTGCCATCGACCTTCCTGGCGTGGGCAATGCCATGGGGCGGTCGAACATTGAAATCAACCAGGGCAATCTGCGCTCGGTCAGCGTGGCACAAGCCGGCGAACGCACGCGATTGGTCCTGAATCTCAAGCAGGCCACCAGTTATCGCGCACAGATCGAGGGCAAGGTATTGCTTCTGGTGCTCGACGGACCACCCGCTCCGGTAGTTGCCGGTGCCGGTGCCGCTGCCACTGCAGCCGTCCCGGCACAGCGTTTCGCGGAAAGCCTGAACACCAGCCAGCTGGCACTCAAGGGCATCGATTTCCGGCGCGGCCCCGATGGTGCCGGTCGCGTGGTCGTCGATCTCCCGAACAACCAGGTCGGCGTCGACATTCGCCAGCAAGGCAAGGGGCTGGTCGTTGAATTCCTGCGCTCAACCTTGCCTGAGAACATGCGGCAGCGCCTGGACGTGACCGACTTCGGCACGCCAGTGCAGTTCGTGGCCAGCACTCAGGCCGGCGACCGGGTCCGCATGGTGGTCGAGTCTCGCGGTACCTGGGAACACAGCGCTTACCAGAGCGACAACCAGTTCGTGCTCGAAGTGCGCCAGCAAAAAGTCGATCCCAACAAGTTGACCCAGGGCCCCGGCTTCGCCGGTGAAAAGCTGTCTCTGAACTTCCAGAACATCGAAGTGCGCGCGCTGCTGCAAGTGATCGCGGATTTCACCAACTTCAACGTCGTGACCAGCGACACCGTGACCGGCAACGTGACCCTGCGCCTGAAGGACGTGCCCTGGGATCAGGCGCTGGACATCATCCTGCAGGCCAAGGGGCTGGGTTTGCGCAAGTCCGGCAACGTGATCTGGATCGCCCCGAAAGACGAGTTGGCCACCAAGGAAAAAGTCGAACTCGAATCGAAGGCGCAGATCGCCTTGCTGGAGCCGTTGCGCACCCAGTCGTTCCAGTTGAACTACACCAAAGCCGAAGAAGTGGCCAAGGGCCTGACCGGCCAGTCTTCAGGGCAGGGCGGCGCGGGCGGCTCAGGCGCCACCACATCGCGAATCCTGTCCAGTCGCGGCAGCGTCCTTTATGAAACCCGCACCAATCAACTGTTCGTCAGCGACATCCCATCCAAGCTCGAAGAGATCCAGAGCATGATCTCCAAGATCGACATCCCGGTGCGCCAGGTGTTGATCGAGGCTCGCATCATCGAAGCCGATGACAAGTTCGGCAGGTCGCTCGGGGTCCGGCTGGGCGGGTCGGATCTGCGCGGCGTGCGTGGCGGTGTTCCCGGCTACGGCATCGGCGGCGGCAACCGGGCCACGATCGGCGGCAACCTCAACGCAGTCGGCGCGCAAACCGGGCAGATCGACGTCACCGGCGTGCCGTATTCCGATACCCAGTTCGTCAACCTGCCGGCCGTTCTGCAGGGGGTCACCAATCCCGCGGCAACCTTCGCGCTGTCTCTGTTTGGCGCATCGGCCAACCGGTTCCTGAATCTTGAGATATCAGCGCTGGAAGCCGACGGCAAAGGCAAGATCGTGTCGAGTCCGAGAGTCATCACGGCCGACCAGGTCAAGGCCTTGATCGAACAGGGCACCGAACTCCCGTACCAGACCGCCACCTCCAGCGGCGCCACCGCATTGCAGTTCCGCAAAGCCAACCTCAAGCTGGAAGTCACGCCGCAAATCACGCCGGAAGGCAATGTGATTCTGGATGTCGATGTCACCAAGGACAGTGTTGGCCGCTCCACGTCAGCGGGTTTTGCCATCGACACCAAGCACGTCAAGACGCAGGTGCTGGTGGAGAACGGTGGCACCGTGGTGATCGGTGGCATCTTCGAGCAGTCCGACCGCGAAGAGGTCGTCAAAGTGCCGTTCCTCGGGGACATCCCGTTTCTGGGCAATCTCTTCAAGACCCGTTCCAAGCAATCCGACAAGACTGAGTTGCTGATCTTCCTCACGCCCAAGGTGTTGAACGACAAGACGGCAAATCGGTAATCCGCTGTCTCGCCTCAAATACACGAAATGCCAGGAGTTGGCTTGATGAGAATGATCAAGGGGTTGGCTGCATTGGCCTTTGGGCTGATGTTGGCGGGGTGTGGCGGTGGCGGTGGAAATGCCGGATCGCCGCCGTTCGGTTCGGGGGGCGGCGCCGCGCCCGCACCTGGGGCCGGAACCGGCACAACCGATTCGACTTCGGTCAGCATCGGGTTGAGCGTCGTGAATTCGTCAGGCGTCAGTGTCAACACGCTCTCCAGTGTCGAAACGGGGGTTGTTCGGGCGACGCTGACGACTTCCGCTGGTGCTCCGGCGGCTGGGATTGTTGTGACTTTCGGAGAGTCCGGGGCGACGCTTCTGAAGTTTTCTCCGGCATCCAAGACCGCGCTAACCAACAGTCAGGGGCAGGCGCAGATTGAGATATCGGCGAATGATCCGGCGATCGTGGGCGCCACCTTGTTGACCGCCCAGGCCGCAGGGGTCACGGTCACGACGGCTCAGTCCAAGGCCATCGAAATCTCCGCCGCTGGAAGTTCCGCTGTCGTTCCGGTTCCCAACGCGATCAATTTTGTCCAGGTCGTGCCGGCGTCGAGTTCAATCGTCATCAAGGGGGCGGGTGGCGCAGGGCGCTCCGAATCGGCGAACCTGACGTTCAAGGTGGTCGACGGATCGAACACGCCGATCAAGGGCGCGCGAGTGAACTTCGCCGTCAATCCGGCGAGTTCGGTCACATTGAACATCGTTGCTGCTGAAAGCAACTCGGATGGTCTTGTGACCACCACCGTTTCTTCCGGCTCAAGCCCCACGGCGGTTGTGGTGACCGCCACTGCGGCGACCAATGCGGCTGCCACAACGCAGTCCGATACGTTGGTCGTCAGCAATGGCGTCGTATTGCCGGCGGGCTTTGAACTGGTGGCCAAGAAGTACAACCTCGATGGCACGCTGACCGGCGACACCACGGACGTCACCGCCTTTGTTCGGGACGAGTTTGGCAACCCCGTCCCTCAAGGCGTTGCGGTCAGCTTCGTCACCAACTTCGGTGCGGTCGGCACGGCGACATCGGGAGGCTGCACCACCAACAACGCCGGGCAGTGCACGGTGCCGTTCTCGGTACAGGATCCGCGTGGTACCGGCCTTGCAACCATCACCGGGACGATCAAGAAGGGTGATGGGAGCCAGATCAATCGCAGCATATTCATCAACATGTCGGCGGCCACGGGCGGCTATGTGGGCACGCTGGTGTCCGGTGTCATCCCGGCGTCGATCACGACAAGCCCGACCACCTGCAAAGCCAACATCGACATGCTTCTCGCCGATGCCCAGGGGCGCGCGCCTGCCGCCGGGACAACGATTTCTTCGAGCGCCCCGACCGGCCTCACTCTGTCGGTCATCGACGGCTCTCCGGTGCTTGATCAGCGTGCAAGCGGCTTCCCTCCCGTGTCTTTCACGATCGAAGTGGACACGCAAGGGCTGGGTTGCAAGACGACTGTGGCCAACCCCACCGGTGCGACGGCGAATGTGACCTTGAAGTACACGACGCCGGGCGGTACCGTTTTTTCGCAACGCATCGTGGTGAACTACAGCCGATCTTGACACCCGATGCTGCTGTCCCTGGTCGGCATGCCTGGCGGTGGCAAGTCCACTGTCGGCCGGCATCTGGCGCGCAGCCTGCAGACCCGCTTTGCCGACTCTGACACCGAGATCGAACGGCGCATCGGTTGCCCCATCCGGGTGTTCTTCGAGCGCGAGGGCGAGGCAAGCTTTCGCGATATCGAGCAGGAAGTCGTCGCGGACCTCATTGCGCGCCACGTCGGCGTGATCGCCACGGGCGGCGGCACCGTTCTGCGCGAAGCCACGCGTCACGCGCTTCACAGGCAGACCACCGTCGTGTACTTGCGCTCCACTCCGGAAGAATTGTTTCGCCGTTTGCGGCACGACATGCACCGGCCGCTGTTGCAGGTGGCCGACCCGTTGCGCAAGTTGCGTGACCTGTATGCCGAACGCGACCCCCTTTATCGCAAGACGGCGCACTTCATCATCGAGACCGGCCGGCCTTCGGTGCACACGCTGGTCAACATGGTGTTGATGCAGCTTGAATTGGCCGGTTTGGTGCGGCCGGATCTGGTGCCTTCGTCCGTGGAGCCGCGTCCCGCGTCGCGCTGAGGCTGGGGCGCAGCCGTACACTGGTTGCCATGGATGACGCTTCCGCCGACTGCACCCGCGTGCCCATCGAATTGGGCGATCGCCGCTATGACATCCTGATTGGCTCCGGCCTTCTTGGCACGCAATCGGCATGGTCCGGCCTGCCCAGGTCAACGTCGGCGGTGATCGTGACCAACACCACCGTGGCGCCGCTCTATGCGCAGCGGTTGAAAGCCGCGTTGACGCCCTCCTTCTCGGCCTTGAGCGTCATCGAACTGCCCGATGGAGAGACTCACAAGGACTGGGCCGCCATGGACCAGATCCTCACGGCGATGCTCGAGGCGGGGTGTGACCGCAAGACGGTATTGTTCGCGCTCGGCGGCGGTGTGGTCGGCGACCTCACCGGCTTCGCCGCCGCGTGCTACATGCGTGGGGTTCCCTTTGTGCAGGTGCCCACCACCTTGCTGGCCCAGGTCGACTCATCGGTGGGCGGCAAGACCGCGATCAACCACCCGCTCGGCAAGAACATGATCGGCGCCTTCCACCAGCCACTGAGGGTCGTCGCCGACCTCGACACCTTGTCGACCTTGCCGCAGCGTGAACTGATTGCCGGTCTGGCCGAGGTCATCAAGTACGGGCCGATCGCCGATGACTCCTTTCTGGGCTGGATCGAAGAACACCTCGCTGCGCTGCTGGCGCGAGACGCGGCGGCGCTGGCCCACGCGGTTCGGCGCTCGTGCGAGATCAAGGCTCACATCGTGAGCCAGGACGAGCGTGAATCGGGCGTGCGCGCCCACCTGAATTTCGGCCACACGTTCGGCCACGCGATCGAGACCGGGTTGGGATACGGCGCGTGGCTGCACGGCGAAGCCGTCGGCTGTGGCATGGTGATGGCGGCCGATCTGTCGCTGCGCCTGGGCTTGATCGAGCGCGGTTATGCATTGCGCATCACCGGCGTCATCCGGGCGGCCGGCTTGCCGCTGCGCGGCCCGAATCTCGGCGCCGACCGCTACTTGCAACTGATGCGCCACGACAAGAAGGCCGAAGGCGGGGAGATCCGCTTTGTGGTCATCGAGGCCCCCGGCCGGGCCGGTGTGCGCGGCGCCCCCGACGAGTTGGTGAGGCAGGTCATCCAGGCCCATTCGGGTTGATGCCGACCCTGCTTTCGTCTGTCCATGCTCAAACCATTCGCTTGTGATCCGGCCCGGTCGCGCGGCAGGCGCTTCGCGGAGCCGCCTCCGAAGGATCGCGATGAGTTCCAGCAAGACTGCGAGCGCATCGTGCACTGCACGGCGTTTCGCCGGCTGGTCTACAAGACCCAGGTGTTCCTCAACCACGAGGGCGATCTGTTCCGCACCCGGCTCACGCACTCCCTGGAGGTGGCGCAGCTCGGGCGCTCGATCGCGCGCACCCTCGGCTTGAACGAGGACCTCGTCGAATCGATTGCCCTGGCCCACGATCTGGGCCACACCCCGTTCGGTCACGCCGGGCAGGACGCACTTGACGAGTGCCTCAAGCGCATCGACCCGGACGACGGCTTCGAGCACAACTTGCAGAGCCTGCGCGTCGTCGACCAACTGGAGCACCGCTATCCGCTGTACGACGGCCTCAATCTCAGCTTCGAGACACGCGAGGGCGTCTTGAAACACTGTTCGCTCCGCAATGCCGGGCGCCTGGCCGCGCTGGAGCCTGGCGGCGTGGCTCAGCGCTTCATCGCGCACACGCAGCCCAGCCTCGAAGCCCAGCTGTGCAACCTGGCCGACCAGATGGCCTACAACGCGCACGACATCGACGATGGGGTTCGTTCCGGCCTGCTCAGCATGGACCAGTTGGACGAAGTGCCTGTGGTCGCGGAGAACCGCGCCAGCGCGCAGCTCGAATTCCCGGCGCTGGCCGGGCGGCGTTTGCTGTTCGAGACGATCCGCCGCATGCTGTCCGACCAGGTTGCCGACGTCGTTGCGGCCACCTCGGGGTTGCTGGACCAGCATCGCCCGGTCAGCGCGGAGGCGGCGCGGCAGTTGCCCTTGATGGTGCAATTCAGCGAACCAATGGCGCGCCGCAGTGCGGAGCTGAAGCGATTTCTGCGGGCCAACCTTTACCGCCATCCGCAAGTGATAGCCACCACGGATCGCGCCAAGCGCGTGATCGGTGACTTGTTCGATGCTTACCGCCTTGAGCCGGCGCAGATGCCGGCCGAGCACGCCGAGGGTGCCGGGCTTCCACGAAGCGTGGCCGACTACATTGCCGGCATGACCGATCGCTTTGCCCTGAGTGAGCACGAGCGGATCACCGGTTGCCGCTTGTTCGCCTGATCGGGCTGGCCGGCTGGATCGAAAAAAAATCGCCATGGCCCGCCTCGCTCGCCTTGCCATTGCCGGCCAGGTGCATTTGCTGATCCAGCGTGTCCACCAGGATCGTTCGGTGTTTGCCGATCCGGCTGACCGCCAGGCGTATTTGCAGTGCCTGGCGGAAGCGGCCGCCAAGCAGGGCGTGGCCTTGCACGGGTACGGGCTCGCAGCCGCAGAGGTCCGGCTGCTCGCCACCCCGATCGAGGCGAAAGCGCTGGGGCGGATGGTCCAGTTCATCGGCCGGCGCTTTGTCGCCGGCTACAACCGCCGCCATGGTCGCCACGGCGCGCTGTGGGACGGGCGGTTCCGTTCGACCATCATCGACCCGGTCGACTACTTTCTGCCATGCCTGCGCTATGTCGAAGGCGCCGCAGGATCAGCGCCGCTGGAGCCGGGCAACGAAAGTGCCCCATGGTCCAGCGCCGCGCACCACGCCGGCCTTCGCACCGATGGGTACATCACGGAACATGCCCAGTTCTGGTCACTGGGCAACACCCCGTTCGAGCGCGAGGCCGCCTACCGGCGGGCTGTCGAGGCACCAGTGGCGGGTTCTCAAGCCGAAGGCATAGCCCTTGCTTCTCTGCACGGGTGGGTGCTGGGGTCGGAGCATTTCCTTCAGTCCCTCGGGATGCAGACCGAGCGGCGTCTGCGCCCACTTCTGCCGGGACGCCCTCAAAGCCTTGTACGAATGGTCTAGGAATTGTCTGGCCCCGATAATTCAACCGAATAGACTGTCACATCAATATTGGGGCCAGACCCCGTTTAATATTGCTTGAGGAATTTGCTGCGCCGCAGTATTCTTTCCGGCCTTGAATACTTTGTCGTGGAGAGCGCCATGTCTCAGACCCATCCGCAGGGCGCCTCCCCCGAAGAGATCCGCCAGTCCACAGCCCACGGCCTGTACGACGCCAGCCGCGAACACGATGCGTGTGGCGTCGGCTTTGTGGCCCACATCAAGGGCCTGAAGGCGCACAGCATCATTCAGCAAGGGCTGAAGATCCTCGAAAACCTCGACCACCGTGGCGCCGTCGGGGCCGACAAGCTGATGGGCGACGGCGCCGGCATCCTGATCCAGATTCCAGACGAATACTTCCGCGCCGAGATGGTCGACCACGGCGTGCGGCTGCCACCGCCGGGCGAGTACGGCGTCGGCATGATCTTCCTGCCCAAGGAACACGCGTCGCGTCTGGCCTGCGTGCAGGAACTCGAGCGCGCCGTCAAGGCCGAAGGCCAGGTGCTGCTGGGCTGGCGCGACGTGCCGGTCGACGCCGAGCTGCCGATGTCGCCCACGGTGCGCGCCAAGGAGCCGGTGCTGCGGCAGATCTTCATCGGCCGCGGGCCCGACGTGATCGTGCCCGACGCGCTGGAGCGCAAGCTGTACGTCATCCGCAAGACCGCATCGAGCGCCATCCAGGCCCTCAAGCTCACGCACAGCCGCGAGTACTACGTGCCCAGCATGAGCTGCCGCACCATCATCTACAAAGGCCTGCTGCTGGCCAACCAGGTCGGCAAGTACTACAAGGACCTGGCCGACCCGCGCGTCACGTCGGCGCTGGCCCTGGTGCACCAGCGCTTCTCGACCAACACCTTCCCCGAATGGCCGCTGGCGCACCCGTACCGCATGGTCGCGCACAACGGCGAGATCAACACCGTCAAGGGCAACTTCAACTGGATGCGCGCGCGTGAAGGCGTGATGAAGTCCCCGGTGCTCGGCGACGATCTGAAGAAGCTTTACCCGATCAGCTTCGAAGGCCAGAGCGACACCGCGACCTTCGACAACGCGCTGGAGCTGCTGACGATGAGCGGCTACTCGCTCGCACACGCCGCGATGATGATGATCCCCGAGGCCTGGGAGCAGCACGACACGATGGACGAGCGCCGGCGCGCGTTCTACGAGTACCACGCCGCCATGCTGGAGCCGTGGGACGGCCCGGCCGCGATGGTGTTCACCGACGGCCGCCAGATCGGCGCGACGCTCGACCGCAATGGCCTGCGCCCGGCGCGCTACATCGTCACCGACGACGACCTGGTCGTGATGGCTTCCGAGTCCGGCGTGCTGCCGATCCCCGAGAACCGCATCGTCAAGAAATGGCGCCTGCAGCCCGGCAAGATGTTCCTGATCGACTTCGAGCAGGGCCGCATCGTCGACGACGAAGAGCTGAAAAACCAGTTCGCGTCGGCCAAGCCGTACCGCCAGTGGATCGAAAGCGTGCGCATCAAGCTGGAGCACCTGCCGGCGCATGCCGAACCGGCAAGCTTCACCGAAAGCCTGCTCGACCGCCAGCAGGCCTTCGGCTACACGCAAGAGGATCTGAAGTTCCTGCTCAGCCCGATGGCGCAGGCCGGTGAAGAAGGCATAGGCTCGATGGGCAACGACTCGCCGCTGGCGGTGCTGTCCGACAAGAACAAGCCGCTCTACAACTACTTCAAGCAGCTTTTTGCGCAGGTCACCAACCCGCCGATCGACCCGATCCGCGAAGCGATCGTGATGTCGCTGGTCTCCTTCGTCGGCCCCAAGCCCAACCTGCTCGACATCAACGCGGTCAACCCGCCGATGCGCCTGGAGGTGCCGCAACCGGTGCTCGACTTCGACGACATGGCGCGCCTGCGCCAGATCGAAAAGCACACCGGCGCCAAGTTCAAGAGCTACGAACTCAACATCACCTACCCGCTCGCCTGGGGCGACGAGGGCGTCGAAGCCAAACTCGCGTCGTTGTGCGCCGAGAGCGTGGACGCGCTGAAGACCGGCCACAACATCCTGATCATCAGCGACCGCCGCATGGACCGCGACCATGTCGCCATCCCCGCCTTGCTGGCGCTGTCGGCGGTGCACCAGCACCTGGTGCACGAAGGCCTGCGCACGACCGCGGGGCTGGTGGTCGAAACGGCCTCGGCGCGCGAGGTGCATCACTTCGCGGTGCTGGCCGGTTACGGCGCCGAAGCCGTGCACCCCTACCTCGCACTGGAAACCCTGGCGTCGCTGCACAAGGAATTGCAGGGCGACCTGTCGGCCGAAAAGGCGATTTACAACTACGTGAAGGCGGTGGGCAAGGGCTTGTCCAAGATCATGTCGAAGATGGGTGTGTCGACCTACATGTCCTATTGCGGCGCGCAACTCTTCGAAGCCATCGGCCTGGAGAAGATGCTGGTCGAAAAATACTTCCGCGGCACCGCCAGCCAGGTCGGCGGCATCGGTGTGTTCGAGGTCGCCGAAGAAGCGATCCGGATGCACAACGCCGCCTTCGGCGACGACCCGGTGCTGGCCGACATGCTCGATGCCGGTGGCGAATACGCCTGGCGCGTGCGCGGCGAAGAGCACATGTGGACGCCCGACGCCATCGCCAAGCTGCAGCACAGCGCGCGCTCGGGCAAGTACGAGACCTACAAGGAATACGCACAACTGATCAACGACCAGTCGCATCGCCACATGACCTTGCGCGGGCTGTTCGAGTTCAAGGTCGATCCGAGCAAAGCGATAGCGCTGGATGAAGTCGAGCCCGCCGCCGAGATCGTCAAGCGCTTCGCCACCGGCGCGATGTCGCTGGGCTCGATCTCCACCGAGGCGCATTCCACCCTGGCCGTGGCGATGAACCGCATCGGCGGCAAGAGCAATACCGGCGAGGGTGGCGAAGACCCGGCCCGCTATCGCAACGAACTCAAGGGCATCCCGATCACCGCGGGCACCAGGATCAGCGACGTGATCGGCGGCAAGGTCATCGTTGCCGACTACGAACTGAAGGCCGGCGACTCGCTGCGCAGCAAGATCAAGCAGGTCGCGTCGGGCCGCTTCGGTGTGACCACCGAGTACCTCATCAGCGCCGACCAGATCCAGATCAAGATGGCCCAGGGCGCCAAGCCGGGCGAGGGCGGCCAGCTGCCCGGCGGCAAGGTCAGCGAGTACATCGGCATGCTGCGCTACTCGGTGCCCGGCGTCGGGCTCATCTCACCGCCGCCGCACCACGACATCTACTCCATCGAAGACCTGGCCCAGCTGATCCACGACCTGAAAAACGCCAACCCGCGTGCCAGCATCAGCGTCAAGCTCGTCAGCGAGGTCGGCGTGGGCACCATCGCCGCCGGCGTGGCCAAGGCCAAGGCCGACCATGTGGTGATTGCCGGGCACGACGGTGGCACCGGCGCCTCACCGTGGTCGTCGATCAAACATGCCGGCACACCGTGGGAATTGGGGCTGGCCGAAACCCAGCAGACCCTGGTGCTGAACCGCCTGCGCGGCCGCATCCGTGTGCAGGCCGACGGCCAGATGAAGACCGGCCGCGACGTGGTGATCGGCGCATTGCTCGGCGCCGACGAGTTCGGCTTCGCCACCGCGCCGCTGGTGGCCGAGGGCTGCATCATGATGCGCAAGTGCCACCTCAACACCTGCCCGGTCGGCGTGGCCACGCAAGACCCGCTGCTGCGCGCCAAGTTTGCCGGCCGGCCCGAGCACGTGGTGAACTTCTTCTTCTTCGTCGCCGAAGAAGCGCGCCAGATCATGGCGCAACTGGGGATCCGAAAGTTCGACGACTTGATCGGCCGCGCCGACCTGCTCGACACGAAGAAGGGCATCGCGCACTGGAAAGCCAGCGGCCTGGACTTCAGCCGTGTCTTCCACCTGCCCGCCGCCCCGGCCGACGTGGCGCGGCGCCAGGTCGAAGCGCAAGACCACGGCCTGGCCAAGGCACTCGACGTGAAGCTGATCCAGAAGTGCCTGCCCGCGCTGGAGCGCGGCGAACGCGTGCAGTTCATGGAAGAAACGCGCAACGGCAACCGCACCGTCGGCGCGATGCTGTCGGGCGAGTTGATCCGCCGCCACCCCGAAGGCCTGCCCGACCAGACCATCTTCATCCAGATGGAAGGCACCGGCGGGCAGAGCTTCGGCGCGTTCCTGGCCAAGGGCATCACGCTGTACCTGATCGGCGACGCCAACGACTACACCGGCAAAGGCATGAGCGGCGGGCGGATTGCGATCCGGCCGAGCATCGACTTCAGGGGCGACGCCACCAAGAACATCATCGTCGGCAACACCGTGTTGTATGGCGCGACCAGCGGTGAGGCATTTTTCCGCGGTGTGGCCGGTGAACGCTTTGCGGTGCGGCTGTCGGGTGCCACGGCGGTGGTCGAAGGCACCGGCGACCACGGCTGCGAATACATGACCGGCGGCACCGTCGCGGTGCTGGGCCAGACCGGCCGCAATTTCGCCGCCGGCATGAGCGGCGGCGTGGCCTACGTGTACGACGAAGACGGCAGCTTTGCCCAGCGCTGCAACACCGCGATGGTGTCGCTCGACAAGGTGCTGCCGGCCGCCGAACAAGAAGCCAGCGTGCCCAAGGCGGTGTGGCACCGCATCGACGGCCGCCCGCAGGCCGACGATGTGCTGCTGAAGAAGCTGGTCGAAGACCACCACAAGTGGACCGGCTCCTTGCAGGCGCGCCACATCCTCGACCACTGGGCGCAGGCGCGCGGCAGGTTCGTCAAGGTGTTCCCCAACGAGTACAGGCGCGCGCTCACCGAAATGGCGGCCAAGGCCGACGCCGAGCAGACCATCGCCAAGGCCCGCGCGGCGGACCAGAAGAACATCACCGTGCCGGCCAAGTGAGCCGCACGCAAGCGACCGAGAGAACCTCAGCATCATGGGAAAAGTCACCGGCTTCATGGAATACGAGCGGCTGGAAGAAGGCTACGAGCCGGTCCAGCAGCGCGTCAGGAACCACCGCGAATTTGTCATCGGCCTGAAGGAAGACGACGCCAAGGTCCAGAGCGCGCGCTGCATGGATTGCGGCACGCCGTTTTGCAACAGCGGCTGCCCGGTCAACAACATCATTCCGGACTTCAATGACCTGGTTTATCGCGGCGACTGGAAGAACGCCATTGCCGTGCTGCATTCCACCAACAACTTCCCCGAATTCACCGGCCGCATCTGCCCCGCGCCCTGCGAAGCGGCCTGCACGCTGAACGTCAACGACGACGCGGTGGGCATCAAGAGCATCGAGCACGCCATCATCGACCGGGCCTGGGCCGAAGGCTGGGTGGTGCCGCGCCCGCCCAGGCACAAAACCGGTAAGACAATTGCCGTGATCGGCTCGGGCCCGGCCGGCATGGCTGCGGCACAGCAACTCGCCCGTGCCGGCCACGACGTGACATTGTTCGAGAAGAACGATGCCATCGGCGGCCTGCTGCGCTACGGCATTCCCGACTTCAAGATGGAGAAGTCGCACATCGACCGGCGCGTCGCGCAAATGCAGGCTGAGGGCGTGGTCTTTCGAACCGGCGTGATGGTGGGCGAGTTGCAGAACCCACTCGGAAAGGGCAGCAAGGTCACCAACTGGGCCAAGGAAACCATCACCCCGGAGCAGTTGAAAGAACAGTTCGACGCGCTGCTGCTGACCGGCGGCGCCGAACAATCGCGCGACCTGACGGTGCCCGGCCGCGAGCTGGACGGCATCCACTTCGCGATGGAGTTCCTGCCGCAGCAGAACAAGGTCAACACCGGGGTGAAGGTCAAGAACCAGTTGCGCGCCGATGCCAAGCATGTGATCGTGATCGGCGGTGGCGACACCGGCAGCGACTGCGTGGGCACCAGCAACCGCCACGGCGCGGCCAGCGTGACGCAGTTCGAGCTGTTGCCGATGCCGCCCGAGCACGAGAACAAACCGCTGGTCTGGCCCTACTGGCCCACCAAGCTGCGCACCTCGAGCAGCCACGAAGAAGGCTGCGAGCGCGAGTTCGCCATCGCCACCAAGGAATTCATCGAAGGCAGCGGCAAGGACAAAGGCAAGGTCAAGGCGCTCAAGACCGTGCAGGTGGAGTGGCAGGGCGGCAAGATGATCGAAGTGCCCGGCTCCGAAAAAGTGCTGCCTGCCGATCTGGTGTTGCTGGCCATGGGTTTTGTCGGCCCGGTGGGCAGCGTGCTCGATGCCTTCGGGGTCGAGAAAGACGCGCGCGGCAATGCACGCGCGAGCACCGACTTCATCGGCGGCTACGCCACCAGCGTAGCCAAGGTGTTTGCCGCCGGCGACATGCGGCGCGGCCAGTCGCTGGTGGTGTGGGCGATCCGCGAAGGGCGCCAGGCAGCGCGCGCGGTGGACCAGTTCTTGATGGGGGCGAGCGAGCTGCCGCGCTGAGCGGCATGCCCTCTATCGATCCCAGCACAGCGGCACATCGGTGCCTGTCGCGTTGCCGGCCAAGCCCTTGGAACCCGTGTTCGAGACGATGAAGTTGCCGCACTTGTCGCTCGCCATGCCGGCCCCGGCTGTGCGCGTGGCCTGCAAATAGAACTGAGTCGTTGACGGCGCGGAAGCCGAGGGTGCCGCGACATACGCAATGTCAAACAGCTTGGTCCCGGTGCCCTTGGGGCTGCGGTTCAAGCCCGTCGGCAGTGTGGCGACGTAGGTGTTGCTCACGGTGTACTGGCGTTCGGTCCACTGTGCCGCCTCCAGCAACACCGCCTTGGCGTCCCCCCGCTGGCTGCGGGCCACCTGCTCGGTGTAGCTCGGGTAGGCGATGGCCGCCAGGATCGCCACGACCGCCACGGTGATCATCAGCTCGATCAGCGTGAAGCCTCGGCCAGGGAGTTTCGGTTTCATGTTCGGGGCACCGGAGTTTGTTGCATCGGGATCGCCTGGCGCTACTTCAGCTGACGCCACGAAATGCGCGGCTTGCCGGCTGAGCACAGCGAGATGTCGAAGCCTGCGATCGTGGTGTCCGAGCCGCCCGCCAGCAGCCACTGCGCGCAGTCCGTCGGACTGAGCGGTTTGTTCTCCACACCGCCCAAACGCTCGCCGGTCTGGCCGCGTGTGCCAGCCCTTTCAGTGACCACCTGGTCGGTGAAGGCCTTCTTGCTTTGCAGCGCCGGCAGCGACAGCACGGCGCTGGAAAACGACTTCACGTTATAGCCTTTGTCCGCACTGTTGATCTTTGTGTCACCGGTGGCGTCAAAGACGCCGAAGCCCGGCGCGCTGCCCGTGATCGGGTCCAGCGCAAACAACCTTGCACTCCCGGCGCTCTTGCAAGGGTCGATCTCGGCCTTGTTGGCCACCACCAGCAAGGTGCTCTTGGCCTGCTGCGGATTGACGTTGACTCGTTCGCCGCTGGGTCCGGCAAGCAGGTTCAGGTACCAGCCCCGGTGGGTGGTCCAATCGACGACGGTCTCGCCGGCACCTCCGCCCGCCTTCTGGCTGGTCGATCCGCCGAGTGTGCTGTCGCTCGCCGAGGTCAAGCCGGTCAGCAGCCGTGGCACCAGCGTGGTGTTGCCCGAGAAGCCGGTGGTCTCGCCGGGCTTGTCCCAAATGCCGTAGATGGCCTGGGTATTGAGATTCACATTCGAAGGCAAGGTGGTGGCCGTGTCCTCCACATCGAACAGCTTGCCGGTGCCGAAGGACAGCAGCGTCCCGCCGTTGGGGTGGTAGGTGATCTCGGGCATCACCGAGATCGGCTGGTTGGTGCTGCCGGTGAACAGCGGCGCGTAGTTCGGCGCGCTGCCGAACGCGGCCTTCCACTGGGTGGAGTCGGGGTTGTCGACATCGAACTTCCACAGATTGCCCTTCAGGTCGCCCGCGTAGATGGCGGTGACCTCGCGCTTGTTGTTGACGGTGAAGTTGGGCTGGCTCAAGCCGTTGCCACCGGCCGCGCCGACACTCTGTTTCCACACCACCGCGCCGGTCTGCAGGTTCAGGATGAACAGCGTGGCCCTGCCGTTCGCGCTGTCATAACCATTGCCGAAGATCGCGACCCACGCGCCACCGGTGCCGTCAGCGTTGGCCCTCATTTTTGCAATGTGCGGGTAGCTGATGACGTGGCCCAGGTCGGCGCCGTGGGTGAGGTCGGCTTCCGAGAACTCCCACAGCAGCTTGTTTTGGTTGAATGCCCCCGCAGGCGCGGTCGCGTCCGTCACGTCCTTCGGGTTGCTGATGTCCATTGCAAAGACCGAACGCGCCCCTGCACCGGTAGAGCCCAACAGAACGGTCTTCCAATCCGCGGCGGCGGCGCCAATCCCGATGAACGCATCCCCGATCTGCGGTGGCCCATCCACCGTGAAGCGGTGGCTGTAGTTGGGATCGGACAGCATTTTCAGCTTCAGCTCGGCCGCCGGTGCGGGTGTGCTCGGCGGCCGGACGCTGAAGACCGAATTCGGCACGTAGGCAAATCGCTCTACTCCCGTGCTTCGGTCGAACGCATGCAGCATGCCGTCGTTGGCGCCCGCAAACAGCGTGTTGCGCATGTTGTCCAGCGCCGTGTTGCCCGTGGCACGGTAGGTCGTGTAGGTGCTCTGGCCAGGTACCCCCGACGGCAGCCTCTCGAACCCCCCGCCCGCGCTCGGCCCCTTGATCGGCGAGCCGTTGACGATGTCGCCGAGCACGCCGCCTTTGACGGCGCCGATGGTGTAGCGAGCGCGGTTGCGGAAGGGGCCGCCCTGCGCCGCTTCCTTCACATCGCTGCCGCGCAAATAGTCGAGCAGGGTGCTGTCGTTGGACAAACTGGTCTGCTGCGACGCAGTCAGGCTTCCCCAGGCAAAAGAAGTTCCCAGCTTGGTAACCGGGTTCCACGTGTAAATTTTTCGATTGGCGGGTGCCGGCATCTTGTTGGAAGCCTCCCAGAGCGCCGTGCCGGGGGTTGTGTCCACCACGCCCGAGGCCGACTGGCTGAAGGCGTAGAGGCGGCCCGACCACTGACTGGGGGTGTAGGTGGCCTGGTAGACCTCGGTATCGGCCGAGACTTGCGGCGTCTCGGTGACGACGTTGGCCAGGCTGCCGGGGTTGGCGGTGACCTCGGAGAGTGCATCGGACACGCCCGAAGCCAGCTCAGTCGGGTTCGTCGCCGAGAAGTACCGGCCACGCCCGTTCATCGCCGCATGGATCAAGTCGTCACCGGTGGCCGGGTTGTCGTCGGCGGGGCTTGTCCAGTCCATCTTGACCTTGTTCGCCACCAGCCAATCACGCGACGCCGCGTCGGCCAGCCACGGACGCCCGATGTACGGGTAAAGGGGATGGGTGGCGGCCACCGTGGGAATGGTCGTTGTGGCGTCCGAATTTCTCTTGACTGCGCCGGACCCGCTGATCCCCAGCCCGATCGTGAAGGTCGTCAGGTGCTGCCAGAAGGCGGGGTCGCGCGCCGATGGCACGACGTTGTTGGCCAGGGCCGTTCCCAAGGTGGTTGAACGCAGGTCGTTGCGCCAGTAGTACGCTGCAATATCGGCAAGCGTATCGGGGTTCCCGTCGGCGAAAGGGTTGATCGTGAACTGGCCCACCAGCGGGTCGGTGGGTGAGCTCGCCGAATCGGAAAAGGCGTACGTGGTGGTGTCGGGCTTGGCGGGGGTGCTGCCGGTAAAGTTGTCGTTGTTGTTCGCGCGTGTGCCGGATGCTCCGGTGCTGTTCCAGAACCCGTCGGTGCTCATGATGTGAAAGCTGCGCCGGCAAGAGACCTCCGTGCCAATCGATGTGCCGGGGGTCTGCGCCCACGGATTGTTGACATCGGTCGTGGTGAAATGTTGGCCCACATCGTCCATGGCCTTGCGCAGTGGCGTCACCGAATCGGAGCTGGGCGTGGTGTAGAGCCGGGTGAAGAAATCGGTTCGATTCGCGCCGCTGAAGAGCCGAACACCGCGCTGAACCACCGGGCTCGTGCCGATCATCGCGTAGCCCACGCGCAGGTTGGTGCCTTGCACGGCGAACGACGCGGCAATCGCGCCCTTGGCCATCAGGCGGCGGTTGCGGTAGTACTGAAGCCAGTTGGCGAAGTTCTGCAGTTCCTCGGCGCGGGTGCAGCCGCCCGACGTGGGCAAGAAGGCGCCGGTGCAGTCGGTGCGGGTCAGCGCCCTGCCAAAGGTGGCTGTCCCGGTGCCCTGGATCTCGAACTTGTCGAAGACGACAGGAGTGCTTGTATTGAGGGCGCTGTTGGGGGTTGCAAACGGGAGCTTCGTTGCACCTTTGTAAACGTAGTAGGTTGCCGGCCAATAGCCATTGGTTTCGCCCGCGGCGCCGACACGGGTGGTCAGGTTCAGCGCTGTGTTGAGCCTGCTTTGGGTGGGATCATCCGTGTCGATCTTCACCGCCGCAACGTTTGCCGGCAGCATTCGCAATGCATTGTTGGCCGCCTGCGGCCATGGCAGGTAGCTGACGGTCGGGTCGTAGTACAGCGGGTTGCCCGCCGAGGACCGCATGTAGCGCGCAATCGCATTGGTCGAGAGGTAGAACGTCTTGTTCAGATACGAAGATCCGCTGCCCCACATGTTGGGGTACCAAATGCCTCTGCCTCCGTTGAAGAATGCGCTGCTGTCGTTGTCCGGTACACCCGTATAGCTCACAGCCAATGAAAAGTCGGGAACCGCATCCGCCTGCATGGACCCGGAATCATCCAGCGTGAACATCACGTTCGGCTCCGGCGGCGCGGTGTACAGCCCTGGCAGCTGCGACACGACGGCGTAGACAGGCCCCACGGTTTGCAGCAGCATGGTTCCAGCCACCACCATCGCGCCCAGGCGTTTGGCCTGGCGCCGGTCGGGTTTGGTCTTCATCGTTATTCCCCTGTCCATTCCGTTGCCCGCCGTCGGCGCCATTGCCATGCCGGTCAGGATGCTGGTCATTCGGTCGAGAACGTGGCTTGCAGGATCACTTCGGTCAGTGATGAGCCGCCGACGGCGCGGCCGGTGACGCGGTAGTTCCCGCTGCCGGCCCCGAGGGCTTCGTACATGCAGCGCGGCTGCGAGGCCAGGCCGGCGGTGTCGACGGTCTTGGCCACCGAGTTGGCGTTGCTCCAGTTCGCCACCACTTCCCAGTTCGGCGTGTTGGCCGCTGCGGCCGGCGTCAGCGCCGTCACCGCCGAGGGGTCGGTCTGCAACTGGGCCAGGCACAGCTGAACCGCCGCTTCGGCGGCCTGGAACGCCTTGTCGCGGTCGCGCGAGTTGCCGGCCATCTTCTCGTCCATGGTCGACGTGCGGATGCTGGACACGCCGACCAGGGTGATCAGGACCAGCATCACCAGCGTGATGATCAAGGTGACGCCGCGTTGGGCGCGGCGGCGGTGGGTGGGGTGATTCATGAAGCGTCCACGCGGTTCAAAAGTATGAAATCCTGTTGCGCACCGCCACCGTGGTGGTGAACACGCGGCGGTCGTATTTGGAGCCGGCGGCCGGGTAGGTGACCGTCACGCCGTTCACCACGCCGGTGGTGCCCACCGCCACGTCGGGCTCGACCGCAATGGTCGAGCGGATCAGCAAGCCCATGCGCACCGCCACCACCTTGTTCCAGTCGGCCACGCTGTCGGCGGCCGTTGCGCCTTTGGCCTCGACGTACTTGTCGACGATGCCGTCCGCGTCAGGCGCGGTTGTGTCGATGCCGTAGCGGACTTGCAGGTTCTCGACGCCCTCGATCAGCTCCTGCTCCAGGCCGTTGGCGTTGTCGCCATCGAAGATGCGGCGGTACAGCGATGTGGTGGTGCCG
>JANORB010000175.1:0-45444 GCA_031415135.1 Methylibium sp.
GATGGACCAGATGGGGCAGGGCGACACCCAGACGCTGGCGCTCATCATCAAGGCCGACGTGCAGGGTTCGCAGGAAGCGCTGGCGCAATCGCTGCTCAAGCTGTCGACCGCCGAGGTCAAGGTGCAGGTGGTGCACGCCGCAGTGGGTGGCATTTCCGAGAGCGACATCAACCTGGCCATCGCCTCCAAGGCCGTGATCATCGGTTTCAACACGCGCGCCGATGCCGGTGCGCGCAAGCTGGCCGAGAACAACGGCGTCGACATCCGCTACTACAACATCATCTACGACGCGGTCGACGAGGTGAAAGCCGCGATGACCGGCATGCTCGCGCCCGAGCAGCGCGAAGAGATCATCGGCCGGGCCGAGATCCGCACCGTGTTCGTGGCGTCCAAGATCGGCACCGTGGCCGGCTCGATGGTCACCGAGGGCCTGGTTCGCCGCGGCGCGCGCTTCCGCCTGCTGCGCGACAACGTGGTGGTGCACAGCGGCGAGATCGAATCGGTGCGGCGCCTGAAAGACGATGTGCGTGAGGTTGCCACCGGCTTTGAATGCGGTATCAAGCTGAAGAACTACAACGACATCAGGGAAGGCGACCAGCTCGAATTCTTCGAGGTCAAGGAAGTGGCCCGAACCCTGTAGCGCGGCAGTGGGCCCCACCCCAAACCCCGCCCTCCCAAAGATGGCGGGGCTGAGCCGGACAAAAAGGGCCCGCCTGCGCGGGCCCTTTCGCCTGCGAAGGCCCGGCGGCATGCAGGCCGCCGGGCTTGTGTTTGTAGGCGGCCCGGCGTCTGGTTGAGGAAGCACCATGAAACACAAACGAGCCATTCCGAATCGAAGCTTTCGCATTGCCGACCAGATCCAGCGCGATGTGGCCGGGATCATTCGCGAGCTGAAGGATCCGCGCATCGGCATGGTCACCATCCACGCGGTCGAGGTCACGGCCGACTATGCGCACGCCAAGGTGTTTTTCTCGCTGCTGGTGGGTGAGCCGCACGAGTGTGAAAAGGCGCTGAACGAGGCGGCCGGCTTCATCCGCAACAACCTGTTCAAGAAGCTGCAAATCCACACCGTGCCGACGCTGCACTTCGTGTTCGACCGCACCACCGAGCGCGCTGCCGAGCTGAACCTGCTGATCCTGCAGGCCAACGCCAGCCGCGCCAAGGATGACTGACACCGTGTCCGGCGCCCGTCCCGGCCGAGTGGCCATCGTGCGCCGCGCGGTGCATGGCGTGTTGCTGCTCGACAAGCCGCTGGGCCTGTCGAGCAACGACGCGCTGCAACAGGCCAAGCGCCTGTTTCGCGCTGAAAAGGCCGGCCACACCGGCACGCTGGACCCGCTGGCCACCGGCCTGCTGCCGCTGTGTTTTGGCGCGGCGACCAAGTTCTCGCAAATCAGCCTCGATGCCGACAAGCGTTATCGCGCCAGCGTGAAGCTCGGCATCACGACGACCACCGCCGATGCCGAAGGCGAGGTGCTGCGACGCGCCGACGTCAACGTCACGCGCGAGATGCTGCAAGCCGCGTGCGACCGGCTCAGCGGCGACATCGACCAGGTGCCGCCGATGCACTCCGCCATCAAGCGCGACGGCAAACCGCTGTACGCATACGCGCGCGCCGGCATCGAACTCGAGCGCGCGCCGCGCCGGGTCACGCTTCACAGCATCGTCATCGCCGATGTCGGCGATCAAGGCCTCGACGACACCTGGACGCTGGACGTGCATTGCTCCAAGGGCACCTACATCCGCACGCTGGCCGAAGACATCGGCCAGCGGCTGGGCTGCGGCGCCCACTTGAGCGGCCTGCGCCGCACCGCCAGCGGCGCCCTGACGCTGGCGGGCGCCCGCACGCTGGAGCAACTGGCCGCGATGGACGAATCCGAGCGCGACAGCTGCCTGCTCGACGCCGACGCGCTGCTGGCCGACTGGCCGCTGGTGCGCTTGCGTGAAGACGACGCGGGCCGCTTCCTCAGTGGCGTGCGGCGCCGCCTGCCGCTGTCAGACATGCCCCAGGTGCGCGTCTACGGCCCGCAGCCGCGCGCTTTCCTCGGCAGCGGCCACGTGGCGGCCGGCGAACTCATTTCAACAAGGCTGCTGAGCCCGGTGGAGGTGCAAGGCCTCCTGTGTGCACCAGAGAGAGCAATCACATGACCCGACAGATCCGCAACATCGCCATCATCGCCCACGTCGACCATGGCAAGACCACGCTGGTGGACCAGCTGCTGCGCCAGAGCGGCACCTTCCGCGCCAACGAAAAAGTGGCCGAGCGCGTGATGGACAGCAACGACCTCGAAAAGGAACGCGGCATCACCATCCTGGCCAAGAACTGCGCGGTGGAGTGGAAGGGCACGCACATCAACATCGTCGACACCCCCGGCCACGCCGACTTCGGCGGCGAGGTGGAGCGCGTGCTGTCGATGGTCGACAGCGTGCTGCTGCTGGTCGACGCGGTCGAAGGCCCGATGCCGCAGACGCGCTTCGTCACCAGGAAGGCGCTCGCGCTGGGCCTCAAGCCCATCGTCGTCGTCAACAAGGTCGACCGCCCGGGCGCGCGCCCCGACTACGTGATCAACGCCACCTTCGACCTGTTCGACAAGCTGCACGCGACCGAAGCGCAACTCGACTTCCCCGTCATCTTCGCCTCGGGCCTGAACGGCTGGGCCACCTTGACGCCAGGCGAGGTCGGCACCGACCTGGCGCCGCTGTTCGATGCGATGCTGCAGTACGTTCCGGCCCACGAAGGCAGCCCCACCGACCCGCTGCAATTGCAGATCTGCTCGCTCGACTATTCCAGCTACGTCGGCCGCATCGGCATCGGCCGCGTCAACCAGGGCACGCTCAAACCCATGCAGGACGTGGCCGTCTACAGCGGGCCCGACAGCCCGCCGTTCAAGGCGCGCGTGAACCAGGTGCTCAAGTTTGAGGGCCTGGAGCGCATGCAGGCCACCGAGGCCGGCCCGGGCGACATCGTGCTGATCAACGGCATCGAGGGGATCGGCATCGGCGTGACCTTGACCGACCCGGAGAACCCGCTGCCGCTGCCCATGCTCAAGGTCGACGAGCCCACGCTGACGATGAACTTCTGCGTCAACAACTCGCCGCTGGCCGGGCGTGAAGGCAAGTTCGTGACCAGCCGGCAGATCCGCGACCGGCTCGATCGCGAGTTGCAGTCGAACGTCGCGCTGCGTGTCAACGACACCGACGAAGACGGCATCTTCGAGGTCATGGGCCGTGGCGAATTGCACTTGACCATCCTGCTGGAGACCATGCGCCGTGAAGGCTACGAGCTGGCGGTGTCCAAACCGCGCGTCGTGTTCCACGACGTGAACGGCGAGCGCCACGAGCCGATCGAGCAGGTCACCGCCGACGTGGAAGACCAGCACCAGGGCGCCGTGATGCAGGCGCTGGGCGAGCGCCGCGCCGAACTGGTGAACATGGAGCCCGATGGCATGGGCCGGGTGCGGCTCGAATACAAGATTCCGGCGCGTGGCCTCATCGGCTTCCAGAACGAGTTCATGAACACCACCCGCGGCACCGGCCTGATCAGCAACATCTTCGACTCGTATGAAGCCTACAAGGGCGAGATCGCCGGGCGCAAGAACGGCGTGCTGATCAGCCAGGACGATGGCGAGGCGGTGACCTATTCGCTGGGCAAGCTCGACGACCGCGGCCGCATGTTCGTGAAAGCCGGCGACCCGTTGTACGAAGGCATGATCATCGGCATCCACGCGCGCGACAACGACCTGGTGGTCAACGCGGTGCGTGGCAAGCAGCTCACCAACTTCCGCGTCTCGGGCAAGGAAGACGCGATCAAGATCACGCCGCCCATCATCCTGTCGCTGGAATACGCGGTGGAGTTCATCGCCGACGACGAACTGGTGGAAATCACGCCCAAGTCGATCCGCATCCGCAAGCGCCACCTGAAGGAACACGACCGCAAGAAGGCGTCGCGCGAAGGCGCCTGAAAGACGCCGGATGGTGTTGACCCACCGCGGCGCGGTGTTCACCATGCTGTTGGTCACGCTGCTGTGGAGCATGGCGGCGGTGGTCACGCGCCAGCTCGAAGCGGCGCGCGGCTTCGAGATGACCTTCTGGCGCAGCGCCGCCACCCTGGTGGTGCTCGGCGTCGTGCTGGGCGGCCAGCGTGGCGTTGCGGTGATCGCCGAGTTGCGGTCCGGCGGCCGCGCGCTGTGGCTGTCGGGCCTGATGTGGTGCGTGATGTTCACCTGCTTCATGCTGGCGCTGGCGCTGACCACCGCGGCCAACGTGCTCATCACCATGAGCCTGGCGCCGCTCTTCACCGCGGTGCTGGCGCACTTCATGCTGGGCCACGCGGTGGCGCGGCGCACCTGGGTGGCCATCGCGCTGGCCGGCATCGGCATCGTCTGGATGTACGCGGCCGGCTTCGACGGCAAGCCGCGCCACCTGCTGGGCACCGCGGTGGCGCTGTGCGTGCCGCTGGCCGGCGCGATCAACTGGAATGTGTCGCAGCGCGCGGCGGGCAAGGTCGATCTGGTGCCGGCGGTGCTGATCGGCGCGGCGCTGTCGACGCTCGTCGCGCTGCCGCTGTCGTGGCCACTGCGGGCGTCGATGCACGACGTGGCCTGGCTGGCGCTGCTGGGTGTGTTCCAGCTCGCCATTCCGTGTGTGCTGGCGGTCATGGCGGCGCGTGTGCTGCCGGCGCCGGAGATGTCGCTGCTGTCGCTGCTGGAGATCGTTTTTGCCATCGCCTGGGTCTGGCTGGCCACCGACGAGAAGCCGACGGCGGCCGTGGTGCTGGGCGGGTCGCTGGTGCTGCTGGCGCTGGCCGTCAGCCAGTGGCTGGGCTTGCGCGACGCACGCGGCGTCCGGGGCGTGATTCGTGCGCCGCCTCCAGGGTGAGTCCGGGGCCCGACCCAAAGCCCGACAGCCTCCTAGAATGGCCGCAGCACCTGGAGCCACCATGAAACAGCTC
This sequence comes from Methylibium sp., assembly GCA_031415135.1. Classification (GTDB taxonomy): domain Bacteria; phylum Pseudomonadota; class Gammaproteobacteria; order Burkholderiales; family Burkholderiaceae_C; genus LGRD01. The sequence continues at coordinate 4,952 of JANORB010000175.1, forward strand.
TCCGGCCTGGACGCCACCTTCCTCTACCTCGAAACGCCGGCCATGCCGATGCACGTGGGTGCGCTGCATGTGTTCGAGCTGCCCGAGGACTACAAGGGCAGGTTCGTGCGCGACATGCGCCGGCACATCCAGCAACGCCTGCCGGTGGCGCCGGTGCTGCGGCGCAAGCTGTGGTGGATGCCGCTGAACCTGGCCAACCCGGCGTGGGTCGATGCCGATCCGGACCTGGACCGCCACATCGTCGAGATCAAGCTGCAAAAGGTGGGCAAGAGCGCGGGCAAGGCCGGCGCCGGCATCGCCGACCTGGAGGCGCAGGTCGGCCGGCTGCACCCGGTGCTGCTGGACCGCAAGCGGCCGCTGTGGAAGATGCACGTCTTCGAGGGGCTCGCGCCGGGCCCCAACGGCCGCAAGCGGGTGGCGCTGTACACCCAGCTGCACCATGCGGCGGTCGACGGCCAGGCCGCCGTGGCGCTGGCCAACGCCATTCTTGATGTGGCGCCCACCGGGCGCGAGATCGAGGCCCGCCCGTCCAAGCGGATCAAGATCTTCCGCCTGGGCATGACCGAGATGCTGCGCGGCGCCTTGGGCAACCAGGTGCAACTGGTGGCCGGCATCGTCAAGAATCTGCCGTCCACCGCCGGCACCTTGAAGGATGCGGCCAAGCAGGCGCTGTCCACCTCGTCGCTGCTGGGCGGCAAGGGCAGCGGCGTGAGCAACCTGACGCTGGCGCCGCGCACGCCGCTCAACGTGTCGGTGACCGAGGGCCGCGCGTTCGCCTGCGTGACGCTGCCGCTGCCCGAACTGAAGGCGCTCGGCCGCGCGCACGAGGCGACCATCAACGACATCGTGCTGATGGTGTGCAGCACCGCGCTGCGCCGCCACTACGGCAAGAAGCACACGCTGCCGCGCAAGTCGATGATCGCCGCGGTGCCGATCTCCCTGCGCGAAAAGGGTGACACGTCGCCCGACAACCAGGCCTCGATGAGCCTGATCAGCCTGGGCACGAACATCGCTGATCCGCGCAAGCGGCTAGCCCACGTCAAGGCCACCACCGCGGCGATGAAGTCGACCATGGGCAGCGTCAAGAGCATCCTGCCGACCGACTTTCCGTCACTCGGCGTGCCGTGGCTGATCGAGGCCGTGACCGCGCTGTACGGCAAGGCCAGGGTGGCCGATCGCATCCCGCAGGTGGCCAACGTCGTCATCTCCAACGTGCCCGGCCCCCCGGTGCCGCTGTACATGGCCGGTGCGCGCATGCTGACCAACTACCCCACGTCCATCATCACCCACGGCCTGGCGCTGAACATCACGGTGCAGAGCTACGACCGCTCGCTCGACTTCGGGCTGATGGCCGACGCGCTGGCCATGCCCGACGTGCGCGAGCTGGCCGACGCCATCAGCATCGCGTTCGACGATGTGCGCGCGCTGTCGCTGCCCGGCGAGGCGGCCGACGACGATGCCCCGGGCGGCGGCATGCTCAAGCGGTCGCGCCAGGCCCTGGGCGACGCCGCGCAGCGCATGAGCGACTCGGCCGTGCGCATGGCCGGCAAGGCCTTGCCCAAGGTGGCGCAAGGCCTGGTGAGCGGCGCGCTCGAGCAGGCTGTCTCGCAGGTGGCAAAGCGAACTAGGGCCGGCGCTCCAAAGCGCAAACCGGCCAGCCGCTAACATGTTCCATTGGTTCTCCTTGTGCGACCTTGATGCCGCTTCAACCTCCTGCTCCCCACCCTGACGATGTTCGTGCACCCAATGCCTGGCTGATGCTGCTGGAGGGCCGCGCGCCATTGGAGTTCGCGGCCACGCTGGCCGCGACACCCTGGCTGCGCAAGTTGCCGCGCGGGGACGGTCATCCGGTTCTGGTGTTTCCCGGTCTCGGGGCGAATGACTTCTCGACCGCGCCATTGCGCAAGCTTCTGGACCACCTGGGCTACGTGACCCACGCCTGGGGCCAGGGCTTCAATTTCGGCCCGCGGCGTGGTGTGCTCAGGCAGTGCAACGAGACCGTGCGCGCCCTGTTCGCCAAACACGCGCAGCCGGTCAGCTTGATCGGCTGGAGCCTGGGCGGCCTGTATGCGCGTGAAATGGCCAAGGAGCTGCCCAGCCACGCGCGCTGCGTCATCACGCTGGGCACGCCGTTCACCGGCCACCCGCGCGCCACCAACGCATGGCGCTTCTTCGAAATGCTCAGCGGCCAGACCGTGCATGACCCGGTGATGATCGAGCAGTTGCGCAACCCGCCGCCGGTGCCCACCACGTCGATCTACTCGCGCACCGACGGCATCGTCGCCTGGCGCTGCAGCGTCAATCAGCCGGGCCCGTTGATCGAGAACATCGAAGTGCATGCCAGCCATGTCGGCATGGGGCTGAACCCGCTGGCGCTGTGGGCCGTTGCCGACCGCCTGGCGCAAGCGCCGGGCCAGTGGAAGCCCTTTCATGCGAGTGGCGCGCGGCGCTGGTTTTTTCGCGACCCGCCGGCGCACGCGACGGTTTCAGCGGCCCCGGCGGCCTGAGCAGCATGCAAATTTCCGCCAATGGCATCGGGCTCGAAGTCGAAGACCATGGCTCGCCTAACGGCGAGCCGCTGCTGCTCATCATGGGCCTGGGCATGCAGCTGGTGGCCTGGCATGACGACTTCGTGGCCAGCCTGGTCAAGCGCGGCTTTCGGGTCATTCGCTTCGACAACCGCGACATCGGACTGAGCCAGCGCTTCGACCACCTCGGCGTGCCCAACCTGGCAATGCAGTCGCTCCGGTACGCGATAGGCTTGAGCGTGAAGAGCGCGTACAGCCTGCCCGACATGGCGGCCGATGCGGCCGGCATCCTCGACGTGCTGGGGATCCAAAGCGCCCACGTGTGCGGCGCCTCGATGGGCGGCATGATTGCGCAACAAATGGCGCTGCGCCATCCCGAGCGCGTGAAGAGCCTGACCTTGATGATGACCAGCAGCGGCTCGCGCAAACTGCCGCAGGCCACGCTCAAGGTGCGCGGCGCGATGATCTCGCGCCCGAAGGACCCCAACAACGTGGACAGCGTGGTGGCGCACTTCGTGCGCATCTACAAACTGATCGGCAGCCCGGCCTTTCCGGCCAGCGACGCCTACCTGCACGAACGCCTGAACATGTCGGTGCGGCGTTCCTATCGGCCGCACGGCACCGCCCGCCAGCTGATGGCGATCGCGGCCGACGGCGACCGCTCGGCGCTGCTCGGTCGCATCAAGAAACCGACCCAGATACTGCATGGCCTGCAAGACCCGCTGGTGCCGGTGGCGGCGGGCCACGATCTGGCGGCCAAGATCGCCGGCGCCCGGCTCGACGTGATCGAGGGCATGGGTCACGACCTGCCGGTGGCCCTGTGGCCGCGCTTTGCCGCTGGTATCGCCAACGCCGCCGGTCGGGTTTAGCCGGCGGCCGGCGGCGGCTCGCGCAGCGCGCGCTTGAGCAATTTGCCGTTGGCATTGCGCGGCAGCGGCGCGTCGCTCCAGCTGATGGTCTCGGGCACCTTGTAGTCGGCCAGCTGCGCCGCGCAGTGGCGCCGCACCGCGGCATCGTCGCGCGGCACATCGGGCGCGTGGATGAACGCATGCACGCGCTCGCCCAGCACCGGGCACGGGCGGCCGACGATGGCCGCGTCGACCACCCCCGGCAACGCCATCAGCACGTTTTCGACCTCGACCGAATAGACCTTGAAGCCGCCTCGGTTGAGCATGTCCTTCTTGCGGTCGAAGATGCGCACAAAGCCGTCTGCATCCACCGAGCCGAGGTCGCCCGAATGCCAGTGGCCGGCGCTGAATGCGCTGGCCGTGGCGGCCGCGTTGTCCCAGTAGCCGGGCACCACCATCGGCCCGCCGATCCACAACTCGCCGGTCTCGCCGGGCGGCACTTCGACGCCGTGCTCGTCCATCACCAGGATGTCGGCGCAGGGCAGCGCCACGCCGACGCTGTCGGCATGCTCGCGTGTCAGCCCGGCGGGCATCAGCGTGGTGGGCGACGTGGTCTCGGTCGCGCCATAGGCGTTGAGCAGCACCAGCCCGGGCAAGCGGCGGCCCAACTGGTCGATCGTGGCCACCGGCATCGGTGCGCCGCCGTAGCCGCCAATGCGCCAACGCGTCAGGTCGTGCCCGGCCAGGCCAGGCGTCATCAGGCAGAGCGTGTACATCGCCGGCACCATCAAGGTGTGGGTGATGCGTTCGCGCGCTACAAGGGCCACGAAATCGGACGCCTTGAAACTCGGCACGATCACCACGGCGCCGCCCACATGGACCATGGCCAGGATGATCGCGATCAGCCCGGTCACATGGCTGGCGGGCACGGCCAGCGCCGAACGGTCATCGGCCCGCAGGCGCATGCAGGCTTCGTAGTGCAGCACCGAATGGGCGATGTTGAAGTGGGTCAACATCGCGCCCTTGGGGTGGCCGGTGGTGCCCGAGGTGTAGAGGATGACCGCAGTGTTTTGTTCGCCCACCTCGGCCGCCCGCACAACGGCATCTGCGGTGGCGCCAAGGCCGGCCAGCGATCGCGCGTCCTTTGATGTTCCGATGGTTATGCGCAGGCTCAGCGCAGGGGCCTCGGCGGGGCCCGGAATCCGGTCTTCGAACTCGGCATCGAACACGATGCCTCTCGCGCCGCATTGGGTCAGCATGTAGGCCAGCGCCGGGCGCGCCTCGCGCACGCCGATCGGCACCGCGATGGCGCCCAGGCGCTGCAGCGCGAACAGAACGAACACGAATTCCGGCCGGTTGCTGATGAACATCGCAACCCGGTCGCCCGCTTCCACGCCTTGCGAATTCAAGCCCGCGGCGATGCGATCGACTTCGACGTTCAACTCGGCATAGGTCCAGCGCTGGCCATCGCACACCATCGCCTCATGGCCGCCGCGTTGTTCAACCGCCCGCGCGAGCATTGCATCGACGCTGCCCGGGCGACGCGTGAAACAGCGCACGACGCGGTTGCCAAAGACCGATTCATGGCGCGTGGCCGGGACCGGGTAGTCCTGCCAGACCGCCTGCCAGAACGCCTGCGAGACCGCCTGCGAGAACGCCATGCGATCAGACCACGGCGGCCGGCTGGTTGGCGCCGCGTTCGACCACGAACTCGGTGTCCACCAGGCTGCGCGAATGGTTCAGGTCGGACTGCGCGATCAGCACGGCCATGTCGCCGCCGCGCAGGCCGCCGATCACATCGGCAAGCCGGCTCGACAAGGCCGGCGCCACACCCTCGAACGGCTCGTCCAGCAGCAACAGCCGGGTGCCCACCGCGAGCGCGCGGGCCAGCGCCACCAGTTTTTGCTGGCCGCCGGAGAGCAGCATGGCGCGCCGTTCGCGCATATCCTTCAACTCGGGCAGCACGCCGTAGACGAACTCCAGGCGCGCCGCGGCCTTCAAGGTCTTGGACGCCCAGACCGGCACGAGAATGTTTTCTTCGACCGTCAGTTCGGGCACCAGCCCGCGGTCCTCGGGCATGTAGCCGATGCCCAGGGCCGCGCGCGCATGCCGGGGCAACGCCGCCAGGTCCTGCCCGTTGAAGACAATCCGGCCCTGGCCGGGCGCGAGGTGGCCCATCACCGCGCGCATCAGCGTGGTCTTGCCGGCGCCGTTGCGGCCGACCAGGCCGACCATGCGGCCCTCGGGAACCGTCAGCGACAGCCCGCGCAGAACCTGCACCGATTCGATCGCGACGTGAATCGCCTCAATGCTCAGCATGGTTCGCTTCGCCTTTCAACTGCGGGCCGCCGGTGACATAGCGCCGCACATCGTCAGCGGCCAGCGCCACTTTCGGAATGTCGTCGGCAATGATGCGGCCGCTGTAGAACGCGACCACGCGGTCGGCGTAACGCTCGACGATGTCCATGTCGTGTTCGACGAACAGCACGGTCATCGCCTCATGGCCCAGCGCGGTCATCACGATGTCCATCATCGGGAATTTTTCTTCCGCCGAGACGCCGCTGGTCGGCTCGTCCAGCAGCAGCAGGGCTGGCGCGCCGGTCAGCGCCATCGCGATATCGAGCAGCTTGCGCACGCCGCCGGGCAGTTCGGCGACGCGGCGGTCGCGCTGCTCGGCCAGCTTGAAGCGCGCCAGCAACTCATCGGCGCGGGCCACCGCATCGGGCCGGCGCGCCGGCTGCCAGAACGACAAGTCGTCGGCGTGGCAGGCGATGGCCACGAGCATGTTGTCGAGCACGCTCAGCTCGGCGCACAGCTGCGGAATCTGGAACGAGCGCGCCACGCCCAGGCGCGTGATGGCGCGTGGCGACAAGGGCGTGATGTCGCGCTCGCCCAGCGTGATGGTCCCGGCGTCCGGCTTCAGGTAACCGGTGATCATGTTGACGAAGGTCGTCTTGCCCGCGCCGTTGCTGCCGATCAGGCTGACCCGCTGGCCGACCGGGATGGCGATGTTGATGTCGCTGGCCGCGACGACCGCGCCAAAGCGTTTTTCAACCCCCGAGGCCCGCAGCAGCACCGGCGCGCTCATCAATCACCGCCCAGGCGCTTGAACCAGGCCCGGTCGAACCACAGCGAGCCGATGCCACGCGGCAGGAAGCGGATCACGAACAGCAGGAACAAGCCCAGCGCGAGCTGCCAGGTGTTCGGAAAGTACAGGCTTGAAAACGAGCGCACCACCTCCAGCACCGTGGACGCCACAAATACCGCCAGCACGCTCTGCCAGCCGGCCAGGATGGCGACGAACACGAACTCGCCCGAGGTCGTCCAGTAGCTGAAGTTGGGGTCGATGTGGCCCAGCGACATGACGGTGAGCGCGCCGCCCGTGCCGCCGGCAAACGCCGCCAGCACGAAGTTGATGGCCATCGCGCGCCGCACCGAGCCGCCCAGGTACTCGACGCGCAACTCGTTCTCACGCACCGCCAGCGTGATCAGGCCGCGCGTCGAATCGAAGTACACGCGCGCAGCCAGGGCCAGCATGGCGGCGATGACGACCGTCACGGCATACAGAACGTAGCCCACGCGCGCATCGGGCAGGCGCTGGCCGAACAGCGTGACGCGGCCCATGTTGAAGCCGTCCGAGCCGCCCAGCGCCTCGGTCTTGACGAGCGCGCCATAGGCCACCATCGACAGCGCCAGGGTCAGCATCGCAAAGAAGATGCCGCGGTAGCGCGACAGCAGCGGCGCAAACGGCGCGGCCACCAGCGTGGCCGCCGCGCCGCCCAGCAGCGCCAGGCCGATCGCGTCGGTGATGCCCAGCCGGTTGAAAGCCAGCGCCGCCGCATAAGCGCCCACCGCAAACACCAGGCCCTGGCCGAACGAGACCACACCGCCGCGCATCAGCAACACGATGCCCAGCGACACCAGGCCGTGCGAGGCCGCCAGCGTGACCAGGAAGGTCAGCCACTTCGGCATGAACGCGCCGGCCACGACGAGCAGGGCGGTGAAGGCCACGCCGGCCAGCAGCAAGCGCGAGCGCGCGGCCGGCCGCGCCAGGAGCGGCTGCGAGGTGTTTGCCGCGGTGGGGGTCATGCCGAGGCCGGATGCAGGGAGGTCTGCATTCAGATCTTGCGGGCCGTGACCTGCTGGAACAGACCTTCGGGGCGGAACATCAGCACGACCGCCATCACGATGTAGATGGAAAACAGTTCGGCCACCGGCATCAGGTGCACCGCCGACGAACGCGCGAGCCCAACGATCAGCGCGCCGATGGCGGCGCCCGGAATGCTGCCCAGCCCGCCGATGATGACCACCGCGAACGAGACGATGATCACCCCCACCGACACGCCCGGCTGCACCGAGATCATCGGCGCCGTGAACGCGCCGCCGATCGCCGCGAGGAAGATGCCGATCGCAAACGCCCCCATGTACACACGCGACACGTTCACGCCCATGCTGGCCGCCACTTCTTCACTGTGGATCACCGCCAGCACGATCTTGCCCTGGCGGGTGCGGTTCAGGCCCCACCACACGGCCACGCCGATGACCAGCGCCAGCGCCACCAGGAGGAAGTCATAACCGACATAAACCTGCGTGCCGATCTCGACATTGCCGAACAGGCTGTACGGGGCCGACACGTAATACGGGTTTGCGCCCCAGACCAGCTTGGTCACGTCTTCCAGAATCAGGAACAGCGCGTAGGTGACCAGCACCAGCAGCACTTCGTCGCGCCCGTAGAAAAATCGCAGCAGCCCGCGCTCGGTCAGTGGCGCCACCAGCGCGGCCACCGCCACGGCGGCCAGCAGCATCGCGACGATGGACCACGCCGGCGCGAGACCGATGGCCGCGAACCAGCCGACGAAGCTCGCGGCGGCATACGCGCCCAGCGCATAGAAGCTGCCGTGCGCGATGTTCAGGATCTTCAGCACGCCGAACACCAGCGTCAGGCCGAGCGCGACGATGAACAGCCAGGACGCGTAGGTCAGGCCGTCGATCAGGATGGTCAGGGCGGTGCTCATCGCCTGCGACCCGGCCCCGGCAGCGCCAGCAGGCAGGTTCGGATCAATTGCACTTGGCGCCGGGGAACCCGGCCTTGATCCAGTCCTCGGACTTCATGTCGGCCGGCGGGTTGACGCAGTCGGCCGGGAAGCGCTGGATGTCGTCGAGCACCACCATTTTCTTGGCGGCATCAAAGCGCGTCTTGCCGATGGCTGCGTCCTGCACCGCCTGGTGGCCGCCGCCGAGCGCCATGCGCACCTTGCCAGCGGGGGTGTCCCACTCCGATCCGCGCAACGCGGTGCCAGTTGTTCAGGGGTGGGCTTCTTGCCGCCGTTGGCGGCCATGGCTTTTTCGACCGCCAGCTTCAAGCCCAGCAGGGCCTGGATCATGCGGTTCGGCGCCTGCACCGGGTAGATGGTGTAGGCCTTCTGGTAAATGCCCCACCACCAGTCGTTCAGCGCCGACTTCGGCGACAGCAGGCCGTAGGCGCCGCGCGCGCCCAGGATCACGCCGTCGGGCATCTTGTCGCCCAGGCCCGGCAGCACGTGGTCGCCCGCCGAGAGCACGAACTGCGAGCGCTTGAACAGGCCGCGCGGCCCGCCCTGCAGCACCAGCGCCTGCAGGTCGCCGCCCCACAGGCTGGAGTGGGTCACGTCGGCCGGCTTGGCCATCAGGGCCGAGATTTCGGTGCCGTACTGGCCGGCGCCGAACTTGGGCAGCAGGTCTTCGCCCGGCTTGGCGCCGGGGTAGAGTTTTTCCATCGACAACACGAAGTCCTTGCGCGAGTCCTGCCCCCACGCGTAGTCCTGGTTGATCATGTTGAAGGTGTCGGCCTTGATGTTGCGCGCCTTCAGGTAGCGCGCCAGCGCCACGTTGTCCATGGTCGCGTGCGACGCGGTGCGGAACACGTAGTTGTATTTGCCGTCCTCGAAGATGCGTGGTGTGCCGCAGTCGTACAGGATCAGGAACTTCTTCATTTCCTCGGCCACCGGCGCCACCGCCAGGCAGTCGCCCGAGCCGACGTAGCCGACCACCGCATCGACGTTTTCACGGTCATACAGATTGCGCAGTTCCTGCACCTGCTTGGTGGCGCCGCCGTTTTCGTCGACGTAGACCGGCTCGATCTTCACGCCCCCGAACCCGACCTTGTTGTACGGCGCCGGCGCCTCGCCCTTGTTGAACGCCTCGATCACCACCTTCGCGCCGTTCACCGCCGGGATGCCGAAGCTCTCGGCCGCCTGGCCGGACAGGAAGCTCACGATGCCGAGCTTGAAGGTCTCCTGGGCTTGCGCGCCGGTGCACAACAGCGGGCTCGCCAGCACCAGCACCGAGAGCGCAGCGCGCCAAGACGAAGTTTGAGCCTTGAATGTCATGCCAGTCTCCACGGGTGAATGGAAGTTCGGCGCAGGGGGCGCCGGCTCGCTTCCGGAGGTGGAGATTCTTTGTTCGGCGATGTTCGCGTGGGTATGGGCGAAAACCCTGCGACGTTTCGGCGCGGCCGCGGGCAGCGGCGCAAAGCCCGGTCAGGCGGGGTCGGTCGCGGCGAGTCGCCAGCTGCCGTTGACCAGCCGCTCGTTGGGCTGGAACTGGGCCTTGTAGGTCATCTTGTCGCTGCCGGAAATCCAGTACCCAAGATACAGGTGCGGCAGTTTCAGCAGCCGGGTTTGCTCGATCTGCCACAGCACGTTGAAGGTGCCGTAACTGGTGCGCGGCTCGGGTTCGTAGAAGGTGTAGACGGCGGACAGCCCGTCGTTGAGGATGTCCAGGATCGACACCATCTTGAGCGCGCCGGGCCCGCGCTCCGAGGGTTCGCGAAACTCGACCAGCCGAGAATTGACCCGGCTTTGCAACAAGAACTGGGTGTACTGGTCGACGCTGTCATGGTCCATGCCGCCGCCGCTGTGCCGGCCGGCCTGGTAGCGCAGGTACAGCTGGTAGTGCTCGGGCACGAAGCACAGACGCAGCACACGGGCCTGCAGGGTGGAGTGGGCTTTCCAGGCGCGCTTCTGGCTGCGCGTGGCCTGGAAGGTCTTGACCGGCACACGCAGCGGCACGCAGGCCTGGCATCCGTCGCAATAGGGCCGGTAGGTGAACATGCCACTGCGGCGAAAGCCGTTGGCCACCAGGCCCGAATACGCATCGGCATGGATCAGGTGGCTCGGCGTGGCGACCTGCGAGCGCGCCATCCGGCCTTCAAGGTAGCTGCACGGGTAGGGCGCCGTGGCGTAGAACTGAAGCGACGAGAGGGGAAGCTCTTTGGGGTGGGTCACGGCGCAGGTTCCTCGGTCTGCGGCCCGCCCATGCCGAGGTGGCGCCACAGCTTGGAATCATAGGTCCAATCGGTGATCGGCGGCTCCTTCACGCCGGGGGCGAAACGCCGTTCGAACTCGGAGCGCGGCAACTCGCGCCCGCCCAGGCTGGCCAGGTGTCCGGTGCGCTGCTGGCAGTCGATCATGGCCACGCCATGCTCGCGGCAAAAGCACACCAGCGCCGCCAGGGCGATCTTGGAGGCGTCGGTGCGGTGCGAAAACATCGACTCACCGTAGAACATGGTGCCCAGGTTCACGCCGTACAAGCCGCCGGCCAGCTCGCCGTCGATCCAGGTTTCGACGCTGTGCACCTTGCCAAGCGCGTGCCAGGCGGTGTAGGCGTCGACCATCTCCGGCACGATCCAGGTGCCGTCCTGGCCGTCGCGCGGGGTGGTCGCGCAGGCGCCGATGACACGCTCGAACGCGCTGTCGATGCGCACCTCGCAACCGGACGTGTTCACAAACCGGCGCACGGTCTTGCGCAGCGATCGCGAGAGCTTGAACTCGCCGACGATCAGCACCATGCGCGGGTCGGGCGACCACCACAGCACCGGCTGGTCGCCGCTGTACCACGGGAACACGCCCTTGGAATAGGCCTCGGCCAGGCGCTGCGGCGTCAACTCGCCGCCGGCGGCCAGCAGGCCCGGTGCATCCGAGCCCGCTGGCAACGCATGGCGCGTGTCGGGCAGCGGGTCTGCGGCATGGCGCAACCACGGGACCACAGCGGCTCAGCGGCCTTTCGCCGGGGTCGTTGGGGACGGATCGAGGCTGCGCATGCGGTGCTCCTGCGCTTCATGCTACAGGCTGGCGAACGTGGCACATGCGGGGCCGGCCGCGGCGTGTCGTGACGGAAGCCAGGATCGTGCCATCGGGTATGGCCGAGGCGGCGCGATTGCAGGCCCGCGCGGGCTTCGCGTCCCTGCGCCCCTGACGATTCGCCAGCGCCCGACCGGCTACTTCGTCTCGGCGCCCGCAGCGGTGGCTTCGAACGTCAACGAGGCCCAGTAGCTCGCCCAGTCGGCGCCGGCGCCGGCCGGCGCCGGCACCATGTGGACGGCCTTGACCAGCCACATGCCACCCGGGCGCAGCCGCAACTGCACGCGGCCGTCGGCGTCGGTGCGCAGGGCCTGCTTCTGCGCCGGGTTCAGGCTGTTCAACGCCACCACCAGCGCGCCGGCCAGCGGCCGGTCGGCATAGGTCAGGCGAACCGGAAAGTCCTGCGATTCGCTGAGCGCGTGCGGGCTGCGTTCGGCCACCAGTTCGAGCGGGAAACCGAGGCGCCGATCGCGCTGCGCGGCGTCAGGCGGGCCGGACAGCACCAGGCTTTTGGCGCAGCGAAAAAAGATCTCGCGCGCAGGGGCGCCGGTTTCATGGCGGCGGGCTCTCGAAGCGGTGACCGCATCCAGTCCTTCTTCGGCCAGGTAGGCCTCGAATTGGGCCGCCGCCAGCTCCACGCGGCTGGCGTGGCTGTGGTAGCCCACCACGTGCAGGCCGGGCCCGGCCACGCGCAGGGCGCCGGCGGGGTCGGCACCGGGCTGGCCGGCGACCGGCCTGCGCCCGCTGGTGTCGTCGACAACGAAGCGGTTGACCAGCGCCGGAATCAGCGCCAGCGGTTCGCCCTGCAAGTCCACCCCGACACGCAGGCGCAGGCCGACGACCTGGCCGGGCCGGGGCGAAAAGCTGCTCGGCTCGATCCACAGATCGTGCGCGAGCAGCGGGGCGGCGCTGAGCGCGATGCCCAGCACCACCCCTTTGCGCAGGCGATCCAACATCGTTGCACGATAGCGTGCCGCAGCCGCCCCTACGGCAGCGGGATGTTCGGCACGGGCGGCACGTTGATGCCGCCGTGCCCTTGCAGCAGGCCCTGGTGGGCCGGTGCGAGGAACGGGAAGTCGGAGTTGAAGTTCTTGTCGTTGACCTCCACGCCCTTGGCCAGCCCGGCGCCTGGGTTGCCGGCGACGATCAGGCTGATCAGCACGCTGTTCACGTTGACCTGGTGCCGGTTCGGCGCGCTGCCGCCGCCAAGCCGGCGGCCGTTCGGAAAGCTCGAATCGATCGCCGCGTCAAGCGTGATCACGTCGCCGGTGAAGCCGTCGGCCACCGGGATCGGCCGCCCCAGGTTGATGGCGTTGATGATGTCGGTGCGCGGCCCTTTCAGCGCCGTGACCGACGCGGCGGGCACACCGAGCGCGGCGTACAGGCCCAGCGCTTCGGCGTCGCGCACCAGCACCGGGTACAGGATGTCGGCGCCGAAGTTGCTCACGTCGTTGCGCGGGCCGCTGCGCAGGTACAAGGTCTGGCGCTGCGTGCCCACCAGGCCGGCGTTGAACAGCGGCAGCGCATTGCGCCCCACTTGCACGTAGCCGCCCGAGCCGCGCAGGCCGGTGATGATGTTGCCCGCATCGACGGTCTGGGTTCGCTGCCGGCTGATCTTCGAATGCACGCGCAGCAGGCTGTCGGTCGAGTTCGCGTGCAAGTGGCCGTTGTGCGGAATGCCCCAGGGGAAGATGTCGCTCATCGGCACTTCGAGTGCGATCGAGAACACGTTGAAGCCGGTGAACACGTCTTCCACCGGCCCGCGGCGCGCGCCGGGAATGCCGGCCAGGTCGGTGCGGCCCAGGTTCACCAGGTCGAAGATGCCTTTTTCGTCGAGCTGGTACGGGTCGTCGAACTGGCCGGCGATCACGCGCCCGCCGTTGGACAGCGGCTTGATGAAGGTGTCGACAAAGTGCTGGTCGTACAGGCCGACTTCGCGGCTGGTGGGGTCGCCCGAGTTGTAGCCTGCGAACGGCCCCAGGCCGTAGACCAGCCGGTCGGTCTGCGGGCCGTGGTTGTTCGGCAGCACCGGCAGGTTGTTGCCGAGCACGCTGACCTGGCGCTCGTCGTCCCGGTCGTCCCAGTCGTTGTTGTCCGCGCGCACGATGCGGGTGACCTTCATGGTTTCGGTGCCGCCGGTCAACTGCCACAGCAACTCATTGCCGCCACCCAGCGGGTCGGACGGGCTGGGCGCCTGTTCGGGCATCAGCGTGTTCTTGAACTCGACGCGGTAGATCACGCGCGACTTGAGGCTGGCGCCGATGCCGATGTGGAATTCATAGCGGTAGCCGTTGCACGCGCGCAGGCCCTGGTTGCCCTGGCCCGGCTCGTGCAGCGGGTTGAAGTTCATGATCAGGTAGAGCTTGTCGTGGCGCACGTCGGACACCCAGGCGTAGGTGTCGGTGTTGTCGGCGCAGGGCTCGTTCAGCACCGCCAGCGCCTCGCGGTGGCTCGACGCTTGCGCGCCGATCCCGAATGCGGTGAGCAGGGCCGCGGCGATCCACTTCTTGCACAGTCGTTTCATCGTGATCTCCTTGAGGTGAACCTCTCCCTCCTGCCCGATGGGGGCGAGGATGCTGGGCGAGGAGGGTGGTTGGCCGGGCAGCCGGCCGAAGAAGGCGGCCCGCTACAGGTAGACCGCCGGGTCGAGTGAGCCGTGCACGTAGAGCAGCGCGCCCACGTCGGTCGTGACCGCGCCGTGGCGACTGCCCATCGGCGCGAGTTGATAGTCGCCGCTGCGCAGCAAGGTGTCGCCGACGAAGGCTTCGCCGGCGAGCATCAGGCATTCTTCTTCGAGCCGGTGGCGGTGTGCATTCACGCCGGCGCCGGCCTGCATGCGCACCAGCATTGAACTGCGCTCGCCGCCCTGCCACAGCGGCTTGATGCGCACGCCGGGACAGAAGTCGTCCCAGCCGTCTTCGCCCTGCACGGTCGAGAAGTGCAGCAGCCCGGTGGCCGGCGCGGCGGGCGCGCTCCAGCGCAGGAACAGGCGCGCGCCGGCGGCTTCGGCCCGAATCAGCCAGGCCATCACCGGGCCGCGCGGGCGGTCGAAGCGCACGGCCTTCCGCCACACCTGCCAGTAAACGTCTTCGGTCATGTCTTCGGCGCACTGCGGGTTGCGGGCAATGCCGCGCGCCATGGCGTAGACACGGCCCACGGTGGCGTCGTACAAGGCCTGCAGCGCCTGGGCATCGGACGCACCCACGCGCGCCACCAGTGCGCACAGTGCGGCGTCTTCGGCGGGGTCCACGCTGGCAGGCGCGGTGCGCCTGCCTTCCAGCGGCGCGGGACGCGCGGGTCGGGATGGCCAAGCGAACATGGCGTCGAGTTCGTGGCTCAAGCCGATCGTCGTGGCCAGTGCAGCCTGGATCATGTGTCGCTCCTCGGGGCAGGTTCTTTGCATCGCGCCGTTGCTGGGGTTACGTGGACGCCGAGTTCGCGGATGCCTAGGTGAAAACGCGAACCGATCAATCCTGGATCGGCTTGCATCCGTTTGCGCCAAGCCTGCGTAACAAGGTCCAGACACCACAGCTTGCATGGGTGGTGTTCGCCAACCGGCCCCGGCGGTACGGGGCTGCAATGCCAACCCGCAAAGGAAGAGACCCATGACCCACTTCAAACGCAACAACCCCGGGCGACTGCTGCCCCTCGTGGCCGCGCTGTGCGCCACCGCGGCCGGCATGGCCAGCCTGCCGGCCCAGGCCTCCAGCCACCGCGAGGCGCCGTTCATCACCACGGCGCCCAAGGTCGACGCCACCGACCTGTACATGTTCAACAGCTACGAGCCCGGGCGCGACGGCTACGTCACGCTGATCGCCAACTACCAGCCGCTGCAGGCCCCGTACGGCGGCCCGAACTACTTCCAGCTCGACCCGAACGCGATCTACGAGATCCATGTGGACAACAACGGCGACGCGAAGGAAGACCTGACCTTCCAGTTCCGCTTCAAGAACCAGTTGAAGGGCACCACGCTGACCATCGGCGGCAAGAACGTGGCGATCCCGCTGATCCAGTCGGGCCAGGTCACCGATGTCAAGTCGCCGGCGCTGAACGTGAATGAGAGCTACACGATCGACCTGATCCGCGGTGACCGCCGCACCGCCTGGGGCAACCGCGCCAGCGTCACCAACGCCGCCGGCGGCAGCGCCACCTTCGACAAGCCGGCCGACAACATCGGCACCAAGACCATTCCCGACTACGCCGGTTACGCCGCCAAGCACCTCTACAACGTCAACATCCCCGGCTGCGCCATGCCGGGCAAGGTGTTCGTGGGCCAGCGCAAGGACCCGTTCGCCGTCAACCTGGGCGTGATCTTCGACCTGGTGAACGCACCTGCGGCCGTGATCACCGACCCGACGCTGATCAACGCCGCGCCGAACATCATCGACGATGCCAACGTCACCACGCTGGCGCTCGAGGTGCACAAGAGCTGCCTGACGCAGGGCAGCGAGCCGGTGATCGGCGCGTGGACCACGGCCAGCCTGCGCCAGGGCCGCCTGCTCGACCCGACGCCGAAGAAGGGCCTGCAGGCCACCGAGATCGTCGGCGGGGCCTGGACACAGGTCTCGCGCCTGGGCATGCCGCTGGTCAACGAGGTGGTGATCGGGCTGCCCGACAAAGACCGCTTCAACGGCTCCAAGCCCAAGGACGACGGCCAGTTCGCCGACTACGTGACCCACCCGACGCTGCCGGCGCTGATCGAACTGGTGCTGACCGGGCCGAACACCGCGCCGAAGAACCTGCCGCGCACCGACCTGGTCACGACCTTCCTGACCGGCATCAAGGGCGTGAACCAGCCGGCCAACGTGGTGCCGTCCGAAATGCTGCGCCTCAACACCAGCATCCCGGCCACACCCGAAGCCATGCAGAACCGCCTGGGCATCGTCGGCAACATCCTGGCCGGTGGCAACGACAGCGCGGGCTTCCCGAACGGCCGCCGGCCGAAGGACGACATCGTCGACATCTCGCTGGTGGCGGTGATGGGCGGCCTGTGCATGGCCAACGGCGACACCAACGCGCTGGGCTTTGGGGTCGACTGCAAACCGGCCAACGTGCCGCTGGGCGCGACGACCTTCAAGCTGCACGACGCGGTCGACCAGGCCAAGGTGACGCTGCTGCCGAACTTCCCGTACCTGTTCACGCCGCTGCCCGGCGCCAAGTGAGGAGCAACCGCATGAACAAATCCAGCTTGATGCTGTACGGCTGCACGGCCGTGCTGTTGGCGGCCTGCGGCGGTGGCGGGGGCGGCGCCGACGCGGCGGCTCCCGTGGCCGGCCCGGAATCGGTCCCTGCCGAAGCCAGCGAGAGCGCCGTGAAGATGGCCGCCTGGCTGACCGTGATCTCGGGCGAATCGGCCGACGCGAAGGAGCCGCTGAACACCGGCAGCTTCGATCCCAAGCGGGCCGAAAACACTGACCCGGAAAAGGTGTCGCCGTGAGACCGAAGGAGAACCGCGTGAGAAAACACAAGCGTGCCATGGTGGTGGCCGGCGCTCTCGTGCTGCTCGCCGCTTGCGGCGGCGGTGGTGGTGGTGGTGGTGGTGGCGATAGCGTGGCGGCGCCCGGCGTGACCGAGGCGGTGCCGGCGGAAGCGGGCACCTCGTCGGCTTCTGCGACGAAGTACCTGGCCGACCTGACGGCGGTTGCCGCCACGCGGACCGAGTTGCTGGAGCCGGTGAACCTGGGTTCGGCGACCCTGGCCAGCGACGACACGGCGGAGCCCACCGCGCTGCGCTGAAGCGAAAGAAAGCAGCGCCTGCCTGTCAAAGGGCGGGCGCTCTTTTTCCGGCTTTGCACCACACCGTGCTGGCATTGAACTGAACTTAAGATCGACCCATGTCCGAATCAACGATTCGTCTTGTTGCCCTGACGCTGCTGCTGGCGGCAGGCTTGGTCTGCAGCGCTGCGCCAAGGGCCGAAGTGGTGCTGCCGCGCAGCGATGCCGAGGTGGTGGAGACGCTGCCGGCGGTGGTGGGCAGCCGCGCCGAAGAACGCCGGCTGCGCCAGCAATGGGCGGCCGATCCGGGCAACCCGGAACTGGCGTCGGCGCTCGCCAGGCGCTATCTGGCGCAGGCGCGCGAGCAAGGCGAGCCGCGTTTCGCGGGCCGCGCGCTGGCCGCGCTGCAGGCCTGGCCCGACCCCGACAAGGCGCCCGACGAGGTGCTGCTGATGCTGGCCACGGTGCAGCAGTTTTTGCACGATTTCGACGGCTCGGCCGCGAACCTGGAACGCTTGGTCAAGCGCCAGCCGCGCCATGCCCAGGGCTGGTTGACGCTGGCCACGATCCGCAGGGTGCAGGGCCGCTATGCCGATTCCGACCAAGCCTGCCGCGCGCTGGCCGCCATCCCGGCCGCTGCGCTCTACGCCCAGGCCTGCGAGGCCGAAAACCTCGGGCTGCGGGGTGAGTTTGTCAAGGCGCGCGAAGCATTGCGCGAGATGCTGGCCACACCCCAGTTGCCCGCCGCCACCCAGGCCTGGCTGCTGACCACCCTGGCGGAAACCGAAGCCCGCGCGGGCAAAAATGCCGACGCCGAAAAGGCCTACCGTGCGGCGTTGCGGCTGGCGCCGGACGACTACACGTCGCTGTCGTTCACCGACTTCCTGATGGAGGGTGGCCGGCACGCGGATGCGCTGGCCGTGCTCAAACGCCTGGCCCGCACCGACGCCGTGGTGCTGCGCCTGGCCATGGCCGGCACGCGCCTGAAAACCCCCGGCGCGGCCGGCGATGCGCAGGAAATGCGCGACCGGGTGGCGCAGGCCAACCTGCGCCCGCAGGCGCAAACGCTGCATGCGCGCGAGCAGGCGATGTTCGCGCTGGTGGTCGAAAACCAGCCCGACCGCGCGCTCAGCCTGGCGCGCGCCAACGTGGGCCTGCAACGTGAACCGATCGATGTGCTGCTGCTGGCCCAGGCGGCGCGAGCCGCGCGCGAGCCGCAGGCGTTGCGAGAGGCCGAACGGCTGCGCCGCGACATGGGACTGAAAGATGCTCGCCTCGATGCGCTGCTGTAGCCGCCTGGGCGCGGCGGCGCGGGCCGGCCTGGTTGCACTGGCTTGTGTGCTGCCGGCGGCCACGGTCTGGGCGCACAAGGCCAGCGATGCCTACCTCCAGCTGGCCGGCGGCGACAGCGGCCTGACGGTTCGCGTCGATGTGGCGCTGCGCGACCTGGATGCCGTCGTCGACATCGACGCGGACGGCAATGGCCAGCTCAGCTGGGGCGAGGTGCGCAGCGCGTGGCCGGCGATCGATGCGTATGCGAAGGCGCACCTGCAGGTCGATGGCTGCCCGCTCGGTGCGCCATCCCAAGCCCTGGAGCGCCGCGCCGACGGCGTGTACGCCGCACTGACGTTCGCGTCGCCCTGCGTGCTGAAGGCCGAGCCCGTCATCCGCTACACCGCGTTCGCGGATGTGGACCCGACCCACCGCGGCATCGCGCGCATCTCGATGCCGGGCCGGGAAGCGCTGGTGCGGGTGCTGGACCCGCGCCAGCCGGCGGTGTTGGGCGCGCTGGCCGCGGCCGATGCCGGCGCCTCGGCAGCCGGCTCCGCCGCAGCGCCAGTGGCCCAAGCCGCCGCGGGCTTTCTGCGCGAAGGCGTGCACCACATCGTGACCGGCTACGACCATGTGCTGTTCCTGCTGTGCCTGTTGTTCCCGGCCGTGATGCGCCGCTCGGGCCGAGGCTGGCAACCGCTGCCGACCTTGCGCGAGGCGGTCTGGCCGGTGATCGGCATCGTCACCGCGTTCACGTTGGCGCACTCGATCACGCTGGCGCTGGCGGCGTTGAAGTGGGTGTCGCTGCCCTCGTCGTTCATCGAGCCGGCCATCGCAGTCACGATCATCCTGGCGGCGCTGAACAACATCTGGCCGATCTTCGGCGGGCGGGTGGTGCTGGTCACTTTTGCGTTCGGATTGCTCCATGGCTTTGGCTTCGCCAGTGTGCTGGGCGAGCTGAATCTGCCGACGCTCCAGTTCGCCTGGGCCTTGCTGCAGTTCAACCTGGGGCTGGAGTTGGGCCAGGTGCTGATCGTCCTGGTGGCGGTGTCGATCATGTTCGTGGCCCGCAACAGCGCGCGTTATGTGCCGGTAGTGATTCGCGGCGGCTCAACGGCGGCGATGGTCATCGCCGTGCTGTGGTTCATCGAGCGGACCGCCGATGTCTCGCTGCTGCGCCTGTGAGCAGCGGTGGCCGGGGGCGTTGAACTACAATTGTGCGATGTGCAATCACAAGGGCGAGAAAGGCATGATGGTTATGACACCGCGAACTACCACCTTCTTCCGGAAGGTCTAGTCGGCCGCGCGTCACGACTCGTCGAACACCCCTTTTTCGTTGACCCAAGAGAGCGCGGCCTGGCCCGCGCTCTTTTGTTTTTTGTGGAGGTCTTTCATGATTTCGATTCAACTGCCCGACGGCTCCAGGCGCGAATTCGATGCGCCCGTGACCGTGGCCGAGGTAGCAGCGTCCATCGGCAGCGGCCTGGCCAAGGCCGCACTGGCGGGCCGCGTGGGCGAGGGCAGCGCTGCGCGGGTGGTCGACACCAGCTTCGTCATCGACACGGATGCGGCGCTGGCCATCGTCACCGACAAGGACCCCGCCGGGCTGGACGTCATACGCCACTCGACGGCGCACTTGCTGGCCTATGCGGTGAAGGAGTTGTTTCCCGAGGCGCAGGTGACGATCGGGCCGGTGATCGAAAACGGCTTCTTCTACGACTTCTCGTACAAGAGGCCGTTCACGCCCGAAGACCTGGTGGCCATTGAGGCCAAGATGGTGGAATTGGCGCGCAAGGACGAGAAGGTCGAACGCCGCGTGCTGCCGCGCGACGAGGCGGTGGCCCATTTCAAGCGCATCGGCGAGGCTTACAAGGCCGAGATCATTGCGAGTATTCCTGCGGGCGAGGACGTGTCGCTGTACCGCGAAGGCCGCTTCGAAGATCTGTGTCGCGGCCCGCACGTGCCCAGCACAGGCAAGCTCAAGCACTTCAAGCTGATGAAGGTGGCCGGTGCGTATTGGCGCGGCGACCATCGCAACGAGATGCTGCAGCGCATCTACGGCACGGCCTGGGCGACGAAAGTCGAGTTGCAGCAGCACCTGCACATGCTCGAAGAAGCCGAGAAGCGCGACCACCGCAAGCTGGGCCGCGAGCTCGACCTGTTCCACATCGACGAACATGCGCCGGGCCTGGTGTTCTGGCACCCGAAGGGTTGGGCGCTGTGGCAGAACGTCGAGCAGTACATGCGGCAGGTGTACCGCGACAACGGTTATCTCGAAGTCAAGGGCCCGCAGATCCTGGACAAAGGCCTGTGGGAAAAAACCGGCCACTGGGACAACTACCGCGACAACATGTTCACGACCGAATCGGAGAAGCGTGAATACGCGCTGAAGCCGATGAACTGCCCTGGCCACGTGCTGATCTTCAGCTCGGCCATGCGCAGCTACCGCGACCTGCCGCTGCGCTACGGCGAGTTCGGGCAGTGCCATCGCAACGAGCCCAGTGGCGCCCTGCACGGCATCATGCGCATTCGCGGCTTCACTCAGGACGATGGGCACATCTTTTGCACCGAAGACCAGATCCTCGACGAGTGCGTGGCCTACACGACCCTGTTGCAAAAGGTCTATGCCGATTTCGGCTTCACGGACATCATCTACAAAGTGGCCACGCGTCCCGAACACCGGGTCGGCGCCGACGCGCTGTGGGACAAGGCCGAGTTTGCGGTGATGGAGGCCATGCGCCGCTCGGGCTGCGATTTCATCGTGTCACCCGGCGACGGCGCGTTCTACGGGCCGAAGATCGAATACACGCTGAAGGACGCGCTCGGCCGGCAATGGCAATGCGGCACGATGCAGGTCGACTTCAACACCGCCGAGCGGCTGGGCGGCGAGTACGTCACCGAATCCAGCGGCCGCGCGCACCCGGTGATGCTGCACCGCGCGATCATCGGCAGTTTCGAGCGTTTCATCGGCATCCTGATCGAGCAGCACGCCGGCGCGCTGCCCGCCTGGCTGTCGCCGCTGCAGGTGGATGTGCTCAACATCACCGAGGCGCAGGCCGACTATGCAACTGAGGTTGTCAAATCGCTGCAAAAACAAGGACTTAGAGTCGAGTCCGATTTGCGCAACGAGAAAATAAACTATAAAATCCGCCAGCATTCAATGCAAAAGGTTCCGTACATCCTGGTCGTGGGCGACAAGGAAAAGGCAAACGGAACCGTTGCGGTGCGCGCCCGGGGCAACCGGGACCTCGGTGTGATGCCCTTGGCAGACTTCTCAAAGCTGCTCGCCAACGACATTGCCGCCAAGACCTGAAACCTCGGCGCGCTTCGACTATTTTTGGGTTCCTCTTGCCTTGGAGTCCGTTGAAGGATTTGAACCATCGCTACTTTTGCTGACCGCCGTACCCCCAATGCAGAGCGCAAACACCGCCTCAACCGGGAGATCATGGCGCCGGAAGTCCGGCTGAACGGACCCGAGAATGAACCGCTGGGCATCGTGAGCATCACCGAGGCCCTGCGGCTGGCAGGCGAGCAGGACGTCGATCTGGTCGAGATCGTCGCCCAGGCCGACCCTCCGGTGTGCCGTTTGATGGACTACGGCAAGTTCAAGTACCAGGAGCAAAAGCGCGCAGCCGAAGCCAAGTCCAAACAAAAGGTGATCGAGGTCAAGGAAGTCAAGTTCCGGCCCGGCACCGATGAGGGCGACTACCTGATCAAGATGCGCAATTTGCGCCGGTTCATCGAAGAAGACGGAGACAAAGGCAAGGTCACGCTGCGTTATCGCGGCCGCGAAATCACCCACCAGGACATCGGCATGCGGCTGCTGGAGCGAATTCGCGATGAACTGGCCGATGTCGCCATGGTGGAGCACATGCCCAAGCTCGAAGGGCGCCAGATGATCATGGTGCTGGCACCCAAGCGCAAGTGAGTTGTCGAGAGTTCAGTGCCTCGGTCCGGTCGACCGGGGTGCTGCCAGAAGCGACTGCAGGCCCACAAGACGGCAAGACTTTTGCCGGCGCCTGCAGCACGCAACATAGAAGGAGCAGTCATGCCCAAAATGAAGACCAAGAAAAGCGCGGCCAAACGGTTTCGCGTTCGACCGGGGGGCACCGTCAAACGGGGCCAGGCGTACAAGCGCCACCTCCTGACCAAGCAGTCCACGAAGACCAAGCGCCACCTGCGTGGTTCGGTCGCCGTGCATGACACCAACATGGGGCACATGAAGCAAATGCTGCCCTTTGCTGGCCTGTAACCGCTTGCTGAAGGAGAACTGAATGCCTCGCGTCAAACGTGGTGTCACAGCCAGAGCCCGTCACAAGAAAATTCTCGCGCTTGCCAAGGGATACCGTGGCCGCCGCAAGAATGTGTTTCGCATTGCCAAGCAAGCCGTCATGCGGGCGGGGCAATATGCGTACCGTGACCGCCGAACCAAGAAGCGCGTATTCCGCCACCTCTGGATCGCCCGCATCAATGCGGCGAGCCGGGGTCTGGGGCTCACCTACAGCAAGTTCATGGCCGGCTTGAAAAAAGCGTCGATCGAGATCGACCGCAAGGTTCTCGCCGACATGGCTGTGAACGATCCTGCCGCTTTTGGCAGCATCGTCGACAAGGTGAAGGCCCAAATCGCTTGAATGTCGAAAGCCGGTCCAGCGGTCAAGCGCTGGAGCGGCTCGGCAGGCCCCGACTGCGGCGACGCAGGGCGGGCAAGCTCTTCCAAGGCCGACCTCGTGTGCGGCCTTTTTTGATTCCGACATGAACGATCTCGCACCATTGGTTCAGGACGCTCAGGCTGATTTCGATCGGGCCGCCGCGCCCGCCGAGCTGGAGAACGCCAAGGCGCGTTTCCTCGGCAAGTCCGGGCTGATCACCGAGCAGCTCAAAGCGCTCGCGGCGTTGGCGCCTGAGGAGAAGAAGGCCCGGGGCGCGTTGATCAACTCGGCCAAGCAGCAAATCGAGGCGGCGCTGAACCGGCGTCGCGAGGCCCTGGCCGATGCCGATCTGCATGCGCAGTTGCAAGCCGAGGCGCTGGACGTGAGCCTGCCCGGGCGCCGCCGCGGCACCGGTGGCCTGCACCCGGTGTCGATGACGATCGAACGCATCGAAGCCATTTTCGGCTCGATGGGTTTCGATGTGGCCGATGGGCCCGAGATCGAGACCGACTGGTACAGCTTCACGGCGTTGAACAACCCCGAGAACCACCCGGCGCGCTCGATGCAGGACACGTTCTACGTCGACATGAAAGATGCCGACGGCCGCTGGTTGAACCTGCGCCCGCACACTTCGCCGATGCAGGTGCGCTATGCGCGTGCCCATGCGCGCAGGCACGCCGCAGCGATGGCGCGCGGCGAAGCCACGCCCGAAATCCGGGTCATCGCGCCGGGACGCACCTACCGTGTGGACAGTGACGCGACACACTCGCCGATGTTCCACCAGTGCGAAGGCCTGTGGATCGGCGAGAACGTCAGCTTCAAGGATTTGAAGGTGGTGTTCGGCGATTTTTGCCGCCAGTTCTTCGAGACCGACGACCTCGAGTTGCGCTTCCGGCCGTCGTTCTTCCCGTTCACCGAGCCGTCGGCCGAAGTCGACATCGCGTTCGCCAGCGGCCCCTTGAAGGGGCGCTGGCTCGAAGTGGCCGGCTCCGGCCAGGTGCACCCGAACGTGGTGCGCAACTTCGGCCTCGACCCCGAGCGCCACATCGGCTTCGCGTTCGGCATGGGCCCGGACCGGTTGGCGATGCTGCGCTACGGCGTGAACGACCTGCGTCTGTTTTTTGACGGCGACCTGCGTTTCCTGACGCAGTTTCGCTGAGCCCGCGCGGCCGCCCGCTGCGCCATCCGACGAGCCTTCTGACGAGACCCATCGATGCAATTCCCGGAATCCTGGTTGCGCGAATTTTGCAACCCACCCATCAGCAGCCAGGCGCTCGCCGATCTGTTGACCATGGCGGGCATGGAAGTGGAAGAAATGCGCCCGGCGGCGCCAGCGTTCAGCAACGTGGTCGTGGGGCAGGTGCTGAAAGTGGATCGCCACCCCAACGCAGACCGGCTCAGCGTCTGCGAGGTCGATGCGGGAGCTGCCGGCCGCCTGAGCATCGTGTGCGGCGCCCCCAACGTGCGTGCCGGCATCAAGGTGCCTTGCGCGCTGGTCGGCGCCCAACTGCCGCCGGGTGCAGACGGCGAGCCGTTCGTCGTCCGGCTCGGCAATCTGCGCGGCGTCGAAAGCCAGGGCATGCTGTGCTCGGCGCGTGAGCTGAAGCTCTCCGAAGACCATGACGGCTTGCTCATCCTCAACGCTGCCGCGCCGGTCGGCCAGGACATTCGCGCGCATCTGCAACTCGACGACACGCTGTTCACGCTGAAGCTCACGCCCAATCTGGCGCATTGCCTGAGTGTGTATGGAATTGCACGCGAAGTTTCCGCGCTGACCGGAACGCCGTTGGCCGGGCCGACATTTCCGCCGGTGGCGTGCCGCCACACGGACAGGTTGCCGGTCAAGGTGCAGGCCCCCGACCTGTGCGGGCGCTTCTCGGGCCGTATCGTTCGCAACGTGAACCCCCAGGCCAGCACGCCCGCGTGGATGGTGGAGCGGCTGGCGCGCTGCGGGCAGCGCTCCGTCACGGCGCTGGTCGACATCTCGAACTACGTGATGTTCGAGTTCGGCCGGCCCTCGCACATCTTCGATCTGGACAAGATTCACGGCGGTTTGACCGTGCGCTGGGGCAGGGCGGGTGAATCGCTCAAGCTTCTGAATGGCAGCACGGTCGAAGTGGATGGCGCGGTCGGCGTGATTGCCGACGAGCATGGCGTCGAATCGCTGGCCGGCATCATGGGCGGTGACTCGACCGCGGTGTCCGACGCCACGGCCCACATTTACGTCGAAGCCGCTTTTTGGTGGCCCGAGGCGGTGGCTGGCCGCTCGCGCCGCTTCAACTTCGCAACCGATGCCGGCCATCGATTCGAGCGCGGCGTCGACCCGGCGCTGACGGTCGAGCACATCGAGCGCATCACGCAACTGGTCATCGACATCTGCGGCGGTGACGCCGGCCCGATCGACGACCAGACGCTCACGCTGCCGCGGCGCGACCCGGTGGCGCTGCGTGTGGCGCGCGCTGCCAAGGTCATCGGCATGCCGGTGACGCAGCCGCAGTGCGAAGAGGTGATGCAGCGGTTGGGTCTGCAATTCACGTCCACGCCGGGCCGACTCAGCGTCACCCCGCCGAGCTGGCGCTTCGACCTGCGGATCGAGGAAGACCTGATCGAAGAAGTGATCCGGGTGATCGGCTACCCGACCCTGCCTGACACGCCGCCGCTGGCGCCGGTCGTGGCGCGCGTGACTTCCGAATCACAACGGGGACTGGGGTCGCTGCGCCGGGCGCTGGCCGGGCGGGACTACCAGGAAACGATCAACCTCAGCTTTGTCGAAGAACGCTGGGAGCTTGAACTCGCCGGCAACGCCGCGCCGATTCGCGTGCTGAACCCGATTGCCAGTCCGTTGTCGGTGATGCGCTCCAGCCTGATGGGCGGCCTGGTCAGCGTGTTGCGTTTCAATCTGGCGCGCAAGGCGCCCCGAGTGCGGGTGTTCGAGGTCGGGCGCGTGTTCATGCGCGATGCCGGCGTACTCGACAGCGACTCCAGCGTTGCCGGCCTGAATCAGCCCATGCGCGTGGCGGGGCTGGTCCATGGCAGCGCCGAAGCAGTTCAATGGGGTGCCAGGGAAAGGGCGGTTGATTTCTTCGACATCAAAGGCGATGTCGAAAGCCTGCTCGCGCCGCAGGTGGCGAGTTTTGTGCCCTCGCAACATTCGGCCCTGCACCCTGGGCGCTGCGCGCGCATCGAGGTGAATGGCGTTGCCGTGGGCTTTGTCGGTGAACTGCATCCGCGCTGGCGCCTGGGCTATGAATTGCCCACCGCGCCGGTGCTTTTCGAGATCGACACTGCGGCCTTGCTGGCGCGTGATGTGCCGGTGTTCAGGCCGATTGCGAAACTGCAATCGGCCTGGCGTGACATTGCGGTCATCGCCGGCGACGGTGTTAGCCACGACGCGCTGATGCGGACCATCCACGCCAACAACGCCGGGCTGGTCCGCTCGGCCCAGCTGTTCGACATCTACAAGCCCGCCACGCCGTCGGCAGACATTGGCGCGGGAGAGCGCAGCCTGGCGGTGCGGCTGGAGCTGCTGGACGATGAAGAGACGCTGACCGATCAACGCATCGACGGTGTGGTGGCCGAAGTGCTGCAGGCGCTGAAACAGCGTCTCGGTGTGCGATTGCGTGCTTGATGAGAATGAGCCGCCCATGACCTCCAGCGCCAACGACGAAGACAAGCTCGCGCTGTCGATGCTCGAAACCCCGACGCTGACCAAGGCCGATCTGGCCGAGCTGTTGTTTGACCGGCTCGGCCTGAACAAGCGCGAATCGAAAGACATGGTCGAGGCGTTTTTTGACATCATTCATGCCACCCTGGTGGCTGGCGACGACGTCAAGATGTCCGGCTTCGGCAACTTCAACATCCGGCGCAAGGCACCGCGCCCGGGCCGAAACCCGCGAACCGGTGAGGCCATTCCGATCAAGGCCCGCGACGTCGTCACCTTTCATGCCAGCCACAAACTCAAGGGAGTCGTGCAGGGTGACATCGCTTCCGGAGAAGAGTTCGAGTAAAGTCTAGCTTTCTCTCCTGATCTTATTGATTTTTATGGAGAAAGCGCTTCCCTCCATTCCGGCCAAACGCTACTTTACGATCGGTGAAGTCAGCGAACTGTGCGGCGTGAAGCCGTACGTTCTGCGCTACTGGGAACAAGAGTTCACCCAGCTCAAGCCCATGAAGCGGCGCGGCAACCGGCGCTATTACCAGCACCATGAAGTCCTGCTGATTCGCCGTATTCGCGATCTGCTGTACGAGCAGGGCTTCACCATCAGCGGTGCGCGCAACAGGTTGTCCGATGGGCACGGGGCGCAACCGGGCAGCGCCGCGCCATACGAGATGGACGTCGAGGCCGACGAGGTGATCGACGTTGCGGCCATGCTGGCGCTCAAGCCCGAGGTTGCCGATTCGGCGTCTTCCCGACAGTCCGAAAGCACGCTGGTCTCGCTGGCGCAGGTGCACCTTGAACTGATCTCGTTGCGCAAGTTGCTTGCGGAGTGACCCGTGCGGTGCGGGGGTTCGGTGGCTGCACTTGGAGGCCCTATAATCGGCACTCCAGTCGGGGCGTAGCGCAGCCTGGTAGCGCACTTGCATGGGGTGCAAGGGGTCGCGAGTTCGAATCCCGCCGTCCCGACCAATGAAATCAACGGGTTAGCTCTCATGAGGAGCTAACCCGTTCTGCTTTGTATTGCGCCAGGGGTAAACCGAGGGGTAAACCGGCCAAGAACTCCATGCCGGGCCGCCCCGCCGCTTCACAAACCGCTGAACGCGAAATCCACTTCCGGCTTCAGCCCGCTGACGATGCGCGCGATGCTCTTGCCCGAGCCACAGGAGTGCGTCCAGCCGAGCGTGCCGTGGCCCGTGTTGAGGAACAGGTTGGGCAGCTTGCTGCGGCCGATGATCGGCACATTGCTCGGCGTCGCCGGGCGCAGGCCGGTCCAGAACTGCGCCTGCTCGCTGTCGCCGGCACCGGGGAACAGTTGCTCGACGCGCTTGACGATGGCTTCGCAGCGCACGCGGTTCAGGTCGCGGTCGTAGCCGTTGAATTCAGCCGTGCCGGCAATGCGCAAACGGTCTCCCAGGCGCGAGAACACCAGCTTGTATTCGTCGTCGGTCAGCGACACCTGGTGCGCCATTGCCGCGTCCTTCACCGGCATCGTCACCGAGTAGCCCTTGGCCGGATAGATCGGCAGCGAGATGCCCAGCGGCTGCACGTACAGCGGCGACAGGCTGCCCATCGCCAGCACGTAGGCGTCGGCATGCAGACGCTGGAAACGGCCTTCGTTATCGGTGGCTTCCACATGGTCGATGCGGCCGCCGGCCTCGCGCAGCGCCGTCACGGTGTGGCTGAGCAGGAAGCGCACGCCGTCGGCCTGGCAGCGCTGCACCAGCTCGCGCGCAAACAGGTTGGCGTCGCCCGATTCGTCTTCGGCGGTGTAGGTGGCGCCGGCCAGTTGCGGCCGGATGTGGCGCAGCGCGGGTTCGAGCTTCACCGCCTCATCCGCCGAGATCACGCGCCGGTCGCAGCCGAGAGCACGCATCTGCGCTGCCGGGGCTTCGGCGCCGTCGAACTCTTGTCTGCTGGTGTAGAAATGCAGGATGCCCTGCGTGCGCTCGTCGTAGGCGATGCCGATGTCGCGCCGCAGTTGCTGCAGCATGTCGCGGCTGTAAGTGCCCAGGCGCACGATCTGCTCGATGTTGTGGCGCGTGCGCGCGGGCGTGCATTCGCGCAGGAACTGCAGGCCCCACAGCCACTGCCGCATGTCGGCGCGGATGCGAAACAAGAGCGGCGCGTCTTCCTTGCCCAGCCACTTCAGCACCTTCAGCGGCGCGCCGGGGTTGGCCCAGGGCTCGGCATGGCTGACCGAGATTTGCCCGCCGTTGGCGAAGCTGGTTTCCGCAGCCGGCGAGGCCTGGCGGTCGATGACGGTCACTTCGTGGCCTTGCTGGCGCAGGAAGTAGGCCGACGTGACGCCGAGCAGGCCGGCACCGAGAACGATAACTTTCATGAGGTATCTCCAAGAAGAATGGCGACGAATGACCGTGGTCATTCGCTTGCCGCTCCCCCTGTCCTCGATACCTGAGAGATTCAGCGCAGGCGGGCAGCCCGGGCCTTGCTCCTTCGGTGCGTCACGGTTGTGACGTCTCTCCAGACGGCGATGGTGGTGTGCAGTACGGAACCTGAGCGTTCATGGGAGTTTGCGCCTTCGGTGGCCCCGGCTTGCGACGGGGCGCTCTCCTGCTGGGTCAGGATTCTATCGGGCCGCGGCCTGCTCCTTCGCGGCGAGGAAGCGTTCGGCCAGCAGCACCCAATACGCGCTGCCGATGGCGATGTTGTGGTCGTTGAAGTCGTAGCCCGGGTTGTGCACCATGCAGCCGCCTTCGCCCTTGTTTTGCCCGGTCCCGTTGCCGATCAGCACGTAGCTGCCGGGCACACGCTCCAGCATGAAGGCAAAGTCTTCGCTGCCGGTCAGCGGCGGGCCTTGGAGCGTGACTTGCTCGGCGCCGACGAGTTCGACCGCCACTTCGCGCGCAAACGCGGTTTCGGCCGGCGTGTTGACCAGCACCGCATAACCCGGCTTCCAGTCGATCTGCGCCTTGACGCCGAAGCTTTCGGCCTGCGCCGCCACCAGCGCCTTGATTCGCCGCTCGACCGTGGTGCGCACCTCGCGGTCGAGCGCGCGCACGCTGAGCTCGAGCACGGCAGACGCCGGGATCACGTTGTTGGCCTTGCCGGCATGCAGCGCGCCGACCGTGACCACCGCGGCGTGCAGTGGATCGATGTTGCGCGAGACGATGGTCTGCAGCGCCATCACGATGCTGGCCGCGGCAACGATCGGGTCGGTCGCGCGGTGCGGCATCGCACCGTGGCCGCCGAAGCCGTGCAGCGCAATGGTGGCGTAGTCCGACGACGCCATCGCCGCGCCTTCGCGCAGCACCAGGCGGCCCTGCTCAATACCGGGCATGTTGTGCATGGCGAAGACGGCGTCGCACGGGAAGCGCTCGAACAGGCCGTCATTCATCATGCGCAGCGCGCCACCGCCGCCTTCTTCGGCGGGCTGGAAGATCAGGTGCAGCGTGCCGTCGAATCGCCCCTGTTCGGCCAGGTGGCGCGCTGCGGCCAGCAGCATCGCAGTGTGGCCGTCGTGGCCGCAGGCATGCATGACGCCAGCGTTGCGGCTCGCGTATTCGAGGCCGGTGGACTCGTCAATCGGCAGCGCGTCCATGTCGGCGCGGATGCCCAGGCGTTTGCGGCCGATGCCGCGCACCAGCGTGCCGACCACGCCGGTGCCGCCGATGCCGCGTTCGACCGCATAGCCCCAGGCTTCGAGCTTGTCGGCCACCAGCGCCGCGGTGCGATGCTCCTCGAATGCCAGCTCGGGATGGCGATGGATGTCCCGGCGCAGGCTGATGAACTCGCCCACCCGGGCCTGCAGTGCGTCCAACAAGTAGGTCACGACGACTCCACCACTACTGCGGCTGCAGGTTGATCTGCTTGGCGATGGCGCGGTAGCGCGCGGTTTCGGCGTCGAAGAACTTCGCCGACTCGGCCAACGTCATCGGCGCCGACGCGAGTTGGGTCTGCGCCGCCAGCTGCGAGCGCACCGCCGGGTCCTGCAGGGTCTTGCCGATCGCGGCGTGCAGTCGATTGACGACGTCCTCGGGCGTGTTCTTCGGCACCATGAAGCCGGTCCAGATCTTGTACGAGAAGTTCTTCAGCGCCTGGCCCTCGCTGGCGGCCGGCACGTTCTTCAGCAGCTCCGAGCGCTGCGCGCCGAGCTGGCCGATCACCTTCATCCGCCCCTGCTCGGCCAGCGCGCCCATCGCGGCGCTGTACACCAACACCGCGAAATCGACCTGGCCGCCGCCGATGTCCTGCAGCAGCGGTGCATTGCCCTTGTAGGGCACATGTGCGAGCTTGACGCCGGTGGAAGCCTGCACGTTTTCGAGGATCAGGTGATACAGCGAGCCGATGCCCACGCTGCCGTAGGTCAGCGGCTTGTCGGCCGACTTGCCTGCGAGGGCGATCAGCTCATCGACGCTGTTGACCGGCAGGTCCTTGCGCGTGACGAACACCATCACCGCATCGGCCACCGGGTGCACCAGGCGGAAGTCTTCCGTCTTCAGCTTGACCGCAGCATTGGCCAGCGGCGACAGGATCACCTCGTTGGGCGAGCCTTGAAAGATGTAGTAGCCGTCGGCCGGTGCGGCCAGCACCTTCTGCGCCGCCAATGCGCCGCTGACGCCGCCCAGGTTTTCCACCAGCACCTGCTGGCCCAGCTCTTTGGCGAGCGGGTTGTTGAAGATGCGCGCGATCGCATCCGACGGGCCACCCGCCGGATACGGCACCATCAGGTTCACCGGCTTGGCGGGGTAGCTCTGCGCGATGGCCGCGCCGGCGCTGAGCAGCAAGCCGGCCATCAAGGCCAGCGACCGGTGGAAAGTGGGTTTGATCATGGCAACTCCTGGAGGGGGCGGGGTGCGTTGGGGGGTGTCGGAGGACTCGGGCAAGGTCAATGTAGGGTCCGGCCAATGCAAAGTCCAATGCATTGTTCTATGCATTAGCATGAGTTCAGTGCATTGACTCCCGGAGCCCGGCCATGACGCTCGTCCAGTTGCGACACCTGATTTCTCTGGCGCAGACCGGCTCGTTCAGCAAGTCGGCAGTTGCGCTGTTCTTGACCCAGCCGGCCTTGAGCCGCAGCATCCGCGCGCTCGAAGCTGAACTGGGCCAACCGATGTTCGACCGCGTCGGCCGGCACAGCGAGGTCACACCCTTCGGCCGCGAGGTTGTCGATCGTGCACGCCAACTCGTGCATGCCGCCGACGATTTGCTCGAGAGCGGCCAGCAGCTGGCGCGCGGCATGGCCGGATCGTTGCGCATCGGGCTCGGCTCGGGGCCAGGTGCCATGCTGATGACGCCGCTGCTCATGCACATTGCAACGCACCATCCGCAACTCCGCCTGGAGATCTCGCGCGGCCGCACCGAACTGCTGGTACGCAGCTTGCGCGAACGCGCGATCGACGCGCTGGTGGTCGACGCGCGTTCGCTCACGCCGGCGCACGATCTGCGCGCCACCGAAACCTACGAAATGCGCGGCTCGTTTTTGTGCCGGCGCGGCCACCCGCTGGCGCGCAAACGAGCCGGCGTGAGCTTCGATCAACTGCGTGCCTATCCGATCGCGTCAACGCCGCTCAGCGACGAAGTGGCGCGGGTGATGGTTGAGCGGTACGGGCCCGAGGCGCACCCGCAGCGCTGCGTCACGCTCCACTGCGAGGAACTCCCGAGTCTGGTGGAGCTGACCCGGCACACCGACACCGTGCTGATCGCCATCCGCGCTGCCGGTTCCGATCTGATCGAGCTGACGATGAAGCCCGCCTTGAACGCGACCGCGCGATTTGCCATCGTCACGCTGGCCGGCCGCAGTGAGGCGCCGGCCTTGCCCATCGTGCGCCGCCTGATGCAGGAACGGTTGCGCGACGCTTGAGTGGCGCGACGGCCAACATACCCTCGGTCTGCGGGGCACCGATGCCGGTGACGACAAGGGCAAGGTGCTGCCGATCGCGCTGACGAGTGCGCCATCGGCCCCGCGCGGGTCTGCCCTTACTCGGCCGTCACTCGGCGGTCACTCGGCCAGTTGCTGCAACGCGGCGAGGTCGAGCAGCATCACCGCCCCGTAGTCCAGCTGCACAAGGCCATTGCGCTTCATCGTGACCAGACTCTCGTTGCAGCGCTGGCGCGAGACCGTCGCGAGGTTGGCCAATTCCTCCTGCGAGATCGTCAGGCAGCGCTCGCCGCGCGGGTTCAGCAACGGGTGCACCAGGCCGAGCAGCGCGCGGGCGACGAGCCGGTCGGCGCCCGGCAGCCGGTGTGCGGCGAAGTTGCCCATGAACCAGTGCAGCCGCTCGTTGATCTGATGCAGCAGGAACTCGTTGAACGCCGGCTGCGTGCGGCGCAGCCAGTCGAAGGTCTCGAACGGCATCATCGCGACACGGCTCGCCCGCAGCGCCACCAGATCGGCCTTGCGCGGCTGGCCGCGCAACAAGGTGCCTTCGCCGAACCAACTGCCCACCGACTGGCCGCCCAGCGTCACGGTGCGGCCGTCTGCCGCATTGATCGACCATTTGAGCAAGCCCTCGAGCACGCCGTACCAGTGGTGCTGCGTCTCGCCGTGATGGCCGAGGCAGGCACCCAGGCGAATAGCGCGCTCGCCGATGTCGCCGCGCAGTTGCCGCTGCGCCGCCTCGCCGATGGCGGCCCACCAAGGCGACTGCGACAGCAGTTCATCGACGCTGATCGACGCGGACGGCGTCCGCAACGCGCGGGTCATTGGCGGTCCTCGAAGTGGTTACCCCGACTCGAACTGTCGTCGAACCGACGGTGACGATTCGTGTCTCGCCGAATGATGCACCCCATCGCACCCCCACATCCGCCGGAGACACCCACCATGCTGAACCGCCGTCACCTCATCGCCGTCGCCGCCTTGGCTGCCGCCGCCTTCGCACCCTTTGCGCAGGCGCAAACCGCCATCGACAAGACCGTCAAGATCGTCGTCGGCTTCCCACCCGGCGGCTCTGTCGATACCGTCGCCCGCCTGCTGGCCGACCAGCTGCGCGGTACCTACGCGCCGACGGTGATCGTCGAGAACAAGGCCGGTGCTGGTGGCCGCCTGGGCGCGCTGGCCGTGAAGGCGGGCGAGGCCGATGGCACGCAGATCCTGGTCACGCCGGCGTCGATCCTGACGATCTATCCGCATGTGTGCAAGAAGCTCGGCTACGACACGCTGGTCGACTTCACGCCGGTGAGCTCGGTGGCCACCGTGACCTTTGCGCTCTCCGTCAGCTCGGCCGTGCCGGCCAGCGTGAAAACCGTGGCCGACTACATGGCCTGGGCCAAGGCGAACCCGAAGGACGCCAACTACGGCTCGCCGGCCGCCGGTGCCACGCCACACTTCGTGGGCGTGATGCTCGGCCGCGCCGGTGGCGTACCGCTCAATCACATCCCGTTCAAGGGCGGCGCGCCGCTGGTCAGCGATCTGCTCGGCGGCCAAGTGCAGTCTGGCGTGAACGTGCTGCCCGAGGTGTTGCAGCACCACCTTTCCGGCAAGCTGCGCATCCTCGCGGTCAGCGGTGCCAAGCGCTCGAAGTTCCTGCCCAACGTGCCGACGATGGCAGAGAGCGGCTTCAAGGACGTGGCGGCCGACGAGTACTTCGGTGTCTTCCTGTCGGTCAAGACGCCGGCCGACGTCGTGACCAAGCTCCATACAGCGATCCGCGCGGCGCTGAAGACCAAGCCGGTGATCGACGGGCTGGAGAAGGCCTCGTTCGATGTGGGTGGCGAGTCGCAGGCCGAGTTCGGCAAGATCATCAAGAGCGAACTCGAGCGCTGGGGCCCGGTGGTCAAGGCCTCGGGCTTCTCGTCGGAAGAGTAGGCTGGCCGCGCCGCCCAAGGAGACGAACATGGAAATCAAACTCGTGGCCGGAGAAGGCGAAGTCCTGTGGCGGCCCACGCCGGCGCAAATCGAAGCAACGCAACTGGCGGCCTATCAGCGCTGGTTGGCGAGCGTTCGCGGATTGCGCTTCGATGACTACGCGGCGCTGTGGCAGTGGTCAGTGAGCGACGTCGGCGCGTTCTGGCAGACCGTCTGGGACTTCTTCGATGTGCAGGCCGAGGGCTCACGCGATCCGGTGCTGGCGTCGCACACGATGCCCGGCGCGAGCTGGTATCCGAATGCGCGGCTGAACTATGCCGAGCATGTCTTTCGCCATGCCAATGCGCAGACGCCGGCCCTGATCGCGCGCAGCGAAGACCTGCCAACGCGCGAAGTGGCCTGGGCCGAACTGCAACGCGACACCGGCGCGCTGGCAGCGAAGATGCGTGCCCTGGGGCTGGTGGCCGGTGATCGTGTGGCCTCGTACCTGCCCAACCGCATCGAGACAGTCGTCGCGTTCCTGGCCTGTGCCAGCATCGGCGCCGTCTGGTCGAGCTGCGCGCCCGACATGGGTGCCACCGTCGTGCTTGACCGCCTGCGCCAGATCGAGCCCAAGCTGCTGCTGGCCACCGACAGCACCACCTACAACGGCAAGACGCAAAACCGCGCGGGCGTGGTCGACGAGCTGTTGCGCGAGCTGCCCAGCGTGAAGGCGGTGGTGCATGTATCGGGGCCACTGTCCAGCAAACGACCGATCGATTGGCGCGACTGCATCCCTTGGGCCCAGGCCATCGCCGCGCCGGCCGATCTCGTCTTCGACCGCCTGCCCTTCAGCCACCCGCTGTGGATCGTTTATTCCTCCGGTACCACCGGCATGCCCAAGGCGATGGTGCACGGGCACGGCGGCATCGTGCTCACGCATTTGAAGACACTGGGCTTGCAGCAGGACGTGCGGCCCGGCGACCGCCTGCTTTTCCTCGGCGGCACCGGCTGGATCGTCTGGAACCTGCAGCTCGGCGCCCTGCTGACCGGTGCGACCATCGTGCTCTACGACGGCAACCCGGCCTGGCCCGACTGTCAGGCGCTGTGGCGCTTCATGGACGAGCACCGCGTCACCTCGTTCGGCTGCGGCGCCGCTTTCCTGATCAACGCGATGAAGGACGGCCTGCGCCCGCGTGACTTCGCGCCGATGAAGAGTTTGCGGGCGATCTTCTCGACCGGCTCGCCGTTGACGATCGATGCCTACCGCTGGGTTTACGACGCCGTGAAGCCCGACCTGTGGCTGGCCTCGATCAGCGGCGGCACCGACATCGCGTCGGGCTTCGTCGCCTGCGCGCCGACCTTGCCGGTCACTGCCGGCGAGATTCAATGCGCTGAACTGGGCGTGGCGGCCTATGCGTTCAACGATTCCGGCCAGCCGGTGATCGACGAGGTCGGCGAGCTCGTCATCACGAAGCCCATGCCGTCGATGCCGCTGTACTTCTGGGGCGACCCTGAAGGCAGGCGCTACCGCGAAAGCTACTTCGAGGCCTTCGAGGGTTTCTGGCGCCACGGCGACTGGATCCGCTTCACGCCGCGAGGCACGGCCATCATCTACGGCCGCTCCGACAGCACGATCAACCGCTTCGGCATCCGCATGGGCACGGCCGAGATCTACCGCGTCGTCGAGGAGCTGCCCGAAGTGCGCGACAGCCTGGTGGTCGATCTGGAATTCCTCGGCCGCGAATCGTTCATGCCACTGTTCGTGGTGTTGAAGCCCGGCTGCGTGCTCGACGCGGCGCTTAAAGGCCGCATCGCGCAGGAGATTCGCAGCAAGGCCTCGGCGCGGCATGTCCCCAACGAGGTCTACGAAGTGGCCGAGATTCCACGCACACTCACCGGCAAGAAGATGGAGGTTCCCGTGCGCAAGCTGCTGCTCGGCATGCCGCGCGAGAAGGTGGCGAGTCCGGATGCCATGGTGAATCCTGCAAGCCTGGCGTTCTTCGTCGAGTTGGCAGCGCAGTTAAACAAGCCGGAGGCGGCATGAGCGAAACCAGGCGAGTCCTCGTCACCGCCGGTGCCGCCGGCATCGGCCGCGCGATCGTGCACGCGTTCGCGGCAGCGGGCGCGAAGGTGCATGTCTGCGATCTGGACAGCGCCGCACTGGCTGATTTGCGTGCGCAGGTCCCGGGCGTGACGACCTCGGTATGCGACATCGGCAACCGCAGCGCCGTGCAGTCCATGGTCGACGAGGCGGCCGACACGCTCGGCGGCCTCGATGTGCTGGTCAACAACGCCGGCATCTCCGGGCCGACGGCGAGCGTCGAGCAGATGGACCCCGACGCTTGGGAATCGGTGCTGCGCATCAACCTCACCGGCACCTTCAACGTCACGCGCCATGCGATCCCGCACCTGAAGCGCGCTTGCTCAGAATCTCGGGCCGGCGTGATCCTGATGATGTCGTCCCTGGCCGGGCGCTTCGGTTACCCCAACCGCAGCCCCTACGCGACCACCAAGTGGGGGCTGATCGGCTTCACGAAGACGCTGTCGCGCGAACTTGGGCGTTTCGGCATCCGCGTCAACGCGATCCTGCCCGGCGCCGTCGAGGGCCCCCGCATCGAACGTGTGCTCGAAGGCCGGGCAGCGGCCAGTGGGCGCAGCGTCGCCGAGGAGCGCGCCGCGGCGCTGGCCAACCAATCGATCAAGCACATGGTGACGCCGCAGGACATCGCAGCACTGGCGGTCTTTCTGGCCTCGGACGCCGGGCGTTCGATCTCTGGGCAGATCCTGCCGATCGACGGCGACTCGCAAAGCGCTGCATGACAGCCCCAAGCTCGCTTCGCTCGCGCCCCCCGAGGGGAGCTCGGGCCCCTAGGGAACGGCCCGTCGCGGCACGAGATCGGAGACCGACATGGACACCACCAACCTGATCGCCATCGACACCCACACGCACCTCGAGGTGTCGTGCCGCAACCCCTTCGACAACTACGGCGAGGAATACGACCGCGCGGCTGACAAGTACTTCCGCTCGAGCCGCCGGCCGACGATGGACGAGACGATTGCCTTCTATCGCGAGAAGCGAATAGGCTTTGTCAATTTCACCGTCGATGCCGAGTCGCAGATGGGCCGCGCGCGCATCACGAACGAGGAGATCGCCGACGCGGCGGCCGCCAACAGCGACATCATGATCGCGTTCGGCAGCATCGATCCGCACAAAGGCAAGATGGGCGGCCGCGAGGCGCGCCGTCTGGTCGAACAGCACGGCGTGAAGGGCTTCAAGTTCCATCCCACTGTGCAGGGCTTCCTGCCGGCCGACAAGATGGCCTGGCCGATCTACGAGGTCATCAACGAGCACAAGCTGCCGGCCATTTTCCACAGTGGGCATTCGGGCATCGGCTCGGGCATGCGCTGCGGCGGCGGCTTGCGGCTGCAGAACTCCAACCCGATGCTGCTCGAAGACGTGGCGATTGCGTTCCCCGACATGCAGATCGTCATCGCGCACCCGAGCTGGCCTTGGCAGGACGAAGCCATCTCGCTGGCAATGCACAAGCCCAACATCTGGATCGACCTGTCGGGCTGGAGCCCGAAGTATTTTCCGCCGCAGCTCGTGCAATACGCCAACACGCTGCTGAAGGACCGCATCCTGTTCGGCAGCGACTACCCGCTGATCACGCCCGATCGCTGGATCAAGGACTTCGAGGAAGTCGGCTTCAAGGACGAGGTTCGGCCGTTGATCCTGAAACTCAATGCGATGCGGCTGCTGAAACTCGCCGAAGCCAAGGCCGCCGCCGCAGCCCCGGCGGCATGAGACCGGCCCGCTCCACTGCAATGGGCGCGGCGCGCCCGATATCGGAGGCAACATGCAGTTCTATCTGAATGGCTACGCACCTGGCGACCCCGATGTCCAAAAGGAGAAGCTTCCCGACGCCGTCGACGTTCTTGTCATTGGCAGCGGGCCTGCCGGGGCCTTGCTGGCCGCACAGCTGTCGAACTTCCCGAGCATCAGCACCCGACTGATCGAGCGTCGTGAGGGCGCGCTCCAGGTCGGTCAGGCGGACGGCATCGCCTGCCGCACGGTTGAGATGTTCGAGGCCTTCGGCTTGGGGCAGAAACTCGTGCGCGAGGCCTACTGGGTCAACGAGACCGTCTTCTGGCGCCCGTCGAACGAAGACCGCTCGCGCATCGAGCGCACCGGTCGCATCCAGGACACCGAGGACGGCTTGTCGGAGTTCCCCCACCTCATCGTCAACCAGGCCCGTCTGCAGCAGTACCTGCTCGACTACATGCGCAAGTCGCCGACGCGGCTCGAGGCTAGCTACGGCCTGGAATTCGTCACCCTGAAGGTCGAGCCTGAATCTGAAAGCAGGAGCGAGTACCCGGTCGTGGTCACGCTGCGCGATGTGGCCAAGGGTTCGCAGACCACCGTACGCGCCAAGTACGTGGTCGGCTGCGACGGTGCGCGCAGCGCAGTGCGCGATTCAATTGGGGCTGTGCCGAGCGGCGACTTCGCCAACCACGCCTGGGGCGTCGTGGACATGCTGGCCACAACCGACTTCCCGGACATCCGGCTCAAGGCCGCGATTCAGTCTGGGGACGAGGGCAACATCCTGCTCATTCCGCGCGAGGGTGGCTACATGGTGCGGCTCTACGTCGACCTCGGCGAGATCGACCCGAACAAACGCGAAGCCTTCCGGGACAAGCACACGCAGGAGTCGGTCATCGCGACCGCGCAGCGGGTGCTGCGGCCGTACACGCTCGATGTGAAAAGCGTGGTGTGGTTCGCGGTGTACCAGGTTGGCCAGCGTGTCACCGACCGGTTCGACGATGTCCCCGTGGACCAGCTCGCGGAAGGGTCAAGCACGCGCCTGCCGCGCGTCTTCATCGCCGGTGACGCCTGCCACACGCACAGCGCGAAGGCCGGCCAGGGCATGAACGTGTCGATGCAGGACAGCTTCAACCTCGGTTGGAAACTTAGCGCCGTGCTCGACGGGCGTGCCAAGCCGGACCTGCTGCGCACCTACTCCGCCGAGCGCCAGCGAATAGCCCAAGGGCTGATCGACTTCGACAAGGAGTGGTCGAAGATCATGGCGTCGCAGCCGAAGGATCCGAACCGCCCGGAACTCGGCGGTGTCGATCCGCAAGAGCTTCAGGCCTACTTCGTGAAATCGGGCCGCTACACGGCCGGTGTGGCAACGCACTACGCACCGACGACGGACCTGACAGCCAAGGCCACCCACCAGGACCTCGCCAAGGGCTTCACGATCGGCATGCGTTTCCACTCGGCACCCGTCGTACGCCTCGCCGACGCCAAGCCGGTGCAGCTCGGCCATGCCGCCCGTGCGGATGGTGCGTGGCGCATCTACGCGTTCGCCGACGCAAGCGGCAAGCTCTTTCGCGAACTCGCCGCCTTTTTGGCGGAATCGTCAAAATCGCCGATCCGTCGCTTCACCCCGACGGGGGCCGACATCGACATCGACAGCGTCATCGACGTTCGCGCGGTCTTCCAGCAGGGACACCGCGACCTCAAGGTGGAGGAGCTGCCGTCCATCCTGCTTCCGCGCAAAGGGTGCTTCGGTCTCATCGATTACGAGAAGGCCTATTCCCCCGACCTCAGGGGAGGTCCCGACATCTTCGATCTGCGCGGCATCGACCGCGCGAAGGGAGCGATGGTCGTCGTCCGTCCTGACCAGTACGTTTCAAACGTACTGCCGCTGGACGCGCATGACGAACTCGCTGCCTTCTTCGGCCAATTCCTGCTCGATCGTCACTAGGCTCGGCGTTACCGCTGAGTTGGGCGCGCCTGCTCGAGCGCGTCTTCGAACTCAGAGGGCCCGCCCGCTGGTAACGGTACCATTGGCGGCATGCCATCGTCCAAGTCCGAATCAGCACCCAAAGCAAGCGCGACTCCCAAGCGTCGCTCCACCAGCGTGACCGTGCACGATGTGGCGCGGATCGCCGG